>DAHWIK010000007.1 GCA_027345185.1 Microcaldota archaeon
TTGAGTTACACTCACCATTGCATTACTTCGGCGCGACGAACATCACGTCGCGTCAAGTATTTTTCCTCCTCAAAACGTATATTTACTGCAGAATCAATTCAACCCCCAACGAAGTTGGGGGAATGCTCTAGGTATTCAGAATATGTATGGGGTCATCGTTGCGGTCAAAGATGCAGGTAAAGAAGGCACAAGAAGTGCAGAATTGAGGATTTCGGGGATGGTCGGAAGACTGGAAAAACTTTTGGAGAGGAAATGGCGTAGGAAAAGAGTTGCAAAATTCGTGGAACGGTTAGTGGACTTCCAGAATTGGTTATTTACGTGTATGAGGTACAAAGAGGCAGAGCCAACGAACAACAGCTCTGAAAGAGATGTGAGGAAGCTGGTACTTGCAAGGAAGATATCCGGATGCCACAGAAGTGGTATGGGCGTTCATGCAAGGGAGATAATGATGTCGGTAGTATTAACAGAGATGCACAGAGGGAATAATCCAGTCCAGTTTATCATGAATGGGATAATGCAGCATAATCTCAACTAAATTTCGAGGGCAGAACGTCAGCCACTATACAGTTACAAAATAGATTTAGATTGGTCCTTCTGTCATACATCCTTGAACTCGAGTCCATAGTCGTTCTTTAGCCTCTTCTGGTCTATTGGGGTTGGAGAGAGGTCAACAGAAGACTCAAACCTCTTGTTCTTTGGAAAGAGTATGAAGTCCCTTATGTTCCCTGAGCCGGCGAGAAGCGCAGTAATCCTGTCAAGTCCAAGACCCATTCCTCCCTCGCCCGGAGCGCCGTATGAAAGTGCTTCTATGAAGAATCCGAAATTCTTTTCTATTGTTTTATCGTCCATTCCGAATAGGCCCATGATCTTCCTCTGAAGCTTGGGATCATTTATCCTTATCGCTCCGCTTCCCAGCTCATTCCCATTTAGGACAAGGTCGTACTGCCTTCCCCTTACCTTTTCGGGACTGGAATCAAGGAAGTTGAGGGTAGATTCTGTTGGCGCAGTGAATGGATTATGCGCCGGAACAGCCTTGCCCGTGACCTCATTTATCTCGAAAAGAGGGAACTCGTCTATCCAAAGGAATGAATATTCTGTGTTATAAACTCCTATCTTGTCTCCAATTGTCTTCCTAAGCCTTCCAAGTGCGTCGAGAAGTATCCTTTCCGACAGGTCCGCTCCGATTATTATTATATCGCCGTTCTTCGCCTGAAGCGCATTTCGTATTGCCGCCTCTGAATCTTTCAACGATTCTGATATGCTTTCAGGATCGGAGTGGATCGCGTTGTCCTTGACATATAGCCAGGTAAGACCGCGCAGGCCAAAAAGCTTTGCGAGCTCTATCATCTTCAGCATGTAGTTTTTGTCAAGCCTTCCCTTGCTTCCGTCAAACTTTGCATCGAACGCAATCGCCTTTACATGTCCTTTCGTATCGACGACCCTCTTGAGTATGTTGTACTGCGTTCCCTCAAGCTCCTTGCTTATGTCGATTATCTTGTTGTCGAACCTCAGGTCTGGCTTGTCGCTTCCGTACGCCCTTACAGCATCCTCGTATTTCATGTGAGGGAATGGCGACTTAAGATCCTTTCCCATGACCTCCTTGAATATCATCGAAAACATCCTTTCCACAGTATCCTGTATGTAGTGCTCGTCTCTGAATGAAACTTCTAGGTCTATCTGCGTGTGCTCGAGCTGTCTGTCCTCCCTTGGATCCTCATCCCTGAAGCACCTCGCCATCTGGAAGTACTTCTCGATCCCTGAGATCATCAACATCTGCTTGTATATCTGCGGAGACTGCGCCAACGCATAGAACTTACCTTTGTCTATCCTTGATGGAACTATCAGTGTCCTCGAGCCTGTCTCATAGTTGTCCTTTACAAGGAATGGAGTCTCAAGCTCCAGAAAGTCATTATCCCAGAAGAACCTCCTAATAACCTTTGTCACCTTGTCCCTGAATAGTATGTTGCTGGTCATACTCTTCCTGCGAAGATCCAGGTACCTATATTTGAGCCTTAACTCCTCATTTGCAAGGAATTTCTCCTTCTCTTCAATCAGCTCGAATGGAGGGACTGCAGACTCACTTATGACATCAAGTGATTTTACATAAAGCTCCACGTTTCCAGTGGGATTTGTGCTGTCAACAGTGTCTGGTTCTCGCTTCTCCACTATGCCTGTGGCAGATATCACGAACTCCTTGCCAAGCCGTTCTGCCTTCTCCTTTGCCTCCTTTTCGAATACCAGCTGGGTTGATCCATGCATGTCTGCAATGTCTATGAACAGCTTCCCGCCATGATCCCGCAGGTATCTGCACCATCCTTTGAGGTTCACCTCCTTACCAATGTGGCTCTCATCAAGAGTACCGCAATTGAACTCCATTAGAAATCAGATAAAAACTGTCTGGCCAGATATTTAAGCCTTGTCTTTAAGTACTTCTGCCAGCCGCTCTGAGATGTATTTTGGATTTACTTTGTATTTTTTGAGTAGCATGCCGACTATGAAATTGAACGCCTTGCTGTTTGTCTTGTATTCCCTAACAAGATCCTGCCTCTGCGCAACTATCCCGAGTATTGCCTTGTCTATTTCCTTTGTGCTTACGGTGTTCTTCTCAATCTCCACCTGCCTGTTCTCCTGCAGAGACTTTATCGCGTCTTCATTGAGAAGAAGCCCTTTGTCTAAGTAAGACAGCATCTTTCCAAAGCTCTCGTCAGAAATTGTTATGTTTCCATGGCGCTTGAGCAGCTCTATCGCATTTATTACTCTGTTTGCATTGCTGCGCTTCAATCCGTACTGAACCAGCCCAAGGGCATGCCTATCGAACATGACAAGCTCTTTGACGGTAGCTTCGTTTAAGCCATACTTTGATGAGAGCTGTCTTGCGACATCGCTTGCAATCACTACCTCTGGAATGACTATATCTCCAGTTGGATAAGATGCTAGATCCGGCTCGTATATGAATCCGTATTCCTCGTCGCTCTCCTTCTCCCTTGAGGATATCGTTGAAAGCGTCTCTGAGTTGTATGCGCGGGTCTCTTTTGGGATCTTCTGATTGCGAGATATCAATTCGCCCTGCCTCTTTACCTCGAATCTCTCTGCATCTACAAGGTTCTTTATTCCTGTCACGTTCTTTATCTCCACCCTCTCTTCGCCTAACGATATGTTCAAGTCCGTCTTCATCTCCTTGTTTATGTCCACTCCAGCATAATACAGTATGCTCCTAAGCTCATTCACAAACTCTCTGAGCTCCTCTTCTGTCTCTATGTCTGGCTCAGTTACAATCTCGTTAAGCGGGATCCCAGATCTGTTGAAATCGAGGAGGGAGTATTCGTCTTCGCGTATTATCTTTGCAGGGTCCTCCTCAAGCTGCACTCTCCTTATTCGTATCCTCTTCTTGCTTATATCCACATACCCACCGTGGCCAATCGCCCCATCAAGCTGCGTTATCTGGTATGACTTGGGAAGGTCAGGATAGAAATAGACCTTCCTGAGAAAATATGTATTATCATTTATCTTGCAGTGGAGAGCCTTTGCAACAGTAAGCGCAGATTTTAATGCCGCATCGTTTAGCATCGGTTTTGACCCTGGAAACCCTAGGCAGACGGGGCAGATTGAGGTATTTGGTTCGTCAGCATTAGTACTGCAACTGCAGAATAGCTTTGTCTCTGTAGGCAATGCAACGTGAACTTCCAGTCCTATCTTCATAAGGCACCAACATTATACTTGAATCTGTATTCGAACTGGCTCTCCCATCTCTCAACAAAATCAAGGAGGGCATAATCATTGAAGTGGTTTGCTACTATCTGGGTTCCTACTGGCATCCCTTTTATGTAATCCGAGGGAAAGGAGATGTGAGGAAGTCCTGCAAAATTCGGTGGTACAGTTATCGAGTCTATGCTATATTCCTTTACCGGATCGAAGTCTTCTGCCTCTTTCACTGTAGGCGTCTTTATCGGCATCGTTGGAGATATGATAAATCCGTCCTTCAGAATTACGCCTAAAGCGTTGATCATCATGTGCCTAAGCCTGAGGGCCTTTTCATAATATTTGCTCTTGACGCTTGAGCTCCTTACAAACGTACCAAGAACTATCCTCCTCTTTGCCTCTAATCCGAAATTGTTCCTTGCTTCGGTGAAGAAATCGTTGTATCCTTTTGAAAAGTCATTTATCTTTAAGCCGTATTTGAAGCCGGTGAATTTTGCAAGGTTTGTAGATGCCTCTGCCATTGATGCTATGTAATATGCAGGTATAGTCTTCTCTATGAATGGGATGCTCTTGTGCTCTACATAATAGCCAATGTTCTGGAGTTTTCCAATAGTCCTGTCGAACGAGCTTGCTATCTCCTCATCTACACCAGCCATCAACTGGTCTATTATCACAAGTTTTTTTCTGCTCTCTTTTGATATCGGATGGTCAACGCATGTGGTATCGTATCTATCACTTCCTTTTATCTTATCAAACACATATCTTATGTCCGCAGAGCTCCTTCCCATCACGCCTATCTTATCGAGCGAGCTCGCATAGTCTATCAGTCCATATCTTGACACCAGGCCATAAGTAGGAGTGAACCCTATTATCCCGCAAAACGCAGCAGGGCAGGATATCGACCCACCTGTTGACTCTGCTATGGATATGTGGTGCTTCAGCACTGCGGTTGCAACTGCAGATCCGGCACTTGACCCGCCGGTCACGTATCTATCGTCAAAAGGATTAAGAGGGTGATCCTTGCAGTTAATTCCGAAGGTCCCGAATCCGAATTCATCCATCTTCGTCTTGCCAATGAAGCCGAACTCTTCTTTGGGAAGCCTTTCTATGGCAGTAGCATTGAATGGCGGAGTGTATCCATTTAGCATTTGGGATGATGCAGTAGACACAACATCCTTGACGCATATGTTGTCCTTTACACTGAACGGAAGGCCAGTACTCAGACCCTTGTTTATATTGCTGAATATATGCAGCTTTGAATTTAGCTTTTCTAGTTCGACGATAAGCTCTTCATAATAGCCTTCGAATTTCTCAGTCTTAAGAAACTCTTCGATGCCGCCTTTCATATCTTAGGACCCACTATAAAGAATCTGTATATCTTTGAATTCCTGAGCAGCTTTCCAACATCAGGGAATTGTTCCGGCTCGTCCTTCCTCCTTTTTGAAGGTATATCTATCGGATGGTATGACGGAGAGTACTTATCGCAGTCAACGCCATCTATCGTATTGAAGTATTCTATTATCCCGTCTATCTCGTGCTTTATCTTTGCCTTTTCGCCCTTTTCGAGACTGAGCCTGCATATCCTCAATAGCCTGTCAAAATCTTCATTTTCCATTGTCATCGCATCGGACAACTGGCAATTTGCAGATAAAAGACGCAATGAAGCTTTATAAAGTTAGTTTGCAAATAAGCTTCTGTGCCAAGGTTGCAGAATCCGGTTAATGCGCCGGTCTTGAGTTTACCTCAAGAGCTGATCTCGTGATGCAAAAAGCAAACCGGTTCCTCGCAAGGGGAGTTAGGGTTCAAATCCCTACCTTGGCGTTTACTTATAAGTTGCGAATCCCTATCTATATCTTTATATATAATAGCAGATTAGATTAATAATTGAACATTTATATACTTATTTACCTACATATCATATGGTGTGTATATGTGGGGTTTACCAACAGGCGAACGTTTTCTTCCGAAAATGGAACTGAGCAAATTAAAGAGCCTCTACTCTGCCGAACAGAAGGCAAAACCAAAGATAAGGTTGTTGTGTGCAATTCACCGCAAGAAGGGGGAAAGTATCGATGAAATTGCAGAAGAAACTAATCTGAAAAGAAGGACAGTGCATAGTATACTTCATCGTTTCTGTGAAAGAGGTATAGAAGCAAAAGACAGCATAAAACAGGACGGCAGACCATCGTTTCTTACGATTCGCCAACGCAAAAGTCTTGTACGTTATCTGGAGGAACGAGGACTACTAAGAAACGATGGCGGATTGTGGACTACAAAAGAGGTAAAGGAGTACATCCGAAAAAGGTATGATGTCAATTACACCTCAGTACATGTGTGGGAGTTATTGCAGGCCTTAGGATTGAGCATGCAAAAACCTAGACCGAAACATTATAAACATCCAAACAAGGAAAATATCGACAAATTTAAAAAAAAGCTTCCAGGCTGGTACGCCATTACCGAAAGAGGGGCTTCGTAATTGGATGCGAAGACGAAGCAACATTCGGTCTCCTTCCAATAATACAAAAAGGTTGGGCGAAGAGAGGTAGCCGACCTGTTGTGACGATAAACAGCAAGAATGTATGTACAAATGTCTTCGGAGCAAGGAGCCTCAGATCCTTTGTTTTTTCATTTTCGGAGAGGAAGAAACAGAGAGACTTTGTAAGGTTTGCAGCCAAACTCTCAAGACGCTGGGGTAAAGTACTGCTATTCGTAGATAATGGGCCTTGCCATCATGGAAAAATGGTGGACAGATTTTTGAGATTGCACGCAAAGACGTTCAAGTTGGCATTCTTTCCCCCATATTCTCCAGACCTGAATCCGCAAGAACAGTGTTGGAAACCTGCACGGAAGAAACTCTCCAACCGTTTCTTCCCTTCTTTGCAATCGGCAAAGTACCACATTTCTGCAGAATTCAATAAGCCAAATTTTATGCCTAAAATGTTCAAATATTTATCTAATTAGCTATTAGTAACTATTGCACAGCGCATCCCCACCGCAAGCAGTGGGGAATTCAAGCATTAAAAATTAGTGACAGTTACGTACAGTGGAGTGAAATTTTCTGCAGGCTAAAGCCGCTAGGTTTCTTTCACCCCACACCCCAATTGAATATACAAAACTTTAGTAATTTAAGGGATTTCCGGTCATGAATGCTCTTTTTGACCCACGAGGAATAACATTATAAACTTGAATATCCATACTTAAATCATGATAATATTCAGCACCGCTGTGGCAGGCTCAAACAGGATCGCAATAGAAAGCAAGGTAGTAAAGCTGGCAAAGTCACACGGGAAGGATCTCAAGATAATAAACCTGGTAGACGAGATGCTTGAGGTAGCAAAGGGACTCAACGGTGAGCTTACACCTAAAACGCTGCTCAATCTTGACAAGAAGGTGCTTGATGTCATAACGCTAAATGCACTACATAAGATAAATGACAGGATAAAGAGCACCCCTGGCACAGACTACATAATCGATGGGCACACAACATTCTGGTGGAAGAGCGGTCCGATAAACCTCATGGACATAAGTGACTTCAAGGAACTCAAGCCGGATTTCTTCATAACAGTGATAGCTACTGAGCGCGAACATGACATGCTCTTTGAAGACAAGGAGAACCTTAAGGATTCGCACATAGACATGTACGAGCTCCTTATCTGGTCTGAGCTTGAGGTATACACTACAGACCTGATAAGCAGTGCACTGGGAAAGCAGAACTACCTGATAGGCCTGCAGGAGGATCCGTTGACACTGTACAACCTCATATACAACCCAGACATGATAAAGATTTACATAAGTTTCGCGATGACCAGCGCAAACAAGAGCGTGTTTAGGAATCTGGAGAGATTTGTTAATAAGCTGAACAAGATTGCCATAGTTTTCAAGCCGGGGAAGGTTGACCTTGATTCCTACAAGAAGTACAAGAACGACCCTAAGATAATGCAGACAGCATCAAATCAGACCGTAAGAAGAGACTACCACCAGATAGACCAATCAGACATGGTAGTGATACACCTTGCAAGTCTTGTCTATTCGAGCGGCGTGGACAGCGAGAGGATGCACGCGCACAGCACAGGAAAGAAGGTCTTCTTATACTTCCCTTTCAGCACATATAGTCCGTTCACCCCGTATTTTGTTGATAAGATGTACAACAAGGAGGATCAGCTTATCGATAAGGTAAAGCAGCTTGCAGCGGAGATGCCAAGGAAGAGAAGGGACAGGAACTGAGCTGCTGTGTTGAATGAATAGGCATCTGGCGTCTTCCACTATTCCAAAATATTGGTATAAAATATAAACCTTCCTCGTAAAATTCCTTCAGCGATCAGGTATGGAAGAAGAAAGATGGGATAGAGACTATGAGGACAAAAGGAATTGGCCTGAATACAATGAAAAACTTGTTGCAAGTGGAATGTTTTATCTAGACTTCAACCTATTCAAAGATTGGGATAAAGAATTGGAGCAGATGAATAAAAACAAAATAGGCAGACAGTATCTGTTCCCTAAGTCCTTCATAGAATGGGAGGCAGTATGGCATCAATTAGTCGATTACAGAGGTTTGGAAGGAATTACTAGGAAACTTGCAGAGTCAAATCTAATCCCCAGATACAATGATTATACCACTATATGGCACAGGGTACACAACTTCAAACCGAAGATAATTCTACCTACCGATACTAATTTACAAGTAAAGTCTGATGAAACTGGATTGAAATTGAACAATAGGGGCGAATATAGAATGGACAAATACGGCGACAAAAACAAAAAGAAGAAACACGTAGTTGTAGTAATAACTGCTGATAAAAAGAAAAAGAAGCTGTTAGATGTAGACGTATTTATTGAAGGTGAAGGAGAATCCGAACCAAACATTGCAATAAAACAGATGAAGAAGTTGATAAAAAAGAAGAAGCATATAACGAACTACGGAGCAGACGGTACACATGATACTCACGTAATGTTCAATTTTCTTGGCAAACATCACATTCGTAGTTCTATAAAAATAAGAAAGAACTCCGTAGTGGTGCGGAAACAGAAGTGCGATGTCATAAGTAAACGCAGGCAACGCGAAGTAAATAAATATCAAGAGTTAGGCTACGAGAAATGGGCTGAAAAAGTAAGTTATGGCGACAGATGACCCGCAACTGAAGGAATCTTCTCAGGAGTCAAGAGAAAGTTTGGAGAAAATATAGTAAGTGTGAAAAAACCAAATGTGCTTGCAGAAGCACTGCAAAGGTTTTGAGCCTACGATATTCTGCAACTTTACGGAAATGGTGCCTTAAAGAGGCTGTAACGGGAATTTGTCCATCCTGAAATAATACCTTCTCAGTAAAATTCTGGTTCATTCAACAGTGCACCGAAAGGCAGGTTACATATTAACAATTTTTACTGTGTTTTTGTCACTTTTAGATATACTTTTATAACTGGTTTAGCATAAAGCAACTATGAGTGATATGCATGCCTGGAGTTGTAACGGTTGAACAGCAGAATTACCAAAGGATTGCGAAGTATTTTGACACACAGTATGCCAAGGAAGGTGTGGCGCGTAGTGATGTTGGATTTGGTTTCAGAGATGTATTCAGAAGGCTGGGCAACAGGAACTTCGGGAGAGGGTCAGCGCTTGATGTGGGATGCGGAACCGGGGACACGTCCCTATTTTTAGCTCAGACCGGAAAGTTTAGTTTTGTTAAAGGAATAGATCTGTCAGAAGTTGGAGTGCAGAAAGCCAGAGAGAAGGCTTCAAAATCTGGTATAGGTTCGCCGGTAAATTTTGAGGTCTGCAATGTACTCGCCCTGAATTCAGGCAACTATTCACTCATCATAGTAAATGATGTGCTTGAATACGTAAGCGAGGCTGACAAGAAACAGTTCGTTCAGAAGCTAATGGAAGCTACAAAGCCTGGAGGTATAAATGCAATGAGATTCGCTTCATCTCTGCCTGAGAATTTCATTGAGGAGCGGCTTGAGCACGAGGTTAAGCTCATGGAGCAGCCTTTCAGGCTGCTTTTCGATGGAAGCGACAATGCACTTGCAAAGACGCTGCAGTTCGAGTCCCAGCAATTATCCAAACTTTACCATGATGCAGGATGGACAGTAGTCTATGGGATGAAATACGATGCTGAAAGGAACTTCGTGCCGGTGCAGGCAGTAACGCTTGTCGTGCAGAAACCTGCTGTAGATAGACTGCCAAATAAGAGAGATTAAGACAGTTGCTGGTCGCCAATGCGAAGGGAGAAAGAATCGAATTCCCTGAGATAAAACATAATAAGTTATCTAATAATAGATTTTAGTACATAGCTAGACAATATGGTTGAAATTATGAAAAAACAGTTAGCCAAGAGTCATGCACGCCCAAGCTTTGACGAATATTTCATGGACATTGCAAAGAGCGTGTCAGCTAGAGGAAGTTGCATAAGGAGGCAGGTAGGCGCGATAATAGTCAAGGATCGCAGGATAATATCGACAGGCTACAACGGCACACCGAGAGGGCTCAAGAATTGCGACGAAGGCGGATGCCAACGTTGCAGCAGCTCTGTAGGAAGAGGCACACATCTTGGCGAATGCCTTTGCTCACATGCAGAAGAAAACGCGATAGTCCAGGCAGCATATCATGGTACAAGCGTAAAGGGAGGAGTCATATACACAACAAATTCGCCCTGCTTGTTCTGCACGAAAATGATACTAAACAGTGGGATAATCGAGGTTGTCTATAATGCGGAATACCCTATGAACACAGTTACGGCAAAGATGTTCAAACAAGCGCAGATCCCATTGAGGAAGCTGCAATTATAATGCCAAATAGATGTAGGTGCAGACATATTTTCGTTGATCTTGCGGCATCATCCAGCCGCTAGAATATATGGACTTCACGCAACATTCTGTTGCAGGCCATGTTCCTGATTCACTGAAGCGGCTTGCTATTTGCTTTTCATCGCAAAGGCCATTATCTCAGGGGTGCAATTTTTTCTGAATGCCCAGATCTGATTTGTGCAACTACAGAAGGAATACGCTGGGTATGGGAATCGAACCCATGAAAGGATTTCTCCTAAACAGGTTAGCAACCTGCCGCCCTACCTCTAGGCGAACCCAGCATGTGAGTGCAGCAGAAGCTATTTGGCACAATACAGATATATAAGATTGCCAGACCTCCACTCAATCCTGTATCTTAAGAGCATAGCCCTTTGTACAGATACGTAACGCTTGCACATATCTTTTATACTTAGGGTTGCTCCTTCCGGCCTAGCCCGGTTCATATAAAGGACTACCACTAAAGGCAGAATCTCAACGCTTTAGTCTGGGTCCAATATACCCGTATTATACTCAGCTAGCATTGGCCCGCCTGAAGGGGATTTGCGGATGGGAAACCCCTAGCTTCCCGCCTATCTGCTGCATATTATAGTTCACTTACAAATGCTTATATAAATTGGCTTCGAATATGGGAGCATGAGCAATTACGAACAGCTACTTGAGAAGGCCTTCGACCTGCTTCCTGGGCTTTCCGAGGAAAAGGTCGATTTCAAGATACCGGAGGCCGACTCTCTGATTCAGGGGAACAAGACCATAGTGAAGAATATGACCCAGATCGCAGATGTGGCAAGGAGGAACAAGGCAGAGATAGCCAAATACCTAACAAAGGAGCTTGCAGCACCTATAACGTATGATGACCAGAAGCTTACAGTGCTTGCAAAGATATCGCAGAATACACTTAACGAGAAGATAAAAAGGTACTTCGAGCTCTACATAATATGCAAAGAGTGCCACAAGCCAGACACGCACGTGCAGCTGATAGACAGGGGATACACAACGATAGTGTGCGAGGCCTGCGGAGCTAAGTATACAGTAAAGAATTCTTGATGATTTGAATGCCTGGACAATATAGAGGGAATAGGGGAAGAGGGGGAAGCGGAGGGGCACACCGCAGAGGACCGGCACAGACCGAGGAGAGGAAGATCCTGCTCCCAAGAGACAATGAAGTTGTAGGAGTAGTTACGAATGCGCTTGGTGCATCAAAGTTTAGGGTACTGTGCTCCGATCATAATGAAAGAATATGCGCAATACCTGGCAGGCTGAAGAGGCAATTCTGGATAAAGGAGGGCGACATGGTTCTGGTAAGGCCATGGGTGGTCCAAGGAAATGAGAAGGGAGATGTAGTATACAGATACAGCATAATGGACAAAGAAACCCTCAAGGCAAGGGGATTCGAAATACCAAAGGTCTAATCCTGTTTCTGTGGTTTTATGCTGGTGGCCATAGGCTGAAAGAATCCAATCAAGGTGAAGGACGCATTCATAAAAGCCTTCCCAAGAGCCAGTATCTGTCTGTTTACGCTCCGTCTGAGGTATCTCAGATACCTATGAGCGCAGAGGAGACAAAGCTTGGAGCCATATCCAGCGCGAATTATGTGTTATCCAACTCAAAAGTTGCGGATTTTTGGGTCGGTGTGGAAGTGGACGTGAGAGGCAGGACTCTGGATGGGATGACGGTATGTGGCCATGTCTTTATAGTTAGCAGGAATGGAAAGGATGGAATCAGATAAGGAACATCAATGCTGCTTCCAAAGGCAATTGCACGCGAGGTCTATAAAGGACGAGAGCTTGGTGCAGTGGTAGATGAGCTTACTGGAAGGGAGGGCATCAAGCAGAAAGAAGGCGCGTTGGGAGTGCTCACAAACAATATAACTAGCAGGGAGGAATATCTCAGGATTGCAACTGCGTGCGCACTGGCACCATTCATGCACAAAAAGCTTTACTGACTGGTTATTCTTGCAAGCTCCTTGTCAGGATCCCTGTTTATCCCGTACCTTTTCCTGAAGTAGGTGGTTATGTTGTATACGTCCCTTTGAAGGAATTTTTCTGCGCTTGGATGGTTTAATACAACTGCCTGGCCGAAATCTATTATGTAAGGCACGCCTTCCTTGATCAATATGTTATACTCGCTTATGTCTCCATGGACCAGCTCTGCGGTATGTAGCTTTTTTATGTCTGACAGGATTGTATTGAGTACCTTTTCAGGATCTTCAAGAGTCATCTCTTTGAGAACCTGCGATGGTGTGCTGTCCGAGCCAATGAATTCAATAGCGAGTATGTTGTCCTTGAAGTAGTAGGGTATTGGAGCATGGATCTCAGCTACCTGGGCTATCTTCAGATTGCCATACTCTTTCTTGCACCATGTAGTAACTAGCTCATATATATTGTTTTTCCTTATCTTGTCGAAACGCGGATCCCCGAACATGTAGTCGACTCGCTTGTCAAAGCTTGATGTCTCTACCCTGAATATCTTCAGAACTACAAGCTCTCCTGCTATTGAGCTTCCCGCATCTGCAAGATAGACATCAGCCTCCTTTCCCTTCGCTATGATGAATTCCAGCCTTGATATTATGTTGTGGTTGAACATACGCCAGAGCGACATCATTGTCCTGTTGTCAAAGACACCCTCCTCGATCTTCAGCTGCTCCTTGAGCATATGCACGCTCCTGTCTGGCCTCTTCCTTGTACTAACTTTTGTGGACATTAAATCATCAGGCATATATGCAATATACTTAAATATGTGGAGAGTATTTAACTATTATGCAACCCTTGAAGATCATTGTTGACAACAGGGAAAGGAATTTGGATATAATAGATGGGCTTTCTGATTCTGGAATCGATCTTAATTTCGCCCAGCTTCCTGTCGGCGACTATATAGTATCCGAGAGAATATGCGTTGAAAGGAAGACTATATCTGATCTTGAGAGTTCGATAATGGACAATAGGCTGTTTGAGCAGCTTGATAGGCTGCATTCAAGCTTTGAAAAACCCATTCTTATAATAGAAGGAAATGAGGCGAACCATAGACTTAGTAAAAACGTGATAATGGGCACTATACTGAAACTTTATACAGATTATAATGTGCAGGTGATAAAGTCTTCTAATCCGTGCGAAACGGTGGTCATATTGTCGAAATTTGCTGAACGGGAGCAGAACATTGAGAGCAACAGACCCAGACTTACAGGACTGAAAAAGGCGTATACCACCTACCAATGGCAGACGCTCATATTGGGATCGATGCCAGACATAGGACCAAATATAGCGCATAAGCTCATAACCCATTTCAAGACCCTGAAAAATATAGCAAATGCAGATACAAAACAGCTTATGAAAGTGGATAAGATAGGAAAGAAGAAGGCTGAATCTATATACAACATAATAAACGCGGAATTCGAGGGTGGTGAGGAAGCATGAGAATACTTGGCAGGATATTTAAAGGCAGTTTAGAACACGATGTGTTTGCCAGGACAAAGATAATAATAGACCATGCAGCCTCGGCCAACAAGCTGCTTGTGGAGACAATAAATGGAGAGAACAACATAGACACAATACATGAAATAGAGCGGCTGGCAGACAAGGAAGTCTTCGAAATAACCAGCTCAATAACCTCCGGAGCAATAGCCCCTAACCTGATAGACGACATGATGCAGTTCGTGAATATGCAGGATGACATAGTGGATACGATATTTAACCTGTCAAGAACTATAGTCAGATTCAGGAAGACAAAGAAGGAAATGGACAGTTTTACAAAGTCAAAGCTTCTCGATCTATCGGAACTAACAAATTCTGCGCTTGTGCTGCTTTACGAGATGCACAAGGTCAATACTCTTGCAGAGGCACAGAGGTTAAGGTCAAAGATAAAGCTTGTAGAGCAGAAGGGCGACGAGCTCAAGGATGCGCTGCTTGAATATGCATACTCAGCCAAACTTGATTTCAAATCATTCTATTATGTGCAGGATGTGGCCTACCTTTCTGATGACGTACTCGACAGATGTGAAGACACATCTGATATGATAGCAAGTATAATGCGTTCCATAATAACTTAGTGGTCTATTTGCTCGAGCTTCTGATCTATCCGTTATTGTTCGTCCTTGTAGCGCTCGTTTCCGGAAACAATCTTTCTGCATGCTCAGGCGCCATAATATCCGGGCGCATAGTAGATAGAAAGACAGGCATATCAATAACAATATTGGGGTATCTTGCAGGATTCCTGCTTCAGGGAGGATTGCTTACGGCAGGATTGAATGCACTTATGCCAACGCATTCAGAAGCTCTGATAGTCGTTGCCCTTTTAATTGCGCTGGTAATATTCATAATATCGCACCTGATGCGCATTCCCCAATCACTGTCAATAACATTTGCAATGTCTCTTGTTGGCATAGGATTGGCCTATGGAAAGCCTCCAAATCTGAATTTCGTATCAAATATGATAGGTTTTTGGATACTGTCCTCTCTGCTTGTTGTAATTCTTGTATTGATTGCAATGAGATTGCTGCATGACTCGCTATCCAAGTCCAACATATGGAATTCTGTGAGGAACATGAAGCTGATACTGATAGTACTTTCCTTCCTTACCGCATTTGTACTTGGAGCAAACACCATAGGTTTCCTATTCGCATCTGTATCTGGACTGATTAACGCTACATATGCGATGGCAATCACATTGACAGCCATATTCATAGGCAGCATACTTCTGAGCAAAGGTGAATTGAATATGATAGGCTCGGAAATATTGCCGCTGAGGTACCTTAATGCACTTGTAGCCCAAGCCACCTCTGCGATAGTTGTAGAAATAGCAACATTGTTCAGCATGCCTGCATCAAATACGCAGGCATTCACAGCTAGCCTTTATGGGGCTGGATTAAGCTATAGAACTAGACTGATAAGGAAGAGACCAATGTTCATTATAATACTGGTCTGGGTTTCAACTGCTACAGCAAGCCTCATTCTGGGCTACCTTGCAACACTTGCTATTTATCATCTTTGATCGCTGTAATTGCGATTCTTCCGCTAGCCTTCGGATCAAGCTCAAGCAAATATGCTTTAAGCTTCTTCATTTTGAATTTGGATATGATTCCTTCAATGAGCTTTTTCCTGTTTGAGAATATAACGAACTCCTTGCCGTTCGCACCGGCACGCTTTATTGCATTGCCTATATTCATCGTGCCCGAAATAAATAGCAATATCTCTATGGCAAGAGAATTGGAGCGCATTGTGCCACTATTTTGCCTTATCATTGCGCCTATATATGCTGGTATGAGCTTGTGCTCTGTGCCTTTTGAGGGCCTGAGCATAAGTACAAAGTCGCTTCCCTTGGACAGCCTCTTCGACTCTTCCAGTATTATTGCAATATCGGAACTTGAGCTCAGCAGCGCTGCACAAAGCCCATTGCTGAATTTTGGTAGATTATACATGGAATGCCTCAGAATAGTCTCTTTTATCTCTACCACATCCTTTAAAATCTTTATCCTTGCAATTATAAGTAGTTGATTATAGCAATACTTAGTGGTAAACATGAGTCAATTTGGATCGCAATTCCATGGAAAATCACACAGGAAGCTAAAGGGCAATGGAAAGATAAGGCTGAAGAATAGGGACAAGAAGAGACATGAGATGGGAGGATACTTCACGTCAACAAGGCTTGGAGATAAGAATGTGATAAAGGGAGTGCGCTCGCGCGGAGGCAACAACAAGGATAAGATGCAGTATGCCGCATTCGCAAACCTTCTTTCAGGAAAGAGCTACAAAAAGGTAAAGATAAGGACAATAGTCGAATCTAAGGACAACAGGAACTTTGCAAGACTCAATATAATAACTAAGGGCACTATAATAGACACAGAGGACGGAAAAGCGATGGTTACAAACAGGCCTGGAAAGGAAGGCTTCATAAACGCAGTGAAGATATAAAGGTGTCTTTATCCCAACAAGAACCTATATCTGCGACCAGAAGGACATCGAATCATTGAAGAAGCTGATGTCATACGATCCATATCTTGACAAGAGCAAGACTCCTGAGCAACTTGCCGAGATGAAGAAGGATGAGAATGCAAATGTCATATTCGCAAGACAGGACTACTGGATAAAGGACGGGATAACACTTGGACTTGACAAGGACAAATATTATCTGGTCCTAAGCGCCGTAGATTCATTTCTGGATAAGGCTGAGCCAAAGCTCAAGGAGAGCATACCTAGCATAGAGCGGGCAGACCCTGAAATTGAGGCAAAAGTTGTAGGAGAGATGGACAAAGAAAGGAACGAGAGCGAAAGCGGATTGGGAATGATTTTTGGGTAGATTGCTTGAACTTGCTGAGCTCAAACGATCTGTCTGCCACTCAGATAGAAAAGATATTTGGTTTGGCAGATTCACTTAAGGATAGGTCAAAGAAGCCATTGTCCAAGAGCTCGCCTATTCTTGCGCTTCTGTTTGAGAAATCTTCAACAAGGACAAGGATATCATTTGAATCGGCAATGCTGCAGCTTGGCGGTCACTCACTTTACATAGACGCAAAGACGTCGCAGATGTCAAGAGGGGAGAGCCTTGCTGACACCGCTAGAGTGCTGAGTTCTTATGTTGATATAATATCCGCAAGGATGTACAAGGATTCGGACCTCAGGGAGCTGGCCGGATATTCCTCCGTTCCTGTGATAAACGCTCTTACTGACCTTGAGCACCCGTGCCAGGCGCTTAGCGATGTATACACTATAAGGAAAGTCTTTGGGAAGGTAAAGGGGTTGAAGATTGCATTTGTAGGAGACATAGCAGCAAACACCGCAAATTCGCTGATGATTACAGCGACCAAGATGGGCGCGCAGATATCGCTGGTAGGCCCAAGAGGATATCATGCCAATTTTGAATATATACTCCAGGCAAGCAAATATGAGACCGTTGTGACATCTGACGACATACAGGACGGGCTTAGTGGGTGCGACGTGGTGTACACTGATACATTCATAAGCATGGGTCAGGAGTCAGAAGCGGAGAAGAGGAGGAAGCTATTCGCAAAGTATCAGGTGAATGCTGAGGCAATGAAATTCGCAAAAAAGGGAGCCAAGGTCATGCACTGCCTTCCGGCGCATCGCGGGGAGGAGATAACCTCGGACGTGCTTGATGGGAAGAACAGCATCGCCTGGGAGCAGGCGAAGAACAAGATGGTAGTTGAAAAAGCGATAATCTTATATTTGTTGAACGCAGGAAGATAATGGTGTACTGATGGATACAATCTGCATGTCTCTCGGAGGAAGTATGGTCTCAAGGAAGAATGGCGTGAACGTTTCCTATATAAGAAGGCTTGCAAAGCTCCTGAAAAAGTATGCGGGAAGGTACAAATTTATAATAACTGTTGGAGGAGGTTACGCGTCAAGGCTTTACATAAGCTCATCCAGGCAGATAATAACCAATGAAGCTGTGCTGGACGAGATCGCAATAGCTATAACCAGAATAAACGCCCTGATCGTAAAGGACCTCTTCTCTGACATGGACGTCTATCCAAATGTTGTCACAGATCTGGGAGAGCTGAGGGCTGCAAACAAAGCAAACAGCGTGGTATTCATGGGTGGTCTTCTTCCGGGGATATCTACAGATGCAGTATCCACTCTGTCATGTGAAGTAACTGGAAGCAAGGTTCTGATAAACATAAGCGAGGACGCCTACATATACGACAGACCACCGTCAGACAAGAGCGCAAAGAAGCTTGACATGGTGAGCCACAATAGGATGATAGAGGTAGCTGCGATAAGAGACTCGAGGAGTGCAGGATCAAATTTTGTATTCGACCTTGTGGCTGCAAAGCTGGCAAAGAGAGGAGGCATCGAAGTACGATTCGTAAACGATGACATGGATCAGCTTGCTCTGGCAATAACTGGCAAGAAGCACAAGGGAACCACTGTCAAATAGCGATATAAGGTCTCTTTTGGGATTTTTTACTGCAATAAAGTCAGGGCGACCATTATAGGGATATTTTATTAAGTTTAAAGTCTAATTTCTATTGATGGAACTGCTTGATTATGACGTAGTGGTCTTGGGAAGCGGGATAGCTGGCCTTACTGCGGCAATACACGCCAGCAGAAGATCCAAGGGTGCATTAAGCATAGCAGTAGTATCCAAGCTCCATGTCATGAGAAGCCACTCCGTAGCCGCAGAAGGAGGGATATCGGGCGTGCTCTATCCTGAAGTCAATAAGGACAGCCAAAAGCTTCATGCCTATGATACTATTAAAGGATCGGATTACCTTGCGGACCAGGATGCGGTAGAGGTGCTGGTGAAGAAGGCGCCTGACGAGATAAGGTTCCTGGACCATATAGGCGTTCCGTGGAACAGACGTGAGGAGGGAATGATAGAACAGAGAGCCTTCGGCGGGATGAGCGTGCCGAGAACTGCGTTCGCAGCTGACAAGACTGGATTCTTCATGATGCGATCGCTATACGATGAGCTACTCAGCTACAAGAATATAGACATATTCAACGAGCATTTTGCTACATCATTAATAAGAGACGGCAACGGGATACACGGCTTCGTAGCGTTCGACCTTGCAGACAGGGAGATCAAGGCATTCAGATCAAAATCCTTGATATTGGCCACAGGAGGCGCCTCTAGAGTTTATAGTCTCACTACAAACTCATATTCTAATACAGGAGACGGAACGGCAATGGCATTCAGAACGGGTCTTCCGCTCAAGGACATGGAGTTCGTGCAGTTCCATCCCACAGCACTCGTCCCTAGCGGCATACTCATAACAGAAGCGGCAAGGGGGGAGGGAGGATACCTGAGAAACGCCAACGGGGAGAGGTTCATGGAGAAGTACGCAAAGAGCAAGATGGAACTCGCTCCAAGGGACATAGTCTCAAGAGCCATAATAACAGAGATAAGGGAGGGACGCGGATTAAGGGATCACGAATCTGGACTTGAATATGTTCATCTTGATCTAAGGCATCTAGACAGCAAGAAAATAGACGAGAAGCTGCCGATGATAAAGGAGATAACAATGAAGATGCTCAACATTGACCCAAGCAAGTCGCCAATACCAATAAGGCCGGCAACGCACTTCACCATGGGAGGAGTACATACAGACATAGATGGACGGGTGATGAGAAATGGGTCAAAGCATATCGATGGATTGTGGGCGGCTGGGGAATGCGCATGCGTAAGCGTACACGGCGCTAACAGGTTGGGCAGCAACTCACTAAGCCAGTGTTCTGTGTGGGGAAGAATAACAGGGATAGGAGCTGCTGAAAATGCATCTAGGAGAAAGCCTTCAACAAGCAGATTCAGGAAGATTGCGGAGCATGAAGAAAAGATGATACTCGATATTGCAGATAGAGAAGGCAGTCTCAGCCCATACAAAATCAGGGACTCGCTTCACAAGGTCATGGATGAGCATCTTTACGTTTATAGGAACATGAAGGGAATGAAGCTGGCACAGAAGAGGATAGGGGAGCTTAGGAAGAGGATGGATGACATATACGTTGCAGACAAGGGCAAGGTCTACAACACTAACCTCAGGGACACATTTGAGATCATGAATCTTCTGGACCTTTCGTGGATAATCACTGAAAGCGCAATCAGGAGGCATGAGAGCAGAGGTGCGCACGTCGTTGCAGAGTATCCAAAGAGGGACGACAAACGATGGATGAAGCATACGATTGCGACTAAGTCAATTGGAGGGATTCATTTCAGCTACATTCCAGTAAAGATAATGGGATGGCAGCCCACGGAGAGGAAATATTAGTGGTTTTATGGAAAACAATAATTCGTACGATGTGCGCGGAAGCCAGTCAAGGATATTCAGGCTCTTCTGCTTTGACAAGGAGGGACTGGTACACATGACCTTCTATAGAATTGCGATATTCGTTGCCCTTCTTTTGGTGGTCAGCATGTCAGTAGGAGTTGTTTACGCCAAGACGCCGTTCATAAACAGCACACGGGTGCTGGTCTTGCTTCTATGGATACTATTCACTCCGCAGCTGTTTGAGACCGCGAAGGCAATGTCAGTGATAGCAAGCAGAGGAATAGTTTTTGGCAGATTAAATGAATCATTCATGAAGTATGGGGTGAAGAAAAACAGCTCGTACGCGATGCTTGGTGCCCTGCCTTATCTGGTATTGCTGGTTTGGACGATTGGATTCCTAGGCGTTATTAAATTGTGGTTTATATGAGGGCTTCAAGATTGACTATATTCATATATGCAAGCATAATAGGAGTGCCGTTACTGCTTATATTGATGGTCGCTGGACTGCTTGCGAACAATGCGTATGCTTATACCGTTCTACCGATACTTCTTTCTTTGGCATTGATACTGTTTGGGGTAACGGGAATATTTGATGTTTTCGTACATCCTAAATATCCTGGAAGCAAGAACAGAATATCCGAAGGAACACATGGAGAGAACAAAGAGGCTCCAAAGGCAAGAAGCGGAAAGGAGATAAATTTCGTGCTTAGAAGATTCAACAGCGAGACAAGGAAGTTTGACAGAACAACATATAAAACAAGGGCAACGGACAGGACAACTATCCTTGGTGCACTTCTAGACATAAAGGATTATCAGGACAACACCGTATCAGTTAGGTGCAATTGCAGGATGGGCATATGCGGATCCTGTGGCATGGTAGTCAATGGCAAACCTGTCCTTGCATGCGAGACCAGCGTACTGAATGTTGCAGAGAATGGGGCCGTAGAAGTCGCCCCGATGCTAGGACATCCTCTTCTCAAGGACATGGTGGACGACTTCGATGACTTCTTTGAAAGGCACAAGTCTGTTGAGCCCCATCTTTACAGAAAAGACGTAAAGGAGAAGTACGCTGCAAAAAGCGAGTACAAGCAGAGCAAGGATGAGCTCGACAAATTCCTTCCTTACTCATATTGCATAATGTGCGGCTTGTGCCTGGATGCCTGCCCTGTTGTGAACTCAAACCCAAACTTTATAGGACCACAGGCCTTATCGCAGACATACAGATATTATGCGGATTCTAGGGACCAGAGGGGGAAGAAGAGGCTATTCGATGCAGACACCATGGATGGAGCATGGGGATGCGAATTCTCAGGATCATGTTCTAAGGCTTGCCCTAAAGGAGTTGACCCGGCTTCAGCTATACAGCTGCTTAAGGGAGACCTCATGAAGAGCCTGCCAGAAAAATAGGAGTGAGCGTATGTCTTATAGATTGGAACACGATGTGCTTGGAAGTGTAAAAGTACCTAAAAACGCATATTACGGTTCTGAAACCCAGAGGACTCTGAATAATTTTGACGTCTCCGGAGCTAAGGTGCCTATCGAGATCTTTCATGCTTATGCAATGCTAAAGAAGGCAGCTGCAGTAGCTAACATGAAGGATGGCAAGCTGGATAAGAGAAGAGCAAATGCGATAGCCAAGGCATGCGACTATGTTCTGTCGCACAAACTTGATGACCAGTTTCCTATAGATGTATTCCAAGCTGGAGCAGGAACATGCATAAACATGAATGTCAATGAAGTGGTAGCAAACAAGGCTATAGAGATACTTGGCGGAAAGAAGGGCCAATACGGGATAGTGAATCCAAATGACCATGTAAACATGTCCCAATCTACGAATGACACAATGCCATCAACAGTTCACATAGCGACATATCTTGCAATAAGAGACGAACTTCTTCCTTCACTGAAGAGCCTTGAAGATGCGCTTGAAAAGAAGTCGAGGGAATTCAGGGATATAGTGAAGATAGGCAGAACGCACATACAGGACGCCGTTCCAATGACTCTTGGCCAGGAATTTTCTGGATATAGATGGGCTGTGACAAACACGACTAGGATGCTGCTTGACGCACAGAAAAGGCTTCTTGCAATTCCTCTTGGTGGGACTGCAGTTGGCACTGAGATAAATGCGGATAGCAGGTACGAGCATTTTGGAATAACAGAATTGAACAGGATCACAAAAGCAAAGTTCACGCTTAGCAGGAACAAGTTCGCTGTGATGCAGCAGAGGCTTGAGGAGCTTGCAGTTGCCGACGCACTTAAGGAGGTCGCAATAGCAATAAGCAAGATTGCCAGCGACTTCAGGCTTCTTACTTCGGGACCAAGAAGCGCGCTAGGAGAGATAACCCTTCCTGATATAATCCCTGGATCGTCGATAATGCCAGGAAAGATAAATCCGAGCATGCCTGAGATGATGAACATGGTATGCCAGAAGATAATAGGGAACTGCACAACGGTGACAGAAGCTGCAAATGGAGGTCAGCTTGAGATAAATGTCTACACACCTGTGATAATATACGATATCATGTTCTCAATAAGGATACTGTCAAGAGGCACAAGGTTATTCGCTGGGAGATGTGTAGAGGGAATAAAGGCTAACAGGGAAAACATATCAAGGGAGCTCGATATGGATCTCTCACTTTCAACTGCGCTCAACCAGTACATAGGTTATGAAAAGGCTTCTTATATTGCAAGAAAGGCCTTCAAGGAGAACAAGAGCATCAAGCAGGTGTGCCTTGAAATGGGCATAATGGACAAGAAAAGGCTTGACAAGATACTTGATCCAAAGCGCGAGGTAGGCAAAATCTAATGTCTCTTCATGCAACAGACCAATTTGGATTTGGCATACCCTTTCCGGATGGAAGCAAACTGGTATTCAGTTATTAGGAAGTATGTTGTCTACTATGAACTTGGGATCGTATGGAATTATGTCCGAATACTTCTCTCCTGTTCCGAAATAGAGTATTGGTATGGTCGTGTCGCTGAGTATGGAAAGGGTGTTTCCTCCTTTAGCATCAACGTCCAGTTTTGTCAGTATTATGCCGTCGAGCTTAACGGCCTCATTTATTGCCTTTACCTGCTCCAATAGTGCATTACCTGATATGCTCTCACCTATGAATATCTTCAGATCAGGATTCGCCACCCTTGATATCTTCTTTAGCTCCTCTATCAGGCTCTTGTTTGTCTCCTGTCTGCCTGCGCTGTCTATCAGGACCACCATTATGCCATGTGCCTTTGCATGCGCTATGGCATCGAATGCGACGCTTGCTGGATCCGCTCCGTATGTGCCCTTTATCACGTTTATGCCCAGCTTGCTTGCGTGATACGCAGTCTGCTCTATTGCTGCTGCCCTGAAAGTGTCGCTGGCAGACAGCACACAGGTTATGTTGTTTGATATGAGCATGCTTGCTATCTTGGCCATTGTTGTAGTCTTCCCTGCGCCGTTTGGCCCTACAAAAAGTATCTTGTATGGAAGCTGGTTTACAGCCCTCTTCTCTCCTATCCTCAGTATTATGTCAATCTCTGAACCCTTCGTAAGCACGCCCATTATGGAATCGCGGATTCCCTGACTTATGTCATCTTCTATGCTCCTTGAGCTTACCTCCCTTCCGACAAGGTTCCTCCTTATGCTGTCCGCAACCTTTTCTGCAACATCATAATTAACGTCAGATTGGAGTAGCCCAAGCTTTAGGCTCTCTATAAACGGGTCTGCATCCTTCTCGCTTATCTTCACGTGCCCAAGGAAGAATCCCTTTATCTTTGTTGTGGCTGAAACCTTCGGTTCTTTCTTGGAAGTGGCTTCTGCGGGTTTTTGATGGAGTCTTTCCGGCTGAACTTCTTGAACAACGAGTTTGCTGATCTGAATATTTGGTTTAGGTTCCGCTATGATTTCTGGCTCTGGTGTTTTGGCATCTTCCTGGAATTTGCGTTCAGTTTCAATTTTATGTTCCTGCTGTATCACTTGTTTTGGTGCCTCGGCCTTTGCAGGCTCTTCATTGGAAACTTCTTCTTGCTTGATTTCTGGCTGCCGTGTGATCTCTGCCTGATTCTCATTTTCATAGACAGCCTCTTTTTCAGCCTCCTTCTTTGAAAGGGAATCTATAAAACTAGAAAACTTCTTCTTTAATCCGTCAAACATCAGGACTACCCACCTATTGCTGCCCTGAAACCTGCTGTTGATACTGCAGCGTGCTCATCTTATACTGTAGGTCTATAAGATCCCCCTCAACTTTCTGTTTCTCTGATATGAGCCTATTGAGCATATCCTCTCCGCGCTTCTGGTTCTCCTTGAGGAATGAAAGTGCCTTGTCAAGGGAATTATCTATAAGGTATCCCCCTCCAACATATGTGAGGACCTTGTCCACCTTGTGTACCTCTGCAGATATGTACGCACCGCCCTCTCCGCTTATCATTACATTTGATCCCTCTATCGAACTCGATTTCTCAAGCAGATCTATGTTTCTCTGGACTGAGGTATTGGCCAGCGTGTATGTTGCTATGTTGTTTTCAAGGTTCTCGTACTGCTGACTGTAGAGGTTCTGGAGGTATCTAAGCTGCATTAATATCTCATTTACATCTTGGCCTTGATTTGGTTGTGCACCAGGCATTTTTCCACCAATATATCTATTTCATATAATTTAATAAGCCTTGAATCATAGACCTAGTCCATCGGTAATCCTTACAAGCTCAAATCCCGTAGTCTGGCTACCCACAACCAAGCCCTTTGAGTTGGATATGGCGCATAAACCTATGCTTAATGACCCTGTATTTGCGGTTGATTGGGAGACGCTATTGATCTTTGTCTTTATGAATTCGAGATCTTCGTCAGTAGCCGTGTTGTTGAGCACTATGCCCTTGTTCGTGAGTATGTTGTTTGCGCCGACGGTGTCGAAATTTCCTATCTGCCTCTTTATAATCTCCACTCCGAGGACGTCCGCTATCCTCTTTATCTCGATTGGATTGTACTCATGGTTTACGAATGCCATCTTGTCGTTTGTTAGTATGTTGTTCCTAAGGGCATTGAGGCTGGTGTGGATCGTGTCCACTTGCACGTCTGGAAATGTATTCCTGAGATTCAGTATCTCCCTGCTGTCTGTCATCTCCGGAACAAGTATTCCGTTTGAATTTGCAACAGCATACACGCCTATTAGACCTGAGCCATCGATTGATATCGTGTGCGCTTTTACCTCAAGAGCATTTTCAAGTATCGACCTTTCTGTAGTGGTCGAATTGCTTGTTACCAGGATGAAGGAATCTGTTGCCAATCCAAATGCGCCGATATAGCTATTATTGTTTATAGTTGCTTTTACTGTTCCCATTTACTGAACCTTGATGCTCTTTATTACTGACCTGCCTTGACAGAAGCCTCGGGTTTTGGCTTTGGGGGCTGCTTCTCCTCGGCCTTTGCATTTTTTGGCTTCTGGTTGCTCTTTTGCTCTGCGGATTTTGGCTGCTGCTTTGCTACCTGGACCTTCTCTGCAATCTTGGTGACTGGCTGTATGGGCTTTGCATCAGTAGATTTAGCTGTAGTTTGAGCTGGTACTGCAGGAGCTGCTGCAACCTGCCCTGGAGCCAGTTTCACGTTCACTATCTCTCCTGTCTTCGTTATCTCCACCTTCACCTTGTCTCCTCCCTTGACAACCCTGCTCATCATGAAGTCATTTAGTCTCTGGTCTATCTTCACGAGCTCCGTATTGGACTTGTTGAAGCGCGCTATGTGCTCCCTAAGATGGTCTGATGCCTTGTACCTCTTCCTTGTCTGTCTGAGGCCTGCCATTACCTTCTTGAATCTTATCGTAAATGTTGTTGCCACTAAATCACGCTTCCTTTATCCTCATCTTCCTTCTCCGCCAGTCCCTCTGGAACTTATTGTACTGTACCCTCCTGTGAGTCTTCACCACTGCAAGCACAGGCATCCTCCTGTTCTGCTTGTGCTTCTTTGCAAGCCTCATTTTTATGTAAAGCGTCTTTTTGCTCATATATATCCCTTATTTGTGTTTGAACTCTATGGTTGACTCCTTTCTGTATGTCAACCGCACAAGTATCTGCTTGAGCTGATCCTCTGTTATCTGTCCGGTCACCCTCTGGCTCTGCGCCATCGCAATTATGAGATCAACGAGTTGCGAATACAGCTCAAAATTCGCCACTCTTACGTTCATCAGCCTCTCATAGGCGCCGGTTGTCAGGTACTTCTTTGCTGCCATCCTCTTCTGCTGCTCTGCCTGAAGGGCCTGCATCCTTTGCTGCATCATCTTCGCTCTTTCCCCTTCGGCATCCTGCTGCTGTGCCAATTCAAGCACCCTTTAATGTCTCGTTTGAAAGCTTGTCCAAGAAGGATTTACCCGACGCCGTTATTACTCTGCCCTGTTTTGTCGTCTTTATGTATCCCTTCTTTTCAAGCGCATCGAAAGCATCCTTTATTATGCTTCCTCCTGCCCTTGCGTGGTGATGCCTGTGGACTACGTGCCCTTTCTTTGAACCGTACTTTGTCCTCAGCTTTGATATGCCTATCGGCCCGTTCATGTATACTTGCCTGAGCACAGAAGCGCATCTTGCATAGAAGAAGTCCTCACTTGCTGGAACCCTCTCCTTTCCGGCTCCGGACTTCACGTATGGTATGTAAGCCGGCTTGGCTATTCCTGACTCCTTGAGCCTTGAGGCAGCAAGATCTATAAGCTTCTGGGAATCTGCCTCATATACATTTGCCATACATTAACGCCTCTAGAATGTTGATAATTTATGGTATTATATCATTAGTTAGGTATTTAATAATTGCTGTGTGTCAAAAGCGTGGAAATACTATCAACCACCCCACTGCAAGCAGTGGGGTGTGATGTACTGCAAGACTGTTGCAGTTTCGATCTTAGTATCCCCACCCAAAGGGGTTGGGGTATATCTTGCCTGTAATTAAATATCAATAATGATGCAGGCAGCAAATAGCGGAAACGTTGCGAAAGTAACAGATTTGCTTAGAGATAGCAACATGGTCATAAACTTCAAGATCAGGTACGGAAACACTGCGTTTATGAGCACTACAAGGAACGGTCATGACCTGTGATAAAAGAGCTGCTGAACTGAGAATGGAGAGAGGAGGAGAAAGGAGAAGCTTGCATATCAGAACTACATGTCCTTACACAATTTGGTCCGATGGTCGATCGGTCCGGCACAGGACGGGCCAATGGCAAAGTATATGAGCCTTTTTATCCTATGATATTGTGTCAATCTAAGCCTTATTAGAGATAAGGTTGGTGGATACCATGAAACTGAATTTTCTTGAAGACGACCCAAAGAGCCTTGTAGTCGAATTTGAAGACGCGGACAGGAGCGTTCCTGAGATGATAAAAAGCAAGCTCATAGAGAACAAGGATGTAGAATTCGCCGGAGTGGTAAAGGAGCATCCGGACATAGCAACAACAAAGCTAATAGTCAAATCTACCAAGAACGCTAGATCGCTAGTTTTAAATGCAGTCGAGGAGCTTCAGGATGACATAAAAAGCCTCTCAGCAAGTCTTCCAAAGAAGTAAACATGAAGAGTGGAATACGGATTCTTGCGATAGACGACTCCAAGTTCAAACATGGGGAGAGGAACGTGCTGGTAATTGGAGTAGTGAGGCGGCTTGGCGTAATAGAGGGAGTGCTTTCATGTAGGGTAGAAGCAGACGGTAAAGATGCAACAGAAAAGATAATCAGGATGGTCTCCAGCACCAGATTTCTTGAGCAGGTAAAGCTAATAACCATAAATGGCACAACTGTCGCGGGAATGAACTTGGTTGATATAACAAAGATACATTCAAGATTCAAATTGCCGGTGATGGCTGTTACCAGAAACAAGCCCCACCCTGAAATGCTCAAGAAGAGCATAATATCATTGAAGAAGAAGGGATACGCTGAGAAGGCAGCCACAATAGACAGAATATCTAAGATCGCCAAGCTAGACAGATTAGGAGGATTCTATGCACAGTGCATAGGTATAGAAAAGGAGACTGCATCTAAATACATTGAAAATGTCTCAGAAGCACTCAGGCTCGCACACATGATTGCAAGCGGAGTGGTCAGAGGCGAATCGAAGGGAAGATTATGAACCAAGAATTTTCAAAAGTAAGCGATCTCATAGATGCGTCAAAGCCGGACCTGATTGACAAGCTATGCAGCATGATAGGGATAAAGGCAATATCTCCCAAGAGCGGCGGAGCGGGAGAGATGCACAGGGCAGAGTACCTTCAAAGGATTCTGAGATCTTGGGGACTGGAGATAAAAAGATACGATTACACGGACGATACTGGAACAATACGACCTAATATTGTGACAAGAATAGGGAATGCTGAAAAGACCATCTGGTTCGTTGGCCATATGGATACAGTGTCAGAAGGAGATGCAAGGCTCTGGAATAACGATCCTTTTACTGCAAAGATAGATGGCGATAAGATATACGGACGCGGAACCACGGATGACGGGTCAGGAGTGTTTGCCTCAATGTTCGCATTGAAGGCAATAAAGGACTCTGGCGCGAAACTGAAGTATAACTTCGGCCTTGCGCTTGTCTCAGATGAAGAGATGAGCAGCGTCTTCGGAATGGACAAGCTCGTAAAGGAGTCTGGCGTGTTCAATAAGGATGATATGTTCTGCGTACCTGATTTCTGGACAGATGACGGAGCCATGGTGGAGATAGGAGAGAAGGGATTCCTATGGCTCAAGATAACCGTGAATGGAAAGCAGGTTCACGCAAGTACGCCTGACCAGGGAAAGAATGCATACCGGTATGCGGTGAAGTTTATTGGCGAAGCAGACGAGTTACTGCATAAGAAATACAACAAAACCAATCCTCTTTTTGAGCCGGACTATTCCACTTTTGAGATGACGAAGCATGAGAAGAACGTTGACAGCATAAACATAGTACCCGGAACAGATGTTTCATACATAGACTGCAGGGTGCTTCCTGAATACAACCTTGATGAGATAATAAATGACCTTAGGAAGATTGCAAAATCAGATATGTATAGAGACGTACAAATTGCGGTAGAGGAGTTCAAACGGGAGGATGCCGGGCCAATAACCTCCCCAGATTCAGAGATAGTCAATCTCATAGCCAAGGCATTGAAGGAGTTAAGGCAGATCGAACCTAGAAGGGCTGGAATCGGAGGCGGCACGTGTGCAGCGTTTGCAAGGAGGGCTGGAATGGATGCAGTTGCATGGGGCACCTCAACTGAGATAGCACACCAGCCAAATGAATATGTAAAGATAAGCGATATAATAAACGACGCAAAGGTACTTGCATACATCTGCCTTGACCATTCCGCATGATTATACTTTCCTTCCCAGATTCTTGACTATAGTGCGGAATATCACGTATCCGTCCCTGAATGTGTGGAGCTTTGTCTCTCCTGCTAACCTCTCCTTCTCTATGCTTGGGACTTCGAGCACCTTTAGATTATGTTTTACGGCCTTTATGCTTATCTCTGTCTCTATTCCGAATCCAGTTTCCTTCAGGTCGAGCTTCTTCAGCACGCTTTTCCTGAATGACCTGTATCCATAACACATGTCACTGTAATTTGATCCGAAAAGATAGTTAACGAGAAGAACGAAGAACATGTTCCCTAGCTTCCTGACTGGGGATATGTCCTCGGAGCTCCCTCCGGCCATGAATCGCGAGCCCATGCAGACATCATAGCCAATCTTTATGCCGTCTATGAGCAGTCCCATCTCCTTGGGGTCGGTTGACAGGTCAGCATCCATTGAAACTAGTATGTTGCCCTTTGCCGCATTCAGCCCTGCTATCAACGCTGAACCCTTGCCGACATCGTCATACATAACCTTCGCCCCGCAGCTTCTTGCTATCCTGGCAGTGCCATCTATTGAATGTCCGTCTACGACTATTATCTCGTAATCGGTATTGTCGAGTATCTTCTTTACCTCCTTGATCACCCTTCCTATGTTCTTGCCCTCGTTTAGGGCAGGTATTACTACGGAGATGTAGTCTCCCTTAATCTGTTTCAATCGGATCACTCGTATCTTATAGCATATGTGTTCTTGTATATCCTCTTCCCGTTCTTGACCCCTGCAAGAGTGAACGAATTTGTTGAATGCAGCCTGTTCTTTGATATGTATGCCTGTGCCAGTCGCTTGTTGCTAAGATATACATTGGATCCGTCGTCTGCCCTCTCTATCTTTCCTACGAACTCATTGTTCATATCGAAAAATCTGGTAATACGCTCTATGAATCTCGCTATCTTGTAGTTGTTTCCCCTCAGCTGTATCACAGCTTCATAGTAGTTGCATGCCTTTTTGTAGCACATGTCGCATAGTGCCTTCTTCTGACGGATCTCTATCGTTAGCTCTACTGCAAGCCTGCCGTGCGGTGTCTCTTCAGAGACGTCGATCTTTGCTGAATTAGCATCGTAGTCTATCAGGTGCACAGCGTACTTCCCTATTTGCGGCTTTATTGCCAGTTCTGTGTTATTTCCATTGGGAGGAACGAATGAGCCTCCAGCCTTTATCTTTCCGCATCTCTTGCATGTAACTATCTCTACGATTTTAGGCAACTTTTCAAGGAATTTCGCCCTTGCGCAGTCTTCGCAAAAGTTTCCGAAGAACTTGACTCTATCGCTAGAGTTCCCGCAGGTGGGGCAGTATTTAGGCATGGTTGATACCACCTGCTTGCGAATAGTGCTTGCTGAGTATTGCTGCATATGAAGGCCTTGTCACGAACACTCCAAGGAGAGCGCCTATTATGGTAGATTCAGAGAATCCTATGACTGTGACAAGGGAGGTTGAAAAGAAGAGAGGGAGCATGGCGACTATCAAAAGGAATGCGTCCGCATAGACAACGTAGAATGCGTTGCTGAGCCTTATCTTCATGGTGGAATCTGTTCCCTTGTTGAGTATTTCATCGGATATTATTATCTGCGCGTCAACTCCGGTTCCGATTACGGCTATCATCCCCGCAACTGCTGCTAAATCTATGGTTCCTATAAGCCCTATCACAGAGAGTATTATGAACAGCTCTGCAAGAGTCGTGAACAGTATTGGTGCTATTAGGAACATCTTCCTGTATCTTACGGCTATAACTATTGAGACCGCTATAACAGCAAGCACAAGCGCTATTATGCTTATGTTCTCGAACTGGGCACCCAAAGTAGGCTGCGTAACTGTCGGAGTTCCAACTATCACCTGTACAGGAAGCGCGCCTCCGGTAAGTATGCTCTGGACGAGCTTTGCCTGATCTGTAGCATATGTTACCTGCTCCGCTAATGAAAGCGTCGAAGGCGCCGCTCCGGATATCGTGTAGCTCTCGCTTATGTTTCCGTTTGTTATTCCTGGATTGAGTATCGGCGACGTGAGCAGCCCGACCGCGGGCCACGAATTGAGAAGTGTTGAAACGCCAGATACGTTGGTACTTACCCCAAATGATGGAGTCATGTTTGCTCCGGTTACATTAATCAGCGTGTATTTAAGGGCAGTGAGATTCCTCCTTATGAATGATGGAGTATTGTTCTGTACTATTACTGTCTTGTACTTTCCTGCATTGAGCTGGAAGAACTTGTATACTGTGTTCCAGTTGCCTGCGCCTGGATTGAGAAGTTCCAGTGGTATTGTCTTGTTTCCAAGCGCAAGGACATCCTGCAATGCCCCTATCTCTGACTGCTGAGTCGATCCGATGCTTGTGCCCAGAAGCGACGTATTAAACAGTACCACTGCGCTGCTTGGCCTATCAAGGAACATGTATATAGGCTTGTTCGCCTGCCCGAACACTATCTTAGAGAACTGCACTGCTGCCTGCTGAGTTATATAGAAGTTGACTGACCATGAGACGTTTGATCCCACAACAGTTGGCTGGCTTGCACCCACACTGCCGCTTAGTATTCCGCTTCCGTCAAGCGCTACCTTTCCATTGACTATTCCCTGAAACTGCCCCTGACTCTGTATTAGAGATATTGTACTCTGTATGTCGCTCTGGTTGACGCTCGGTATATCTATAAGCACCTGCGTGCTTCCGACCCCCTCAACCGTTACCTGCTTGAGTCCGAATGTGGAAAGTCTTTGCTGGAGTATTGAGATTATCTGGTTGGTCTGGTTTGGGCTTACACTATGTTCAAGGGTGACAGGTATCTGCGTGCCTCCTGCAAACTCTATTCCAAGATGGAGAGGCCCAAAGTGGTAGTCGAGGACTGCCAATGCTATCAGCACGAGCACTAGCCCAAGCACCTTCTTGTCCTTTAGATAATCGAAAAAAGACATTATGATCACTTATTCTTTCTATTCGCGTACATTAGTATTATCGAGGCATTTCCAAGCCATGTGGTGGCCAGGTCAGCTATCAAGCCAAAGAGTACCACGCCTGCTATCTCGTAGTAGGTCGGTACATACTCAATGTAAGATATTGAGAATAGTACGGCGAACGATACTATTGCAGTGAGGGTCATGGTAAGGCCTGTCTTCATTGAGCCGTACGCCCTCTGCTCTGGAGTGCCTTCATGCCTCTTGAGTATCCTTATGGCAGTAAGCACGTCAGTATCTATGGAGTATCCGAGAAGCATTAGCAGCCCACCTATGCTTGCGACTCCAAGAGGTATCTTGAAGAGGGCCATTGCACCTATTGCCACTATCATGTCATTTGCAGCGCCAAATACAACTGCAAACGAAGGCACCACTGACCTGAATATTATGAATACTATTATGGAGATCAGTATGAATGCAACAATTATTATTGTCTCAAGCTGCTGGAGGAAGTACGAGCTCTGGAGCACTGTTATGTCCTGATATGAATATGACTTGAACGGAACTACGTTGGATATCGCAGATACTAAGTTGCTCTGGTACTTTGCGCTTGCATTGTTGTAGAAGGTCTGTGCAGATGAAAGGATTGAATCTGCGCTGGTCCTGTTTGCGCTCACGTTTCCTATGAACGGCCTAAGCGCCGCAGTCTCCAACCCAAGGTAGTTGTTTATCTGAGCATAAGAGCTGTTTGCCCCTTGCTGGGCATGCGCGTAAAGGACCTGAAGCGTCTGGTTTGACTGGTCTTTTGAGAGAGCGAACTTGTAATTAGTTGCGTTAAGCACGTATTGTGTGTAGTTCGCATGATATTGGTACAGGAGGAGAAGGTCGCTCTCTGCTTCAGAAAGGCTCTTGTTCGATGCGACAGTTATCAGCACCTGTCCGGTGCTTATCTGTACTTCCGGCGCAGGTATGTTATATCTGCTTGACAGCTGCGATGCTATCTGGGATGCACTAAGGGTTGTATTTGCCTGCAGCGTTAGGCTCACTCCTCCACTCAGCGACGAATCCAGCACTAAGTATTGTGACATGTATATTCCAAGCAACATCAGCACTAGAGGCACTGCTATCATGAACTTGAGGTTCTTGTGCGTGTATATATTAGGTAGGGAAAATGCCATTAGAATCAATTTACCTGTGTTTCTTCAGTTGTACTTTCTCATCAGCTGATGATGAAGCGCCTCTGTAAGTCCGTACAGTATAAGCATGACAGCAAATACTAAAAAGGCCGTGCCAAAGAAGAGCGTGGTGCTTGTGAATATGTTATTGTAGTAGATCAGCATTAATCCGATAACTATGAAATATATGCTCCAGAAGAGCGCACGGAATATGTGCCATCCCTTGTGGCTCTCCTTGTATTGCAGCAGTCGCTCCATTACGAGCTTTGGGTCTACAATGACAACCCTGTTGTCCTTCTGTTGATTAGGCATCTGTACCACCATAGCTTATCATTATCAAATATTTTAACTCTTTCGGAGAGTATCTCTCCAGAAGAAGTATGCGGGGGGAGAGATTTGAACTCTCGTATCCACAAAGGAAACAGGCCCTGAACCTGTCGCATTTGGCCAAGCTCTGCCACCCCCGCGCAGTAAATTCTATTTATTTAGAAATACTATTAAAGCTCACTTCCTATTAAAAATAGTGATTATTTGCTTATAGGGATAGTCGGCGCACCAAACAAGGGCAAGAGCACCCTCTTTTCAGCACTTACTTCAATAGAAGTTGACATAGCCGATTACGCTTTCACAACGATAAAGCCCAATCTCGGGGTCGCATATGCAAACCACGAGTGCGCGGAAGTGGGGTTGAACGTGAAGTGCAATCCTAGGAACTCGACATGCACTGATGGGGTAAGGCATATACCCATAAACATTATAGACGTTGCCGGGCTTGTTCCGGATGCACATCTTGGAAAGGGCAGGGGAAACCAGTTCCTCAACGACCTTGTCAATGCAGATGTGCTCATACTGGTTGTGGATGCCAGCGGAAGGACTGACGCGGAAGGAGCGCCGTGCAACGGATGTGACCCGTCAACTGATGTCAAAATGATACAACGTGAGATGACAGAGTGGCTC
>DAHWIK010000026.1 GCA_027345185.1 Microcaldota archaeon
AGCATAATATTGAGGCACAAGAATACGTTGATAAAGAGGCCTGACGGGGATGTTGCAATCTACGAACTGCTTTCAGGCTTCAAGACCAGCCCTGATCAGATACGACGAGCTGCGGAGAAGAGCTACATGGCGCTCTCAAACACAAACTGGGATAAGGATACTGCAAGTAAGTTCTCCTCAGAGCTCTTAAAGGAGAACAAACCCATTATGGTTGCTGCAAACAAGGCTGACCAAGCGAACAACATTGCGCTCGAATCGCTTTCATCCAAGCTGCAGGGTGTCACCGTTGTCAAATGCTCTGCGGCTATAGAGCTTGCGCTTGTCAAAGCTGCCGGTAAGGGAATCATAGATTATTTTCCTGGAGCCAAGGATTTCAAAATACTTAAGGAGATAAGCGCGGAGCAGAAGAATGCCCTTAACTACATGCATGATTATGTGTCGAAGAATGGCGGAACAGGAGTGCAGGATCTCATCAATGCCGCAGTATTCAAGGTCCTTGGCAACATCGTCGTATATCCGGTTGAGGATGAAACCCACTACTCGGACCATTCTGGGAATGTCCTTCCAGATGCAATTTTGATGAAGGGCGGATCAACTGCGCACGACCTCGCAGCAAAGCTACACACAGAGATAGCAAATGGCATGAAGTACGCTATAGACGCAAAGACTAAGATGAGGATACAGAAGGAATACACGCTAAAGGACGGGGACGTAATAAAGATAGTGAGCATCACTAGGTAATCATTCCACTCTTCTCAGATGGGAGAGAACCGCAAATACCTCAAGCGTTATAAGAAATACAATTATCGGGGCCACCATATTCTGCATAACTATGGCAAATGTCAATGCGTATTGTGGGGTCGTATAGTTTATTATCATGTAAATCACGATTATTGTTATTAGGTAGATTACCGCTGCATAGACGCCGTTGAGAACTCCACTCTTTGTAGCATTCTTCAGTGTTGTAGACTTCTTGCCGACTTCAGAGCCGATTATAGCTCCGATTATTAGCGGGAGTATTATCGTGCCTGGAAATTCCAGTATGAAGTTTGAATATACGCTTGAAAGCATGTAGACTTCGGGGCCTGCGGAGTCAAGCACTGTGCTGGTTAATACAACTTTAAGGACGACTGCTATGAGCAGCAGGGCTATCCAGACGAACATTGGCTCGTACAGGCTGACGCTTGCAGTTACCTTCTGCTTCTTCTTTCTGGATGGTTTTTCTTCTTCCTCTTCTGTTTCATCCTCATTGGAGTCCTCTTCTTCATCCTCAGAATCTTTTGCCATGCACGGATATGCCTTTAAAGCTTAAATAAGTTTATGGTTGGAGGAACTAAAGCCGCTAGGTTTCTTTCACCCCACACCCCAATTGAATATACTAAAATAGAAAGACTTTTTATATTTTAACTTTGATACTCTTCTGGTAATATGCCTTTGAATACGCCTCAACAGCAGGCTGGAGTGCTCAGTTTCTATGATGCACCGGAGAGGGGGCCGGAGATGAATGTAAAAGTCCTTCTGGTTGCAGTTGCAATATTCGTAGTCATTGTGCTGATCTTTGACCACGCTTCGCTGCTTTAATAAACAATTAACCGTCCATTCCTCACAAAATAGATGAAACAGAAGGATAAACGATAGAGTGATTCTTGGGCTTTTTTAGCCATGTTCAACAGCTAGAAATATATATTACCACTCTAAGCTGTCCGTCTGTGGGGTGACACTCATAACATCCGTCTTTGCTCTAATCTGCGCCATCATTTCTTCCTTAGAGGGCAGCATCACAATCTGTGCTTCGTGTCTAACTAGCATCCCTTCTTAATATATGGAATGGCTTTGTAAAGTCAGAGTCATGCTATCTGGAAGACCTCCCTTTTCTTCTCCATTACGTCTCCATTCTCGGCAAGTATGCAGAGTATTCCTCTTGCTCCGTCCTCGCTTATGTTCAGTTCCTTGGCAATATCAGACACTCTGTAACTCCTCTCGCGTAGCTTCTTCAGTATGCTCTGTGCGTACCTGTCGAAATACGACCGCAGAAGTATGTAGAACTCCCTGTTCTTGCTGAATGATCTTGTCCCAAGCACCTGGCCATGCCTTATGCTCTGCTCCAGAAGCAGCGAGACTTTGCTTGCCTCGGCCTCGGTCTGCAGGACGATTATGCCCTTGCTCTGGAGCTCAGCGACGTTCTCGTCCTCTGGCTCCTTTGTGACCTTTGGCACTATGAAGTTGTGCGGCTCTTCCTTTGAAACGGGCTTCTTCCTCATCAGGAAGCGGTCGTATATGCTCTTTGGTATGCTGTAGTGGTCTTTCCCATCCTTGCCTTTGAACTGCACCACCGTGCTGCTTGACAATAGCCTTTGCATCACCTTCTTTTCAGGCTCACTGAGTATCTTTAGGGTATTCTCCTGCGTCCTGTTATCGTACCTTATCGTATCTATCTTCTTCAGGACACTCAGCTCTTCGGACGAAGGCTGGTATTCCATGCTTATCGCGGATGACCTTGACTGCAATAGCTCTGCAGGTCTTGCTCTTGCAGGTTCTTCCTGCCTTGCCGCTTTGGACTGAAGCATGCTCGTTACGTCTGAGTTCTTTACGAAAAGGAATGACCTGTTATCCGCCCTGAAGAACCCCACTTCATCGTTCTCCTTCAGCTTCAGCGAGTTTATTACATCGAACGGGAGATAAAGTACCAGCTTGCCATTCTTTGATTTGTATATCTTTACTATAGAAACACCAGCAGATATTAAACTTTACAATAACATATGATTAAGCAATTATAAAAGCGTTTTGAGGAGTAGCATTATGGCGTTGAAATATGAACTTCTTGGCAAAAGTGACCTAAAAGCGGCCTTGAAGCCAGAAAGCCTGTTCTCAAGCAAAAGAGACAGGGGAATCGCACTGGTAATCGCTGGAAGTGCAGACTTCCACGGCGCTCCGGTGCTTGCCGCACTTGCATCATTACGCGTTGGTGCGGGGTATGTGAAGCTCTACGTGCCAAAATCAGTGCTAGGACCTGCCAGGAATCTCTCTACAAATATAATAGTTGGAGCACTTGGAGGCAAATCAATAATATGCAACAAGCAGATACTTGGACAGGTAAAGAAGTCCGATGCAATTGTGATAGGGATGGGAATCGGAAGATCCACGATGGCGCAGGTATCTGCAAGAAAGATAATACAGTCAGGCATCAGTGCAGAGAAGGTGACAGTGGTTGATGCTGATGCCATATCCTCACTAAAGAGATTACCCTTTGGCAGGAGACCCAACCAGAACATAATAGCCACTCCACACGATGGAGAATTCTTCAGGCTTACCGGAGTAAGACCAGCTGAAAAGGATCTTGGCGCCAGGATAAAGGTTGCAGTGGAATGTGCCAGAAAACTGGGAATAACAGTGGTGCTCAAGGGTCATTATTCGATAGTGACGGATGGCAAGATAGTTAAGGTAAATGTTGCAAAGACTTCAGCACTTTCCACAATGGGAACAGGAGACGTACTTTCTGGAATTATATGCGGCTACGCTGCGAGAGGTGCCGAAGCTTTTGCCGCGGCATGTGCAGGAGTATATCTTCATTCAAGCATAGGCGACCGGCTTGCAGCAAAGATGGGAAATCACATAATAGCTGCAGATGTTGTTGATGCTATACCGTTAGCTATAAAAGAGTTTGACAAGACTATTCAGTGATGCAATGGTTCTTGAGGTAAAGAAGCAGATATATGACAGCGTACACGGCTACATAGGACTGACCGAGATAGAGCTAAAGGTTGTCAATAGCCCTCTTTTCCAGAGATTGAAGAACATAATGATGCTCGGCACGGTGAATTTCGTATACCCTGGAGCCACGAACAACAGGTTTGAACACAGCCTAGGAACGATGTTCATGATGGAGCAGTTCCTTTCACATATCAGAGTCAATGGAAAGATACTTGCTGATGACAATGAGACTGCACAGAAGATGAGGCTTGTCGCGCTTCTTCATGACATAGGACATTATCCGCTTTCCCACATTACCGAACATATAATAATAAAAAAACTTGGAGGTAGGAGCCATGAGGAGTTCGGAACCGAGATAATAAAGGATTTTTTCAGCGAGACACTTTCCAGTTATAATATATCCGAGATAACCGATATGATATGCGGCAAGGGAGGCGGAGAGCTTGGTATGCTCATATCCTCTGCATTTGATGCAGACAAATCAGATTACCTTCTAAGGGACTCATACCATACAGGGGTTGGATACGGAAATGTCGGGGTTCAGAGGCTGATAAGAATAGCCTCGTTTGAAAAAGGGAAGATAATATTCGACAAGGACGAGGCGGCTGTTGAGAGCTTCCTTCTCGGCAGGTACCATATGTTCAAATCGGTCTATCATCACAAGACGAGCACTGCTTTTGAGCTGATGATCGAAAGGATATTCGAATACCTTGTGAATGAGGGCGCCTTGGAGCATCCAAGCGATTTGATAGGGGCAAGAGATGAGATGGGAATATTTGCCTATGATGACCATATGCTCTATTCTGCAATGCACAAGTATGTCATAGATGGCAAGAATGAGTTCCTGAAGGAGCTTATACACATGTTCCTACTCAGGAAGCCGATATCTGTCTCCTACATAAATCCGCTCCCGGAAGATGGAGAGGACACCTCAGAGGAGAATAGGATGATAAAGGAGATGGTTTACAACGACTCAAAGATCCGCGACTTTGCGGAAAAGATCGGTATAGGGGAATGGGAATGGATCTTCCCTGCCTATCTGAGACCCCTTGGCATTATTGACGACAAATCCCCGATATACATACGTGACAGCGGCGGCGTAAGCAATATACTCAAGAGCAACGGGCTGATTATGCAGATGATAGGAAAGAAAAAGTTGTATGATGCAAGGATATACGCGCATCCTAAATACAAGGCAAAATTGTCCAAGGCGATGGTCGCCCTGAATGGTGGTTCTGATGGGGTCTCCTAGCGAAGAGCTCAAACTCTGGTTCGCAACTGCAATAGAGTCCGTTATATCAATTGCTTATCCGGATTCTGGAATAGACAGTCAGCAGGTGTTGAATTCTATATCAACGCCAAAAAAGGAGTTCGGTGACATCAGCAGTTCGATAGCAATAAGGCTATCAAAAATTGCTAAGAAGAGCCCAAAGGATGTTGCCGCAGAGATAGTGGCAGGGATCCAAAAATCCGAGATGATCAAGGACCTGAATGAGGCTGGAGGCTACATAAATGCGTCATTTAATGAACCGGAATATTCAAAAAGAGTTTTTGATGCAGTAAACTCGCTCAATGATAGATATGGAAGTAGCGATATTGGAAAGGGCGATAAGGTTCTTGTTGAATTCCCTGCTGTGAATCCGAACAAGCCGTGGCATATAGGTCACCTAAGAAACGCCCTGCTCGGAGACTCGATATCAAACATACTCGAATTCTGCTCATACAAAGTAGAGCGCGAGGACTACATAGATGACCTTGGCCTCCAGATAGCAGAGATAGCGTGGGGTCAGCGCAAACTGGATTTTGACAGCAAGGATGCTAAATTTGACCAGTGGCTTGGGGAACAGTATGTCAAGATAAATAAGATGATGGAGGAAGGCAATGCAAAGGCAGAGATATCCGATATATTGAAGAGGATGGAAGATCCTGGAACCGATGAGGCAAGACTTTCAAGGGAGCTTTCATTTAAGTGCGTGATGGCACAGTATGCTACTGCAGATTCATACGGCATATATCATGATGTAATGATATGGGAGAGTGACATAGTCCAGGCTAGGCTGCTTGAGCGCGCTCTCAAGATAGGACTGGACAAAGGTGCGCTTGAAAAGCCTACATCAGGAAAGAATGCGGGATGCGTGATAGTGAATCTTGATAAAGTAAGGTCATTTTCAAAAGCATTCGAGAATCCAAACGAGCATGAGAAGGTTATGGTAAGGAGTGACGGGACTGCTACTTATGTCGCCAAGGACTTTGCCTTCCACATGTGGAAGCTAGGAATAATTGATGCCGGATTTAAATACAGCAAGATAAGCATGCAGAAAAACAGGGAGCCCCTATACTCAACAGGAAGTTCCGGAGAGAAACTCGGCTTCGGTAACGCAGACATTGTTGTGAACATAATTGGATCTGCACAGAAGTATCCGCAACTCATACTAAAGGCGATACTGAGTCTTGCTGGATATGCAAAGGAATCAGCAAACATAGTGCATGTTGCGTATGGAGAGGTGAGCATCGACTCTGGATCGCTCAGTGGAAGGAGTGGAAGGTGGCTTGGCGAGGGAAAGGCTTACACCGCAGATGTGCTGCTCTCCGAGGCGAGGAGCAAATCACTTGAAGCAACCAAGAAGAGCAAGAAGATAGATGATATCGACAGAGTGGTGGAGATATCCACAGAGATAGGGAAAGCTGCTATAAAGTTTGAGTATCTTAGAGTGTCTCCTGAGAAGCCAGTCGTGTTCTCATGGAGCACTGCACTGAACTTTGAGGGGAACAGCGGCCCATACTGCATGTATTCTTATGCGAGGGCTGGAAGAATACTTAGGAAGGGAGGGTACAAAAGCGGAAAACTTGGCGCTGGCCTTTACGCCAAGGTTACAAGAGGCAATGATTTCGAGCTGGTAAAACTTATAGGAAGAGCAGAGGAAGTGGTCAAGAAGGCCGCAGCTGAATACAGCACTAACATTATAGCGGATTACATCGTGGATCTGACAGCTACGTTCAGCAAGTTCTATGAAAGCATGCAGGTGATAAACAGCAACGCAAAGGATTTCAGGATGGAGCTAGTGCACATATACATGGTGACGCTCTCCAATATGCTGATGCTGCTAGGGATAAGAACAGTGGAGGAGATGTGACCCGCCCTTTCTGCAGATAGTAATAGGGCTTTGAGACAGATTATAGCAATCCCATAAAGTAATACAACTTCCAGTATTATAAAAGTACCACAAATCCTGATAATCCTTTACTTCCAACAAAAATATGCGACCGGAATGTTGGAAGAGGATGTTGACACTCTCCGTATAAAGTACAAAG
>DAHWIK010000003.1 GCA_027345185.1 Microcaldota archaeon
GAACCAGAAGCGATGACGGAAAGATAGCGTGGGAGAACATGATGACAATCCTTGACACATGCCGGAAGAACGGAGTCAGTTTCTATCATTATGTTAGGGACATACTATCGAATGAGTATAGCATGCCGAGGTTATCAGAACGGATACTGACGAATTCGAAATTGGCTACCACAACTTATTGAGCATCTACTTGAATTTTGTTAAAAAGTATAGAGGAGCTGCGCTGGCAGGTGTGCTTGAAAACCCTTATTGATCTGGAGAGAGTGTGGTGTGCCGTAGCCCCCCTTCTGTTTTAGATGGCATTTGACTAAGCGGCTATTGTTGCCTTGCATGCTCATCGCGCGCACATCGGCCGTTTCACCTTCACCGGCACGCTCGTATTGTCATCGCTTTGTGTACCGCAGAAGTATCGTTTCTGTTCCGAATAAGGCATTTGTGCCACACGCACTCTGCATGGGGAGAGCTTCCTCAATCACGTGGACCGTAAGCCATCCGCACACCACATAGATAGTGTGTTTGTTGAAGTATATAAAAGTTGGTATAAACATCTGCGTGCAAAATACGGATCGACATAGTTAAGGATAGAAAAGGATATAAAACGCTTCGGCTTATATTAAACCATGGTAGCTCTTGGTACGGCTATAGATTCGACAATCTCGCTGGTGCTTATAATAATAGGCATAGCGCTGGTGGTCTTTGTTGTCATGAAGATCGGAGGGCTCCTGCTTAAGGCAGTGGTAGGAATACTGATAAACACTGTACTGGGATTCATAGTGTTGTTTGCCATAGGCTACTTCTTCGGAGTTACTGTGCAATGGACCCTTCCCGTCATAGCGTCTGTGGCAGTGTTCGGCCTGCCCGGAGTAGGGACCATACTTCTGCTAAAGCTAGGCGGAGTAATGCTTGCCGTATTATAGGGCCGTCAGGAGGCAAGCTCCACGTCCTCGCTCCGTACCGTGGATCTTTTTGCATGCGACGCAAGCTTCACGGCCTTCTTGGCCATAGTGTATCCGAATCTGTTTATGGCTTCTGCGAGCTCGTCCGCGGCGGAGTCGCTAACCCTCTTTGCGCCTGCCTCCTTGAGCATCCTCTTTGCAGCCTGCCTGCTTATCGCCATAAGACCGTAATAGTTTGGCAGTATAATACTTATAATATTTGCCCCCATTAGTTAAACGTCTGGTGTATGGATGAAAGTAAGGGAACTTGACCACGGAGACCTTGCAGCGCTGTCTGAGTTCATAATAGACGCGTACAACGACTACCCGCTTGCAACGTGGTTCGATGAAGAGCCTACGTCAGGTCAGGTAGAGCAGATATTCTACAACAAGATTAGGAGCATAGGATCAAGGGATCTTGTCGATGTCGTTACCGAGGACAATGGTACAATAGCAGGAGAGTGCGAAGTCGCCAAGATAGGCTTTGACAGCGGGGTTATGGGGATACTCGTCAGGCATGGATACCGCAGGAAGAGCATAGGAAGCGACATGCTCAGGGAGGCTATAGACGAAGCTGTAGACATAGGCATAACCAAGTTCTCTGCGGAGGTGGACGAGCAGAACGCAGATGCGCTCAAGTTCTTCTTGAGGAACAGGTTCACACCGATAGGATACAGGAATGTGGAGAGAGGCGGCAGGATGCACAGGATAGTGATACTTCAGCACGCAGTCAGGTAGTCGTATTGAATATGTATGCCTCGGTTCCGTTAGCCTGGTACAGCAGCACCGATACCGTATGGTTTGAAAGGCGGGCAGAGTATGTCACGAGCCACACGTCAGTGAAGTTGCGGCCATTGACACTGTAGTTGGACAGGCGGTCCGCACTGACCGTGACATTCGGATATGAATATGAAGAGACGAATGCGTGCAGCTGCGGTATCTGCGGCTCGTTGTCTGCATATGTCCATGCTATTGCTATTGGGGCAGAGCCTATAGTGCTCTCGTCAACATGGCAGTTAGATGCCAATACGTTCTGCGTCCTGTTGACAAGCGAGAATGCCGGGACCTCGAATGTGTACACGAAATCGGAAGGGCAGGGCTTTGTGCCGTTTATTATCGCCTGCGCCTGTATGGTCCAGTTCGCTGGATGCGATGCAGAAGGGGTGACGTTGGTAGTAACATTCACTGCGGAGTTTGGAAATGAGGATATTATGAAATTTTGCACTTCGGCCACTGCCTGGCTCTCCGTAAGCTGCTGGTGAGACCCGCCATGGAGGTAGCTTATTGCAACGAGTACTATTATCACTATAACTGCAACCATGAATACGTTTGCTATCAGGCCCATAATAGGGCTATTCTCTATAAATATATAAATTGGTTACTATGCGACATCCTCCCACCCATGAATGGCGTTGAATTTCACGCTCACGCTGTTAACTCGTTTGCAGCGATCTGGCATGTTTGAATTGGGCAGTTGGTCATTTCTGACTTTCAGGCTGTACTATGCTTGCGCTCTTGAGTGACCTTGTGACAACCTCGTCCAGCCTTATCTCCTTTGCTATCCTCTTGAATACCTTGATGTCAGAGTTCGTGACAGGGCTCCTCGCATTTATTGAGCATACGTCCTTGTATGGCTTTATGGACTCCTCGTACGTGCCTATGGATTTCGCGGCGTTGGTTATCTCCAACTTGTCGAACCCTATGAGCGGCCTGAGAATAGGTATCCCTATGGCGCTCTCCTCGGCCGCTATGTTGGGAAGCGTCTGTGACGCGACCTGGCCCAGGCTTTCACCTGTTATTATCGCGCCTGCACCTTCCTTCTTAGCTATCTTCTCCGCGAGCTTGAGCATGAAGACCTTTATCATGATCAGCTCGTACCTTCCGCTCTTCATCGCAGACATTTGGAATATGTGCGATGGAACGTAGTATGCCCTCTCGCTATTATAGTATTCTGAAAGCATGCCTATCAGTGTTGATATCTTGGATGACTCTGCCTCCTTGTTGGTTGGAAATCCGTGGATGTGCACATATATGGGGACAAGCCCCCTCTTCATGGCGTACCATGCTGCCACTGGAGAGTCTATACCTCCTGAAAGGAGCACCACACATCTGCCGCTCGTGCCAACCGGCAGGCCTCCTGCGCCCTTTTTCTTCTCTGAAAATATGAACGCAGCATCCTTCTTAACGCTTATGTAAATCTGCGACCTGAAGCCCTTTACGGCTGGATCTGCGCCTATCCTTTCTGCCTCCCTGGCCACCTCACGGATGATGTCCATCGAGTCGAACTTGAAGCCCTTGTGCGACCTGTGCGAATTTATCTTCACATTCTTCAGCTTCTCCTCCTTGATCACTGCGATTGAGGACTTGACTATGCTCTTCAGATTTGGAGCTGTTACATGCGCTATTTCGTATGCGCTCACTCCGAAAACTTTCGAGATCTTTGCGGCAATGGATTCGATGTCTGATCTCTTTCCAGGGGTTATTATCAGGCGGTCGTAATCGTCCTGCAGCCTGAACTCCTCTCCACGCAGCTGGTTGTATATGTTCCTCTTCAGTGCAGCTACATAATAGTTCCTGTTCCTTCCCCTGAGCCAGAGCTCACCGAAATGGACTATCAGCAGCTGCTCGTTTTGTTTATTCGTTGAGACACCGTCAGGGTTGCAACCACCCAATATCTTCATGATCCTTGAAATCCGCATCTTTTGCATATCCTGAACGTGTAGGCACGCATTGCTTCCACATTTTCCTTTTTGTTTTCCATCCTTATATGCCTTTTCACGCCACTAATCCCTACCCCTTTCAGAGGTGGGTTTTCCCGCTACGAATTTATAAAAATAGCTTGAATGAGGCTATCTCTTTGACCTTTCCGCGAGCTCCTTCCTGCTGAGCTTCCTGTCATGGCGTATGTTGAACTTGTAGCACCTGTTTGAGCAGTAGTACTTCACCGTGCCGTTCTTCCTCACGTATATGAGCCCAGTCCCCCTTTCTATCTCCGCTGTGCAGTATGAGCATTTCATCTTCTCACTTACCTGGGCCTTATAGGCTTGTCCTCCCTGCTCGTGTCAGGAAGCCTCATTATGTCCCCGACCTGTATCCTTCCTGCTATGTTCCTCCTTATTACCCTTCCCTTGTCCTTTCCCTCCAATATCTTGCACATCGCCTGCTTTATCTCTCCATAGATCCCTGTCCTGCGCCCTGCAAGCTCGACTACCTCGGCCAGGTATCCCTCGAACTTCTTCTCCTCCTGTGGCTTCTGGCCTTGCTGCTGTGCTCCAGGGCCGAAGGCCTGCGGCCTGCTCTGCCTTGGCCTCTGCTCGCTGGCCTCTTTCGCATTAGCTTCGTGTTTTTGCTCTTCAGGCATGAGGACACTTTATTATAAGATCACTGCTTAGGGGCTTCCGCAGGCTTGGCCTGCTTCTCCTTTTTAGGCTTTTCGGCCTTCGGAGCGGCGGATTCGGCTGGCTTTGACTCCTTTGCCGGAGGCCTTGGTGCTGATTCAGGCGCAGACTTTCCTGTGACCTTTGCAATCACTTCCTTCACTGCCGCCTCCCCGCTTCCGGCCTTCTCTATCGAGACTGCCGAGCATGGAACGTTTATCCCTATTGCATTTCCTATGTCGGCCTTTGTGGGGACGTATACAAACGCAATCTTCTTCTGCTCGCAGAGTGTGGGTATGTGAACCACTACCTCTTCAGGTTCGACATCCTCGGCAATAACCACAAGGGATGCGAGATTTCTCTCGACGCTCTTCGTTACCTCGTTTATGCCCTTCCTTACGGAGCCGCTCTGCTTTGCCATTCGCACTGCTTCCAGGGCCTTGTCTGCCACTTCTTTAGTCACTTGGAATTTCACGTAGCTCTTTGCCATATTTACACCTCATCTCATTGGTGCAACAACTAAGTTGCATTATGTAGATTTACATTATATCTTATAGGTATATAAATGAATTGCTTTTCGCATGACTGAGCCAAGTGCACTACAAAAAAGAGATTTGACATACAAGTATTCCTTAATTCTTTACGATTTTGCCCTACTTTAGCATGTAATCAAAAGAAGCATGTGGGCCTACGCACAAAAGGATTGGGTTTGGGATTGGTGCACGTAGGCCAATAAGCTTTACACATACCTGTATTGTGTATATGAATAAACTCATTAATATGCTTTCTTTTTTCCGTAAAATTATTGTCAATTTATTCGGATTTTGTATATCGCAGCCTGCCGTCTAGGGCATCGTTTGAAGGGTTATGAATCTCATCGAGCGCCTGCTCTACCTTGTTTGCATGTCCTATTCCAACTAATGCGGTCTCGTTGTTCTTAAGCCCAGTTATCTCTTTGATGAAATTGAGTTCATCCACGTCTACGCCTTCATGTAGTTTGTCAGTAGTGAATGCGAGGCACCCGTATTTGCTTGATATCCTGCCTACTTTATCATAATCTATATTGCCATTTAATTTCATGCACAGGGCCCTGCTGTTTCCCATGATATACCATGAGATTTTGCTGCTTTTTGTGTTTGAGAACACGCCGGATATATCGAATATCAAGGCCCCGTACCTCTTTTTACTGAGGCGTATGTGCTCCGGAGCTTTTGTAAATCTCTGCTGAATAAAGATGCCTGCGCTTAGCATTGCTGCTGCAGCAAAGTAGTATGCCTTTATCGGAGTGCCTAAAGTAAGCGACGAGAGTAATATTGTAAGAAAAGGTATTACTAAGATTATATTTCCAATTACCATCGGGCCCAATATCCTAAGCGAATAGAAATATAGAGTGGATCCGATTGCGTATGCAACTATGCCCAAGAAAAATATCGTGAACATGTTTATCGGCGTGAATGCCAACGCCGGCGCTTGATTCGTTAATAGCATGTATATTCCCAAGAATAGGGCTGACGAGATATTGAATAGCGCTATAGTACCAACAGTATCTGCATTGTGCCTTTTCATTATAAGGTTTGAGAAGGTCACCGCGAGTGCTGCACCGAACAGGATTATCACGTATGGCAATTCCTGCATATTAATTGAAAGCAATGTGCCATTTGATATTATGATATATGCGCCTATAAAACCGAGAATTGTCGCTGCGATTTGAATCTTGGTGACCTTGTTCCTAAGCAAGATTGGTGCAAGTATTACCACCATTATTGTCCATGTCCTGAAGATTATTGCCCCTATGCCGGGATTCGTGCCTATTGAGCCAATACCCAATAGCGTTTGCGAAATTGCATCGTTGAGCAGTCCGGCAGCCAGTAGCAGGATAAGCGTGTTTCTATCAGCGAATATGCTCAGAAAACCTGTCATCCTGTCCTTTTTGTAGCTGATTGCCAAAGACGCAATGCTACCAACGATGAAGACATAAAACAGAAGAGAAATAGTGCTTAACAGTGATGACTGCCCAGATACTGCGTGCCCGCTAATCGTAAGTAGAATTGGGGTGATTGCAAGCTCTATCGCCGCAATCCCTATCGCAATGTACGCTTTGTTCTGCATCTTCATCTTAACTAGTTTAACTTGGTAAATAGTTACTTATAAATCAGCGCATAAATCGAATTTTATTACATGTTTTTACGGAAAATGTATATAAATAGGATTGGCAACATATCTACATGCAGTTCTTTAACAAGAAGGACAGGCTTATGCTCATGGAGCTCAGCAAGGACTCCAGATTAAACGTAACTAAGCTTTCCAAATTAGTAGGGTATTCAAGAATAACAACTATCAAGGGACTTGACAGGCTGAAAAAGAATCTTGACATAAGATTTACCTTGGAGATAAACGAATCCGAACTGAGGGGTTTTGAAAGGCATATAATAGCTATAAAACTTTCAAAGAGGCCCAAAATAGGCGAATTGAAGAGGTTATTTGCAGGTGACCGGTATGCTCAGAATGTCTATCTGACTGAAGGTGATTTTGATCTTTTAGTCTATGCAGCTTCAAACAGTGCCGTTGATTATATCGCATGGGAGACGCATATTGCTGAGGCCCTAGTTGATTATGGCGCCGAGATACTGCCTTCAGAATATGTGACCTCTCACTTCGGCTACATGCCCCTAAACGAAAATTTCATCGATACAGTCGTAGGTGCATACAGAATAGACAAAAAGGACAGGGCAATACTTAAATTGCTGAATAGCAACTCCAGGCTGGGATACAGAGATATTTCAAGGCAGACCGGGATACCAGAAGATACCGTAAGATACAGATTATTCCTACTTAAGAAGAGCGGGGTAATAAAAAGATTCACAATAGCAGTGCAAAGACCGCCTGAAGATAGCGTGGGCATGGCATACTTCATAAATTACGTATTCAGCAAGGATACCACATCAAGGAGTTTCCCTGCTGCCAAGAAACATTTCCTTGACTCTGATAGAAGCGAACCGGTGCTGAATTCATTCCAGCTGATAGCGCCAATAAGCGGAAGATACAGGTCATTTGGAATAACACTGTTTCCCAGCATGGAAGAGGCAATGAAGAATACTGTAGATATGCAAAAGAAGATATTCAAGGAGGAGAAGATAGAGCTTGGGCACGCAGTAATAAAGATGGTGCTGAAAGGATTGCTACCGTTTAGGAGGCTTGACATAAGAGAGAACTACAAAGCAATCGAATGGAGAGACGGGTAGCCTCACTCCGGCTTTTCTTTTAAGGTATGCATCTCCGGATTTCAGAGACACTTCGACACTGACATATATTTCTACCTGTCCTGCTTGCGGCTCTCCATGAAAAGCTTCCTTATAGACATGAGCCCAGTATGCCCATCCCTCTTGAGCTAGCCAGGCCTTGACATGATCTCCGAATCCCCGTTGCGTGTTGCCATCCTCAGATCCAAGAGCCTGGAGTGGACGCTGACTTCTGATGGGCTCTTTTTGTATGTCATGGAACTCTACTTTATCGTTGTGTTGAATGACGCGAGTATGCCTGTTTCGTTGACACCGTGCGATTGCAGGCTCTTGTAATTGAACCATATGGTACCGGACAGCTGTGCACCTGGCGCTAGTACCTGCGGTACTGTTGCTTCGGCTGTGCAGGGAAGTCCCGTGAAATTGATTGGCATATTCTCTAGAAGTGATGCTGTGCCGCTCTCATTTGCCGCACCTACCGTACCTTTGCCCGAGTTCAGCCCTGTCGAGTTTATTGCATAATATACAGGAAATCCTGAATTTACGAACGCACCCATGTACTGGTTTATCTCGCACCATACGGAGATATGGTAGGCATTGTAGTCGGTAGTCTCTATTGACAATGTTATTCTCCTGCTTTGGTTCATTGTAAATCCGAGGCAGTCTGTGTTCTGGTTTCCATATGGCGGTGTACAGGTGGTTGTGCCGTTCACGAATGGGACCGGAGTGACGTAGTTTGGAATAGTAGTCGCATTTGCTGTAGTGACTACGAGAGCTTCTGTTAAATTGGCAACAGGACCAGGCAGCGATGTTACCTCCGACTGCGTGACAGGAATCCCTATCGATAATTCATCAAGTGACAATGAAACTGCATATCCTGACTGGTTGGCTGTGCTTGCAGTCGCTGTCAGGTTAAGTGGCACGTAATACTGCCCGGAGAGGCATGTTGTGATATTGTATGACGCAGTGCTATTTGCTATGCTCCCGTTTCCATGTATGCTTGTGAGCAGGCATTCCTGGCCATTGTACACTGCACTTCTGATCACCTTGACTGTTCCTCTTACGCCCTGCTGCCCTTGCACTGACTGTAGCAGCGACGGGTACTGGTTTGACCCTATTGAATGCGATGCCTGACAGGTTATTCTGCCTGAGGCGTTCGATGACATATTGGAGAAGAACTGCCCACCTAGCGCTGAGCACGAATACGATGTGCCGTTGGCCAGGCCTATGTAATATGCGCTTATGTTCCCTATAAGCGGTATTCCCGTGGCATTGATATAGAATCTTGAATTGTTTCCGTACTTTTCATAGTTTATCCTTAGAGGTATCTGGAATTGGAGATCCCCCAACTCTCCTCCTTTGACCCGGATGTTTGCCATGCCCGAATAGCTGATATTGAACTGGACGGTTGATGCAAGCTTCTTTGATGCTATGGCCATCACACCTGCAGGAGTCTGGTTGCCTGGAGAAGATAATGTTGCAAGCAACTGTGCCTGACCTGCACTGCCTTTTGATTCGCCTGCACCACCATTGCCGCCGTGGCTGAGCAGCAGTGCAGCGATAAGAATAAGTATTATAATCAATGCTACGGCAGGAATGATCAGGAATTTCTTCTTTGACTTTGGCACATCTGCGGCTTCAGCCGCGCTTTCAGAGGGCTTCGAAGGCTTCTTGTTGTTGTGCAAGAAGAATTCCTGTTTTTTGGGCGGCTTCTCTTGATTAGGCGGCTGCTGGGCAATGGGCTGCTGTGTCTGCTGCGTATCAGGCTGTTCAGGCAGTCGTTGGTCTTCTGGACCGGACTCTGCCAGCAGATTATCTGACAATAAATCACATATTAAAATCTCGATTAATGTTTATATTACAATCGGTACGTCACGCTGGTCGATCCAAACCACGTCGTCGGAGGGTGGCTGCTGAACGGCAACGCGCAGGATTACAGCGGAAACGGAAACCAGGGGACTGCAACCGCAGTGAGCTATACGAGCACGTGGGCGAAAGGGTATACACAGCCGTGAAGATATTTTCGCATAAATTCACAGAACTTGACCGGGCGGAGGGTAGGCAAGCCTTAACATCGTGAGCGGGAAATCCCACACGCTTTAGCGGTGGGAGACTAACATGTTTGATTTGACTGCCTGATAAGAGCGCCGCAAAAAGTCAGTAATGTTTGCGGCGCAATGATTATCAGGTGAAAAAAATGGATATCATATCTATAGATCTTGGAAAGAAAAACAGCTATGTGGTA
>DAHWIK010000008.1 GCA_027345185.1 Microcaldota archaeon
TTTGTCTTTCCGTTCTGGTAGTGTGCAATCGACTTCTCAAGAATCTTGTTGTAGAACTGCTGCGCGAGGATCAGCCTTTCATCTATCTCTGCCTGCCTTGTGGCATCAGGATAGATTCTGAATTTATAGGCCCTTGTCAGCTCCATGACCTTCATGTCGTTATACATCTTTATACGCTTTTCTGCGGTTCGCTCTCATCCCACCGCTAAAGCGTGTGGGATTTCCCGTTCACGATGTTAAAACCCACACAGTTGTTGCATACTATATGGAATTTGGAATTTTGAAGAAATCATTTAAATATGCCTGTTACGTTACTATATTGTTGGTTGGACATGGCTTTAAAATCTGCTGAGAAAATGGGCGGCGTGCAGCACACATCGCTGAATAAGAGTGCAGTGGAGTCTCTTGCTGTGGCTAGATTGCTGGAGATTCTTAAGGATACAGAGTATCTTGCACTGAACAGGAATATAGGGGAATTTGAAAAGGTTCCGGTAACTCCTGAATTTCTTAAGGCCCTGGTAAAATACCCGTATGTTGGATTCGTGGTTGATGGCAATGTCGAAGAATGCCTCTATTCTATGGCTGAGGCTACATTAACGAAATTTTTAAATAAGCTTAGGGATAACAAGCCTGAAGGATCCACTACTGAAAGGACCGCATTGGTATTCGATATATTTGACAGGTACGAAATGTGCATGAAGGCTGATGCAAGGCTGCTTGAGAACAATAAATTTAATAAAGACTTTGTCAACTCAAACGCGTTCAGTGACGTCTGGAAGGACATACTAAGCGTTAGCCAGATAATAACAATGTCGTCTTTGAAAGACATGATTGCTTTCATGAAGGAGAACGGGGACCTTGACGACCAGGCAGTAAGAAGAGGTCTGCTACGTAGAAAGTAGGTGCAGATTAGCGCAAGTTTAGTTGCAGGCTATTTCAATTGTAGATACATATACTCCATGTCTATGTATCTTCCGCCTCTTTTGACAAAATCCGGTCCTATGCCCCACTTCTTGAACCCGAATTTCCTGTATAGCCTCCTTGCTATCGAATTTATCGCCAAAAAATTCAGTTCTATTATCTCGAAATGGCTCTTGCACTCCTTAAGTGAATCACGCACAAGCATCGTCCCGACACCTTTTCTCCTGAATTTACTACCCACCCTTATGCTTAAAACGCCAACATGGGACAGTTCCGAGTCAGGTATGTCCTTCTTGCGCACAAAACAATAGCCTATGACCTTGCCTTCGCATTCGGCGACCTTGAATACAGCGTTTCCGGAAGAATAGTCCTTGTACCTGCTCCTGAAGCGCTCAGACAGCTGCGACCCGGATAGCCTTTTTATGAATAGGTAATCCCCAAAGTTTGGATTTTTCTCTGAATCTTTCCTGTCGCTCGATATAAGATAGCTTACAAACTTTGAATCGCTTGGTTTTGCGTCTCTAATCTTTATTGAATTAAGGTACAAAACACCACTTAAAAAGCTTAATTTAAATTAAAAGGCATATTTTATAAGCCTATCTAACCAATAGGTAAATTGAAGGTATTAAACTAGGTGAAACTATGTCTGATGGAGGAGGCTAATCAAAATATTTTATTGGAAAATATAGCAGATCTAGAAAGCAATACAACACATTGTCGAGTAAGAAGTGTAGTATTATAATCCTGTCTTGCTATAATCTACTTTTTCTGTTTTTATTTCGTCTAAATTCTTTTGCTGAACAGTATATGTATTATCAAATCTTCTGTAACACAAATTGCCAATTAATGTTTTTGTTAATATTGCAGTTTTTATTTCTACTCCGCGGATTTTGGATAGTTCTTTTGTAATTATATCTATATCATTTTCAATTACTGGATATAAAGATACTATAGTAAAAGGCATCCATATATCTCCTACTAACACGTATCTATTAAGTGGTTTGTTGGTATTTTTTATTATATTTTTAGCCATTAGTTTACTGGATTTTTGGAATTTCTTATAGTTAGTTATTTTCATGAATAAAACTGCAACATACTTTGCTTCTGATTTTTTCATGTTTATAGTTATGCGTTTAAGTATGCCTTTCTGAAGCAGCTTGTAGTAGGAATACTGGGATCTGCCCTTGTCAAAGCCATATTTCTTGTCGATTTCTGAAAAGTCAATGTTGCCATTATCGTTAAGTTCCTTAAGCACGGTAAATTCCCTTGCCATGACTTGCTGCTGCTTTTCTGTTGACCTGTTGAACGGCTCTGACTCTTTCTGCTTCATTCTGTCCTTGAATGTAGCTATGAACTCTGATCTTAGTGGAATGAAGCCATAGGTGTCATAGAACGGCGTTATGTACCATTCTGCAGGATAGTCGAACAGCACGGTGTCCCTCATCAATTTTCTTCTTATCTCATTTATGTCGGATTCGCTCTCTGCGTACATTGAGAGCATTAGGTGGTAATCTCCGCCGCTTAGCACAAATGCTGCCTGTATCTTGGGCTCATACTTGAATGCGTCGCTGAGTTCATCATTTATTGGTATCTTGCCCATGAACTTGATCAGTACCAGGAAACTAAGGTACCCGAGTTTCTTTACATCTATTTCTGCTATGTATTTTATGTGGTATTTTTCCTCTAGCTGCTTGATTCTTCTGTATGTCGGGTGCTTTGTAAGGCCTATTCTGTCCTTGATGAAGCTGAGCGGAGCCCTCCCGTTCATGCTTAGGATAGTGAGTATCTTGTTCTCTATCTCTTTGTCTCTTATTTCCAGCCTTTTCTTTGGCATACTTAATCGTATATTTGGAACAAACATTAAAATATATGCGGTTAATTGGCATGTATTCGTAGTTATATGCGGATGTATATCAATTATATATAAATAGAAGTTATGCCATAATGTACTACGGGTATGTGCAAAGTTTATTGGTCTACGTACACCTATCCCCATTTTTGTACGTAGGCCCACATGCTTCTTTTTTATGATTGGTGAGGGTATGCAGAGGATTGTAAAAAACACTAGAAGGGATAGCCTCTTTTTCGTAATGCCTGGAAAGGGAAGCGACGTTCACAGGAGCGCCAAGAGGCTGATAGGAGTGAGAAAGATTCGTGAAGTGCTGATAACCGAAGGGAGCTATGGCTTTGTAGTAAGGGCTGACCCCAGTGTTGAGCAGCAGTGTCTTAGCAGGGAGATATCACGGATAGTTGGCGGGAGCTCCAGGATGGCAATGTGCCATTATCAGTATAGGAAATAGGCTTCTTGGGAGATGCAGATCTTACTTGGCATTGTAGAACAGAGCATAGCCCTTCTTGGCCTCATAATAAGCGTATTGATAGACGGATATCTGGTTGCAGGATACCTTCATGGGAAGCCCCACCAGATTGATTTTGAGAGGATTATAAGGCCGGTATCGATATTCTTCGTGGCGCTGCTTGTTTGCAAGGTGGTTATCTGGATTACCTAGACAGAATACTGGATTATGGGCATTCAAGCAGGTTTATGGCTAGCGAGTTCCTGGTTTCTAATCTTGCATTTTCATCAATAATAGGATTATATCTGGCGGGCTTGCAGACCAAGTTGCTGGAATTTGCTTGCTTTATTATGGTTCTGGTATTTTCTATGTTGATGATAAAGGCTAGGTCCAGAATACCTGAGGTCAGGCATCAGATGGTCCTTACCCTTCTTAATTTTTCAATAGCCTTGGCATTGGTTCTGTGACGGTGTGCTTGCATGGAAGAATTATCGGAGTTTGACATAGCTTCAGTGGCTTACGACCTAAATAGAAAACTTTTTCTCGATTATCTGCTTGGAAAGCAGTTCATGCTCCGTCATGATTTATCCGGCAGTACCTCCATCATAACATCTGATGGGAGCATACGAGGGATAAATGGGTCAGGGGTGGGATTAAATGTGGAGTTGAGGCAGGGAATTGCTGGTGCAGACTCGGAATTTTTGTGCATTCCTATAGCTACATTTGCGCCGAGGGAGCAGAAAGGCCCGATAACCTATCCCCTTGATGCATTGTATAAGGTGTTTGCAGGCCTTGAAACAGATATCTTTACATCGTTCTGCCCTGCCAGCGTGGAAGAGATAACGAAGCTTAAGCATGATGCAGAGGACAGGATAAGCAAGATAGAGGTAAGGCTCTCACATGGACTAAATTACAAGGATATAGGCCGGAATACATCAACTGCAACAGACTCATACTACCAGTCGTATGAGAAGAAGCTTCTAGGGATGGTGCTTGAGAACATAAACGAGATATTGATCTCGAAATGCTCTTCGTATAAGGTTATCTTCTTCGTAAAGAGTTCGGATAAGGCAGATGGAATAGTAAAATATCTCAAATCAAATTCGGTAGTGCTGAGCCAGGAGCATTTCAGGTCAAAGAATATGTTGGACTTATATAACCATGCAAAAAAGATGGATGCGGTGCCGCTTTCCTATGCCAATGCCGCCCAGGCAATAGGACTGTCAAGCAGGGTTACGCACTTGACAAGGGTGCGAACAGGAGAGGCCTCTGGCAATGGCGACATAAATATAGGAAATTATCTGGATTCGGGGATAAATGAGACTAATGAGCAGGTTTCAATTAGCAGTTCTGCATTGAATCTGGGCACGTTGATAACTGGCCTGCCCGGCACTGGAAAGACAAGGCTGACACAAAGTCTAATAGAACAGGTTTTCAGGCTTGATTCAAAAGTAGCCATAATATCCCCGACAGGAGAATGGAATGGATTCGGAAGCAAGAACTCCATTACTGTGCTGAACTTAGGCAGGGCAGACAACAGAATAAATTTCTTTAAATGCGAGGTGCCAAATTCAAGAAAATTCTATGAGAATCTTGCAATGCTTGTTGCCGTAGGATGCAACTCCGGTCCATATAAGAATTCAGTCGAAAAGTGCCTTATCGCGGCATTTTCAAAAGCATACTCTAAGACCAGCAACCCAGATCCGCAATTGGTCTATGAGGAGATAGAAGAAGCCATAATAGAACAGCATGGCAAACGCACCTCGACTTCTGTCAAATATACCAAGCATGGTGAAAATGCCAGGGCTGCGCTTGAAAGCTTAAGGCAGTTGCTTATGATGCCGCAATTCGCTTATGGTGAAGGAATCAGCTTCAGGGATATTGTTGCAAAAGGGGTGATATTTGACCTGTCTGAGATAAGCAATAACGCAAAACCCCTAATCTATGCAATGATATTGAACCAGCTATATAACATATGCGACCAGTTTGACCTTGATGGGGACAATGAGGTACGCCTGACACTCTGTTTGGAGGAGGCGCAGTTGATATTCAATGCAGAAGATGAATCAGGAGCTACATTGGATCTCAAGGAAAGAATACAGAACTTCAGGAAAACCGGGGTTGGACTTGTGCTAATAACACACAATATCAATGACATAAGCCCTGAGATAAGGAGGCTCTGCCAGAACAAGTTTTATTTCAGGCAGAGCGCAGACGTGGCCAGGTATGCTGCAAATGACCTGGTATTTGATGAGCTAGAATATAGTAAAGTAATAATGATATTGAAGACATTGGGGCAGAGGGAATGCGCGGTAAATGCTATAACAGTTAAGGACGGCAGAAAAACGGTCTCTAACTCTATTTTCTCAAAAGTTAGTGATTATGCATGCCCTGAATTAGGGATTGGTGTTGAAAATACATGCATAAAACCAAGAAAAACAACGATAAAGATAGTTTATAGTAAAGATGCCGAACAAAGATTAAGATATACGATTTATTATCTTGGGGAAAGAATTACGCACGGAACTACAAATGGAACCGAGATAACAGAGGAGGGTCTGCTTGAGGATAGATTTTACAAGTTGGTGGCAATCGGGGCAAGAAAGAGGGACAACAGAGAATTTGAGATAGTTGGAGGTTCTGAAAATACGATAACATTGCAGGAAACTACGAATTGACAGGAAAAGTATAAATATGTATATAGACTATATGTAGATTGGATACAATGAAGACTATAATGATAAGTGACGATACGTACGAAAAGCTTTCGTCAATAAAGGGCAAGAGAAGTTTTACAATGCTGCTTTCAGACTTAGTGAATAGCCTGAAGCAAAAAAAGAACGAGGACATAATGAAATTCGCAGGAATAATGAATGCGTCCGAGGCTAAAGAGGTAGAAAAGATAGCAAAGAGGATAAGGCAGAATGCGAAGGCGGGGATATGAAGTTGTTTTTAGATTCTTCGGCAATAATCGAGTTTCTGAAGGGGAACGATAAGGCAAGCGATGCAATAGCTGCAGCAGACGAACTGTATACTAGTTCAATATGCGCATATGAAGTTTTGGTAGGAGAAAAATTTGTAGAGTTGAAGGGAATGCGTTCTGCCTATCAGGCCACGCTCAAATTTTTTGATTCTGTTTTAACCTTGCAATTTACTTATGCTGACTCGGTAGGAGCCTCTAAAATAGCTGCTGAATTGATGTTGAGCGGGAAGAAAGTGAATGATTTTGATGTGCTTTTGGCTTCACAGGCGCTTGCTAATGGTGCAACCATATTGACAAAGGATTCCAGGCATTTTGAAGTGATAAAGGATAGTACAGGCCTGTCAGTAGAAGCACTATGAATTATTAGGCCAGTCTCTTCTGCTTGAGCGATAAAGTCAGCAGCGTGCTGTTCTTTATCCACGTATTGACGGGTATGTCCATCCTTGTGCTTACGAAGGCGAATAGCTCCTCGAATCCGTGAAGCTCTATTGGTTTTCCACGCAATGCCTCCCTTACGTGCTCCCTGACGTTCCACACTCCAACAGGCATTATATATCCAGGGTGGGCTTCCCTTAGTATCACAACCTTTCCCTGCCTCTTCAGCTTGTCGAGCAGCTCAGATGACGCCAATCTTGCGGCATAGTAGCACCCGCCTATCTCGGCGTACTTGCTCCTTCCCTTGAAGGGCTCATACGAAGAGGATATCTCTATGTTAGGGCTGTCCTTGTTCCATGTGGTGTTGGGATACCATGCCTCAACCAGCTCATACTCCCACGCCCCAGGTATGACTATCACAAGCCACCTGTTGTCAAGCGCTATGAGCTGGTAGACCTGTATTGTGTCCAGGCTATCATATTCCTTCACTGATTTAAGCTTGTACTTTGAAAGGGTGTCGTCCACTGCAGTTATGCTCCATCGCGTAGGGACGAATCTCCTGTTCTTCCCGTATCCGAGTATGCCTCCTGCAAGTGACTTCTGTATCTTTGAGACCGGAACATCCTTCTCGTAAAGCTCTATTATCGCCTTGGTTGCGCTCAGGTCGGTGTCAAAATAGGCGCTCTCGACCTTAGGATTCGCCCTGCTGTTGTCTATCTTCATGTCTTTCATGCCTGCGCTAGGCCCGTATGGCTGGCTGTTCTCATCAAAGTGCATGCTCAGCGTGGGCTTGTGCTTGAGCACCTCCTCCACACTGCTGTACTTGTCGGCCATTGCAAGCTCTGCAATCATCTCCTCTATCCTGCCGTTGTCTGCGTTGTGTATGTTGGTCCTGTACATGCCCCTGATGAGGTTTGACCGGTACTGGACTATCTCCTCTATGCTCTTTCCCACCCACATCTCAGGGCTTGCCATTATGCTCGTGTCCCCGATGGTCGGTGGGACGAGCGGGCCGATGTAGACGTTTGGGTATCCGAACCTTCCAACGAATATGTCGGGAGGAGAAGATCCATAGACCTCCGTGCCGCTCACCTTTTCAAGCGTCTGGAACTTGTAGTAGTACTTCATGAAGTCAGGGTTCTTCATGTTGCGGTAGACCGCGCCTGTCCTGACCACCTGCATCTCTTCCTGCATCACGACACCTAGAAATATATATCCAAAAGAAAGTTTATTTACTGTGATTGCATCGCCATTAAACCTAGGTATAAACTTGTCAAAAAGGACGGGATGACAGCGATAATAATAAACAGGAATAAGATCCTCCTGCTGAAGAGAAGGAATGTTCCTATAATAACTAATCCAGGAATCTGGTCCTTCCTGTCAGGCGCAAGGGACGTAAATGAAAGGTACATAGAGACTGCTTACAGGGAGATAAGGGAGGAATCCGGAATAGATAGGCGCTCATTGAACCTGCTTTTCAAGGAAAGGATGTTGATTGCAGATAGGAAAAGGGGGATAATGTGGCTTAATTGGGTATTCATATTCAGGTCTAATACAGGAATAGTAAGGCTGGACTATGAGAACAGCAGATACAGGTGGGCGACAATTGGCCAGATAGAAAAGGAGATAAACTATACGAACATATTTATTAACAACAAGGAACTTGTAAAAAGGATACGGGGTTATGTTTACGGATAAAAAGACGCTTAGCAATAGGATAAAGAATGTGTTCAGGGCTGCTAAAGGCATCAGGAGCATACTAATAGTCAATACCGGCTCTGAAGACCCAAATTTCATCTACATGACGGACCTGATAGGCGGGCTGTTTGAAGGGAGCCTGCTCCTAGTAACGAATTCTGGGGTGACCCTGTTTACATCGCCGCTGGAATATGAACTTGCAAGGGAGCAGCTCAATAACGGGATAAGGATAGTAAATCTGAACAAGAAGGATAAACTTGAGATCCTAGTGAATGCGGTGAAGGGAAAGAAGGTCGGCATAAATGGCAACTTCATTCCGTACGAAATGTACAGGCGCCTGAAGAAGAGGCTTAAAGTCAAGGAATTTGTGGACGTGTCGGAAGCATTTGAGAAGGCGAGGCAAGTCAAAGACAGCAATGAGATAAAAAGGATAAAGGACGCAAACATTATAACAAAGAGGGCAATAGCTGAAGTCCAGAGAGGACTGAAGGCAGGCATGACAGAAAAGCAGGCTGCATCCAGATTTGATTCCTTGATATTGAAGCTTGGCGCAGATGGTACATCGTTCCCTTCAATAGTATGCTTTGGACGTAATGCTGCGCTTCCGCACCACAGTCCTGACAAAACTAAATTGAGATACGGGGATTTTGTGCTGATTGATGTTGGCGTAAAAATGGACAACTACTGCTCAGATGTCACGAGAACCATAATATTCGGGAAGGGAAGAGGCAGGATAAAGGACTACGGCAGGAAAGCAGAGATATTAAAGATTGTAAAGGATGCCCAGAGCTTGGCAATAAGATCTATAAAGGAAGGGCAGATAGGCGAAAACCCGCACCTGATAGCAGAGAAGCATATCAATTCAGCATGCAATGGCAGATACAAGGGAACATTCATACATTCGCTGGGCCATTCGATAGGGATAGAGGTTCATGATGGCTCTGGAAGATTCCTTACGCCAGGATCAAAGCTTGTGCTCAGGGCAGGAATGGTAACTTCAGTTGAACCTGGAATATATGTTCCGGGTTTTGGAGGTGCAAGGTTTGAGGACGACATAGTCGTGACAAAGAAGGGAGCAATCGTACTTTAATGGGGAGTTAAGCTAGCTTGGTAGGCTACCACCTTCGGGAGGTGGAAACTCGAGTTCAAATCTCGGACTCCCCGACCTTCTTCCGGGGTTATATATAGAAGCCACAAATGTTTATCTGTCTGGCAGAGACCCTGCACCAAATCGGTTGCACGTTAAGGTATTTAATTTGACAAGTTCCTATACCTGACTGGTAATAAAATGAAAAAGCCCTCACACAAAAAGATAGATGAAGTGGCAGGGATTGTTGGTGTGTCAGGTTGATTCTGGAATCTGTAGTGCCGATGTTAAATGTCGACATATTTTTGGCGGTCATAGCAATAATAATCATTATCGGTTACATAAGCAAATTCATATTTAAGCTGACCAAGATACCCGAAGTTGTAATCCTGATGCTAATAGGCATATCCTTGGGGCATTTAGGCAATTTGCTTCCACAAACGTATATTGCTACGCTGAATTACGTTGCACCTCTATTTGGAACTATTGCCCTGATTACAATAATGTTCAACAGCAGCAAAAACATAAGATTCGGAGACAGGGCATCTCCGGTAGGGATTGGACTCCTATTGGCAGTTGCAGATGTGCTGGTAGTCACAATAGTGATGGCTGTTTTCATGAAAGCAGTGTTCGATTGGCCGTTAATATATGGTGCTATACTTGGTGCCATACTTGGTGAAACGACAGCGATAGTAGTCCTGCCCCTGATCAACAATTTAGAAATAAACAAGGACGTCTATAATATGGTCCTGACGGAGGCGACAGTTAATTCCGCCATCTCGATATTGATATTTTACCTTATGATTTCGTTCTTAAATGGCTCGGCATTTACGCTTTCTTCATATTCTTTCTATATTGTCTCCTCACTGAGCATCCCTATCGTTATCGGTGCGGCAATAGGCTTGATATGGTTATACATCACTAATACAGTAAAATGGGCAAACGGATATCTGCCGACTATAGCAATAGCATTACTACTTTACAGCGCTGTGTCTTCCCTGAATGGATCGGCAATAATATCAGTACTGGTATTTGCCATTATACTTGGAAATTCTGGAGTGATAAATGAATATATATACAAACGCGAACCTCAAAGCAAAGAAGAAGATAATGGGTTAGAAGAGAACCTCGAGTTCTTAATAAGGACATTTTTCTTTGTATTCATTGGAATTATAGCCGTTATTACAGTAACATACCTGGCATATGCTCTGTTAATAACCGCAGTACTCATCATATTAAGGTATATTGAAGTCATTCCTATAATAAGGAATGATAAAAAGGTGCGAGGCTTCGTGTCATCGCTTGTGCCGAGGGGACTAACTGTGGCAGTACTTTCAACAATACTGTATTCATCAGTTGGCGGGACTTACCCCACCCAGATATTCGAGATCTCGTTCATGGTGATAATATTCACAAACATAATAGCAAGTGCACTGATAAGCAACTCGGTTAGAAAAATGGAAAAGTCGCAAGAAGAGCCCGTAAAGAGTGCCGAGAATGCCAGATATGCCTAGCTGCGGAACCTGAAGGGCATATGTACTACCCCGCGTGCTCAGGATAGCCTGTCCCTGTAATCCTCGTATCCGAACCTTCTTACTATCGTTGTCCTGCCTGTCTTTTTGCTGTAAAGGGCTATGGAAGGGTGTTTGATGCCATTGAATGTGGTTGTCTTGACCATTGAGTAGTGGGCCATGTCAAGAAAGACCAGTCTGTCTGATGGCTTTAGCCTCCTTGAAAATGAGTAGTCGCCTATCACATCGCCTGCCAGGCATGTGAGTCCGCCAAGCCTGTATGTGTATCTATGCTCTCCGGGCTTTCCTGCGCCGATTATGTTAGGTCTGTATGGCTGTGCAAGGACATCGGGCATGTGCGCCTCTGCTGATGTGTCCAGTATGGCTATGTCCATGCCATTGTGCACTATGTCCAGCACTGTTGACACAAGCACACCTGCGTTCAGTGCCACAGCCTCTCCTGGCTCCAGATGAACCTGCACCCCATGCCTCTTCTTGAAATTGTTTATTGTCCTGACCAGCAGTTCAACGTCGTAATCCCTCCTGGTTATGTGGTGCCCGCCGCCAAAATTAACCCATTTCATCTGCGGTATCTGCTTGGCGTAAAGCTTTTCGAAGGACTTGAGCACTCTTACCAGCACGTCTGCATTTTGCTCGCACAGGGCATGGAAGTGAAGCCCGTCAAGCCCCGTAAGGTCAAGGCCTTCCAGATCCTTTGGGTGCACACCAAGCCTTGATCCTGAGAGCGTGGTGTTGTAAAGGTCTGTCTCTACCTCAGACCTTCCGGGGTTTACCCTTAGGCCGACCTCTATCCTCTTTCCGCTTCTGGCTATAATGCCCCTGTATTTTTTCCACTGTGCCACTGAATTGAATATTATCACGTCGGAATATTTTATCGCTTTCATCATGTCTTCGTCTGAGTACGCAACAGCGAAAGTATGGACCTCCTTTCCGAACTTTTCGTATCCCAGTTGCGCCTCTATAGGCCCGCTTGCCGATATTCCATCAAGGTATCTGCTAGCCATCTGGAAAGTGCTGTGCATTGCGAACGCCTTGAGTGCGAGCAGCACCTTGGCGCCGGTGCGCTTCCTCACATCAGCCAATATCTCTAGATTTCTTTGGAGAATGTCTTCGCTTACAATGAAGCACGGGCTTTCGACTTCTCCAGTAACCTTTTCTGGAAAGTTCTTAAGTTCACCGAGGTAAAAATCCTTTGCCATGCTACTGCCTACTGCGGAAGCTTTCCCTTAAACTCGACTTGGTTCCAGGGCAGTCCGTACTTGTTCAGTGCCTCCATGAACGGATCCGGATCGAGCTGCTCTGTATTGAATACTCCTTTGCCTTTCCAGATCCCCTTTACCATGAGCATTGCTCCTATCATTGCCGGAACGCCTGTGGTGTATGATATTGCCTGAGCACCAACCTCCTTGAAAGACTCTGCGTGGTCGCATACGTTGTATATGTAGACCGATCTCTTCTTGCCGTCCTTTATGCCGGTAATCACATTGCCTATCACGGTCTTGCCAGTATAGTTTGTGCCTAGCTTTGCTGGGTCTGGAAGCAGGCTTTTCAGGAATCTTATGGGAATTATCTTCTTGCCCTCATAGTCGACATCATCTATCCTTGTCATACCGACATTCTGCAGGACCCTGAGATGGGTAAGGTAGTTCTCGGAGAAGGTCATCCAGAACCTTATCCTCTTCAATCCCTTTATGTTCTTTGCCAGAGATTCCAGTTCCTCATGGTACAGGAGATAACTTTCCTTTTCACCGACAATTGGATAGTTGAAGCTGAAGTGTACGCTCTTCGGATCAAGGATAGGCGGCGTTTCGATCCACTTGCCATTCTCCCAGTGCCTTACCGTCTGGGTCACTTCCCTTATGTTTATCTCAGGGTTGAAGTTTGTGGCGAATGGATGGCCATGGCTTCCAGCATTACAGTCCAATATGTCTATGTAGCTTATTTCATCGAAGAGATGCTTCTGTGCGTATGAAGAGAAGATGTTTGATACTCCGGGATCGAAGCCGCAGCCCAGCACCGCCATGAGCCCCTTCTTCCTGAACTTTTCCTGATAGGCCCACTGCCAGCTGTATTCGAAGTGCGCAACGTCTGGAGGCTCATAATTGGCGGTGTCAAGGTAGTTTACGCCTGCCTCAAGGCACGCGTCCATTATGCTGAGGTCCTGATATGGAAGCGCAATGTTGACCACAAGGTCAGGCTTGAATTTCTTTATCAGTGCGACAAGCTCTGAGACATTATCTGCATTTACTTCTGCAATTTTTATGTCCCTGCCTGTCCTTTCCTTTGTATCCTTTTTTATCTGATCGCACTTTGACAATGTCCGGCTTGCAAGAATTATCTCATTGAAAGTTTCCGAGTTCTGAGCGCACTTCTGGACCACCACCCGCCCTACCCCTCCGGCACCTATGATCAGTAATCTCCCCATCGACATCGCTCTGAATTAAATGTAATACCTATTTGCATTAAGCATCTTATTAAATATTTTGTATTTTTCAATCTAATTTGATAAAAAAATTTTAAATTATGCAGGTTGGGAAATTATCTCCATAAGATATGAGGTTAGCATTGGAGATTTATCTGGACATCGGAATTTGGGGGAAGTCTTTTTATTCTTGATGCATGCAAATAAAATGAAGATCCAATGTTAGTAATGAAGTTTGGGGGCACTTCTGTAGGGAGCGCTGGAAGAATACTGGATGTTGTTGGGATAGTAAAATCGCAACTGTGCAATGAGCCGATAGTTGTCGTCTCCGCTTTGGGCGGAGTGACAGACAGCCTTATAAATATCGGCAATGAATCTGCTTCAGGAAAGGATGTAAGCCTAATGCTAGAGCAGGTAATAGACAGGCATTATGAGATGGTAAACAGGCTCAATCTGGATAAGAAAATAATTGCCAAGGAAGTTGAACAGCTAAGCAGGTTGGTTGGCGAGATATTTCTGCTCGGCGAGGCCACTCCGAGGAATATTGACAAGCTCATGTCATTCGGTGAGAGAATGTCGGCAAGGATAGTTGCGGCATGCATGAGGAGCTTCGGGTTACATGCGCAAGCTTATGACGCCTACGACTTGGGAATGACAACGACCCCTAATTTTGGAGATGCCGACGTGCTGCCAGAAACCTACCAGAACATACGCGAAGGACTTGCGAACAAAAAAGAGATACCAGTCATAACAGGATTCATAGGAAAGAGCAGGAATGGAGATATTACAACACTTGGAAGAGGAGGCAGCGATTACACGGCATCTATTATAGGCGCAGCAGTGGGAGCCAGGGAGATACAGATATGGACAGACGTTAACGGAATAATGACTGCAGACCCTAAGATAGTGAAGACTGCGAGGAGCGTAGATGAGGTATCCTACAAGGAGGCGGCAGAGCTTGCAATGCTTGGGGCTAAGGTGCTACATCCGAAGACCATACTTCCAGCAGTGGAGAACAACATACCTGTAAGGATACTCAATACGTTCAATCCAAGGCACAGGGGTACGCTGGTGCTTAACAGCATAAGCACTGGATCCAGGGTGACTTCTATAACCTACAAAAAACACATACTTGCAATAAGCATATCCAAGTCCGGCAAACTGGACGAGAAAGGCTTCTTGAAGAAGGTTCTTGAGACGTTCGACAGGCGCGGGGTGCCTGTGGACCTGATATCAAACTCAAAGATAGGAGTATCAGTTACCATAGATGAAAAATACGGCACCGTGGAGCTCATGGATGACCTTAAGAAGGTAGGAAAGGTTGAAGTGAAGAGCAACAGGGCAAGGGTCTCCTTGGTAGGCAACGACCTTCTATACATGCCGGACATACTTGAGACTATGTATTCTTCATTGAAGAGAATTCGGATAGAGATGGTATCATCAAGCATATCAGAGAAAAACACTAGCATAGTCATAGAGGAGAAGTACGCTGACAGTGCAGTCAAGAGGCTGCATACTACCTTTTTCAGTAGATAAAATGGCAAGGATATCCGTAGGAATACTGGGCGCTACAGGAATGGTAGGCCAGACATTAGTCCAGCAGATAGATAAGCACCCGTGGTTCAAGGTTACGGAACTTGCGGCATCTGATAAATCCGCTGGGGAACGCTACGGTGAGGTGATGAAAAACAGGTGGAACATAAGCTCTGCAATGCCAGACTATGCAAGAGACCTTGTAGTGAAGGAGTGCAGGCCAAACCTTGACTGCGACCTTGTGCTGTCTGCGCTAGATTCAAGCGTAGCAAAGGAGGTAGAGGAGGATTTTGCCAAGAGTGGATATGCAGTGTCAAGCAACGCCAAGAACCATAGGATGGATCCTGATGTGCCTTTGCTCATCCCTGAAATAAATGCGGGTCATGTAGAACTCATCAAAAAACAGCAGAAGCAGCGCGGATGGAAAGGTTTCATAGTCACAGACCCGAACTGCTCGACAATACACATGTGCCTTGCGCTGAAGCCGCTGCTGGACAGTTTCGGAATAGAGAAGGTAATGGTCACGACAATGCAGGCGCTGAGCGGAGCAGGATACCCAGGCGTATCATCTATGGACATAGTGGACAACGTGATACCATTCATATACGATGAGGAGGAGAAGGTAGAGACTGAGCCGCTCAAGATATTCGGCAGTTTTTCCAAAGATGGGATCAATCCGGCAGGTATGAAGGTAAGCGCACAGTGCAACAGGGTTGCGGTTAGGCATGGCCACACAGAATGCGTCAGCGTTAAATTATCTAAGAAGGTTTCCGAAAAGGAGATAATCAAATCATTTGAGGAGTTCGCTCCGAACATGTCGCTAGGGCTGCCTTCATCGCCAAAGCATCCAGTAGTCTATCTTGAAAATGACAACAGACCGCAGCCCAAATTGGACGTTAACCTGGAGAACGGGATGGCATCGGTGGTAGGAAGGCTGAGGGCCTGCAGCATACTTGACTACAAGTTCGTTGTGCTGGGCCATAACCTGATAAGAGGGGCTGCCGGAGCCGCAATACTCAACGCTGAATTGCTAAAGGTAAAGGGTTACTTGGACTAGCCCATAAAGCCGTTGCAAACGGCTTTGCTAATAAAGTCCATCCTGCTCCCAAAGTGACATTTATGCTCCAAAAGTCCCTTTCTTGGGTTTCTTCTCGCCAGTTTTGCAGAATGAGTTTGCCTTGTGGCAGAATATATTTTAATCCTATGCAAACAATGAGTATCAGAGAATTTAGGTGTTCATGAGATGGGTATCGTCGGTCTGACTTTAAGTGGGGCGAGTAAATAATGAAAGCCGATTCGCCTAACACAGTCATTTCAATACCAGAAGGGTATATATCCGACTACATTGATGGCACTTTCAGAAAAGATATACCAGAAGAATATGTCCGACAAAATATTGAAAAACGTTTAGTTAATGAACATAAATACTTACCAGAACAAATTGCAGTAGAATTCAAGATTAAGCAGGGGTCAAAAAGTAAGCGTATTGATTTAGCTATTTTTCCAGATAATCTTGACAAGAAACAGGAGAATATTCAGATAATCATCGAATGCAAGCGTGAAAATGTTGAACCTTCTAATCGTGAAGACGGAATTGAACAACTTAAAAGTTATATGGCGGCCTCACTTAATTGCGAATGGGGAATGTGGACAAACGGGAAAAGCAAATTTGTTTATCGTAAAATAAAGGATTCTAAAGGCAGAATTACTTTTGAAGAACCTAATGACATACCTTCAAAAGGCAGAGATATTTCAGAGATCGATCGCCCAACTCGTGATTCTCTTAAACTTGCAACTGAGGACAATTTCCTTTTTGCATTCAGAACGTGCCACGACCATATTTTTGTTAATGATGGAATGCAAAAGCAACCTGCTTTCTTTGAGTTGCTTAAGGTTATTTTCTGTAAAATTACAGATGAACGTAATATACCTCAACCATTAGAATTTTATGCAAGTAGCGAGGAAAAATCCTCAAACGATGGAAGGCTGACCGTGCAAAAGCGTATAAGTAAAATCTTTGACAAAGTTAAAAGTCGTTACCCCACCATCTTTGACAAAAACGACGAGATAAAACTCAAACCAATTAGTCTTGCGTATATAGTTAGTGAACTGCAAAAGTATAGCTTCTTAGATACTGTGATAGACGTAAAAGGCAAAGCATATGAAGAAATTGTTGGAGCAAATTTGCGTGGAGATCGTGGAGAGTTCTTCACACCAAGAAATGTTCAGCGTATGCTAATTAAAATGCTAAATATAACGCTGGATGAAAAAGTACTTGACCCTGCCTGCGGAACTGGAGGTTTTCTCGTAATTTCCATGAATGACGTTATAAAACGTCTAAAGGAGGAGATGGTTCGCACAACGCATAAAAAAGAAAGCGAATGGAACGATTCATTACGTGAACGCTTAAGAGAAAGTATTAAGGAGAAGGCATCACAAAACTTTTTTGGTTTCGACATTAATCCAGACCTTGTAAAAGCAACTAAAATGAACATGGTAATGAACAATGATGGTAGTGGAAATATATTGCGTAATGATTCGTTACAACATCCTCACGAAATGCCAGAAGAAGTTAAAGAGTTCTTATCTAAGGTTTTTGAGTTAGATAAAGACCAAATACGCCAGCCTTCAGATTTAGCCCTATTTGATGTTGTAGTAACTAACCCACCATTTGGAACTAAATTGCCAGTAAAGGATCAAAATGTTCTTGAACAATATGACCTTGGTCATGTTTGGAAAAAGGAAGAAGGTACAAACTACTATCAAACTGAAAAGATATGCAGCTCACGTGCTCCAGAAGTTTTGTTTATTGAGCGTTGTTATCAATTCTTAAAACCTGGTGGTAGGCTTGGGATTGTCTTACCTAATGCACTACTTGGTGCACCAGGACTCGAATATGCCTGTATTCGTGAATGGATTTTGCAAAAGTTTAACCTTATAGCCAGTATTCAATTAAATCCCGATACCTTCCAACCACATAATGGTACACAAACGTCTGTCTTGATTTTACAAAAGAAAACATCGAAGGAATTGCAACAAGGCAATCGTAATTATCAAGTATTTTTTGCCATAGCGGATAAAGTTGGACATGATAAACGTGGAAATGAGCTTTGGAAAAGAGATAAAGAAGGAAACGAAATTCTTGTACCAGATGAATATATACCTGAGCTTGAAATTAATGCAAAAAATATACCTGCAATACAAATGCCCAAGAAAAGAGTGCGGGATGACCAAACTATGCCAATCGCCGAAATTTTCTTGAACTGGAAAAAGAAAGAGGGCTTAGGATGGTGAAACAAGAAAAAGTGGATCTACAAGAGCAAATTCAGATTGCTTCGCAAGAAGAAATCAAATGGACAAGTACCCAGCTTTCCGAGATTCTCCAACGAAATGAACGCTTTGATGCCGCATACTTTAATGCTGAAGGAAAAGTTGCACGAAGACTTATAGAAAACTGCACTTTTGACAAATTATATTTAAATTCTGAAAATGGGTTTGCCAAAGTATGGCATCGTCCTCGGTTTAGAAGAATCTTTATTGATAATGGAATCCCAATATATACTTCGTCTCAAATTCTCGAATTCAATCCAAAGACGGATAAATATGTATCAAATAAGACGGATACGGATTTAACTCCTCTCTATCTACAAGAAGGTCAAATTGTAATGACTTGCTCTGGTAGCGTGGGATATACAAGCCTCGTTACTCAAACGTTAAATGGACGATTATTTTCTCACGATTTACTTAGAATAGAACCATACCAAAAGTCAAATGTTGGCTATATTTACGCATTTCTAAAGTCAAGAATTGGACAGATTTTAGTAACGACAAATAATTATGGTTCAGTAGTAACGCATTTAGAACCAGAGCACCTTTCGTCACTCTCAATTCCAAATCCATCAGATAAATTTAAACTCGCAATCAATTCAAAGATAATGAAAGCTTTTGAATTACGAGATAATGCTAATACTCTAATTGCAAATGCAGATAAAATTTTGAGTTCTGCATTAAATCTCATTCCACTCAATGAGCTTAAACCAAAATATTTCGTACCTGATGAGATTCGTAATTTTGAAGTTAAAACATCAGATTTAGATTTAAGATTCGAAGCCAACTATCATACACCATTGCTTGATGAAATAGACGAACGACTTAAAAATAGCAATGTAGACTTAACAACTGTTGGAGATAAGAGGGTCAGCAAAGATGTAATTTTACCAGGCAGATTTAAACGAATTTATGTAGAAACAGAATATGGCGTTCCGTTTCTCGGTGGTAGAGATATTACGCAATTTGATCCACCAGAACTTGATTATCTTTCCCTTAAGGGGCATGCAAAAAGAATAGCTAAAGAACTGACACTTTCTCAAAATATGTTGTTAATCACTTGTAGTGGCACTATTGGAAACACTTTACTCGTACCTAAATATCTGGAAGGTTGGACAGCAAGTCAACATATTATACGAATTGTGCCGGCTGATTCATTCAATGCAGGGTATCTCTATGCTTTTCTTTCAAGTGATTACGGATATCAGTTAATTAAAAGAAATACATATGGGTCAGTTGTAGATGAAATTAACGATGACCAAGTTTCTAACATAACTATACCCTTATTAAAACCTGAAAAGATGGACGAGATTGGTAATTTTGTTTTGAAGGCTAATGAGTTACGTTCCGAAGCATGGTTCTTAGAGAAGGAAGCCATACGAGACGTTGAAAATTTGATAAAGGATAATCAAAAATAATGAGTTAAGCTTCTTCAAAGACTCTAATCATCACTTCTTTGCCTATTTCATCGGATAATTGCGGAGTCCTAATGGTTATCATGCCATATTTGTATTCCTTTATCTTACCATCTGATAGCTTTTTGTGGTCTATCCCAGAGCTTACCTTTACCCTGAAAGTACCTATTTGCTTCATAAGTATCCACTTGTATTCTAATAAGAAAGGTATATAAACCCCTCTCAATTCTAATAAGATAGCAGTAAGGTATATATATGTTGTCGTGTGTATTCTAATAAGAAAGTGTTTGTATGAACGCAAGGAGAATAAAGGGAGAACAGCTCGCAAGGGCTGTCCAGATACAGAAGAAAGGTATGGACAAGTGGATAGTCCCAAGCCAAACAGGAAACGGAGAATACACAGTAAACAGGTCAGTGAGGATTTTAGATGCACCTGCCCTGACTACCAGAATAGGGGGCAAGCGTGCAAGCATATCTACGCCGTTGAGGTCAAGGTGCTAAAGTGGTTTGACAATCAGGGCAATTCAGGCACGGAAGTAATAATAACCAAGCGTACGACCTACTCGCAGGACTGGACTAACTACACTAAAGCTCAAACGGATGAGGGCAGGCTCTTCCACGAGCTATTGAAAGACCTTGTTGAGAATGTTCCTGACGAGCCATACACCTTTGGCAGGCCCAAAGTTCCTTTGAAAACTGCTCTATTCTGTGCAATAGAGAAGGTTTACAGCATGAAGTCCAGCAGAAGGGCATATTCCCAATATCAGGAAGCGGAAGCCAAACAGCAGATAGGCAAGGCCCCGAACTACAATATGATAAACAAGAGGCTAAATGATGTGAAGATAACGCCTGTTTTGCAGGAATTACTGCATATTACCGCCATGCCTCTCAAATCAATAGAGACAAAGTTCAGTCCTGACAGCACAGGATTCAGGACTACTCAATTCAGCGATTATTGCGAACAGAAACACGGAACGAAGAAACAGCATAAGTGGATAAAGTGCCATGCGATAACTGGCAATACAACGAATATCGTAGTTAGTGCAATAATAACTGATGAGAACGGCGCAGATAGTCCCCAGTTTATTCCTCTTGTTCAAGACGTGGCTAATATGGGCTTTGATATAAGCGAAGTAACTGCAGACAAGGGTTATAGCGCAATAGCGAACTACAATGCAGTTCAGGAAGTAGGCGGACAGGTATATATCCCATTCAAGAGCAACGCTACTGGAACTGTGTATAGTGGCAATAAGGCAAGGTTATGGCGTAAGATGTTCCATTACTTCCAGCTAAACAACGATGAATTTATGGAGCATTATCATAACAGGAGCAACGTAGAGACCACCTTCCATGCAATAAAGGCAAAGTTAGGGGATTGCCTAAAGAGTAAGTGCTATGTAGCTCAAGCGAATGAGACGCTGTGCAAGCTGATAGCATACAACATTACAGTCCTGATAAATTCAATGTATGAATTAGGTATAAAACCTGAGTTTATAAGCAATTAACCTGTTTGACGACGTTAAATAGAAAGCTTTAATAATCAGATTGACGTTATTTCCTATAACTTTTGATAACCTCAACGCATGGAAGAGTTATAAGTATTTATAAGCTTTATTATGTGTATAAAATTAGGCAACAATTGAGAACAGATGTGAGTTATGGTAGGAGAGCAGATATACGAGATTCAGATAAAGCCATTCGCAGAACTAAGCGATACCGCACAGTCGGAAGTAGCACTAAAGTTAGAGAATCTGCCGAAGGCATTCAGATACAGGGGCTTTGCAAAGATTGTTTATGCAAAAGCATCTCCACTTAGAGTAATAAGTGTAGATCCTATCGAAGGAAATATACTTGATTATTTTAATACTATAACAAAGTCAAAAGGCTAATACCCTGCGACAGTAGAGAGGAATTTATTGTCCGATTCTTATAATGTTGAGATACTTATTGATGGAGATGTGTTGGAAAATCTTCTCCTTAATGGAGAGGAACAAAAATTTCTTTTATATTGGATATATTCTAATAAAACAAAGGCAGTAGTTCCAAAAAAATCTTGGAAAGGATTTTATAAACAACGAAAAAAGAACTGTGGCGATAATAAAGAGGTTTTTGATTCAATTATAGCTTCTTTTAGAGGCATAGTAACACCATATAGAACAAAGTATGTAGATGAAACTGGTGCAGTAATACCAGACGATGAAGAGAATCCTGACGCCGATGATAAAGATGATTTTACAATGATAACTACCATAATAAACAGACATTATGCAACAGTGAAATATGTTATAGTGAAAGACCCTGCACCATATAGAACTCAAGAACCCAAAATAAAACCAGAAAGGATAACAACTCTTGAAGGATTTTACAAGATAAATGCTGTTGAAAATTACGAATCCTTTAAAAAATTTCAAGAAGTATTAGAATAATCTGCTAATAAATTGCTGTATATGCTAATAAATAGGATTAATTAGCAGGATTTATTAGCAAAGCCAGATAGAGCCAAATCTTATTTTGTAGATTCAAGCTCATCTAAGCATTCTACTTTTAATATGGTAGAATTTGCAAGGTATCTTGGATTATTCTTTAATCCTATATCAGATGCTCTATTCCAAACATCTTCTACTGTTCTGTAATCTTCTGGTAAATTTACCACTATACTTGACTCTGGACTTGAGCCTCTTCTGAAATGTATTTTATATTTTGGCATAAAATCATCAATAATAGAATTACAAAAGTGGTATTAAAATATATTCTACAAACTTCTTCAGCTTATAAACCAATTAATTTGCTCCTAAAGTCCCGAAATTGCTCCTAAAGTAAGTTAAGGAGCAGACTTTAGTAGCAAAGCCGTTGCAAACAGAATGTATAAATATAGGGAAACACCTCTTACTTTTGAGAGGTGGAAATTTATGCATGCGGTAAAACGCGGGCCTATAAAGTTGGCGAATATACCCGGATTGCCGAAAGAGCGCATGGATGAGCTCAATAGGTTCTTATTTGAAATATGGGGCATGCCTTTACTGACCCCCATGGCGCCACCAAAAGAGAACTGGAGAGTCTTTCATGATGAGGATCCTGTTAAAGCCCTTGAATCTGCAAGGCTTGCCCTTAATTATGCTGCTGGAGGAAGTTCTCTTGAGAATCTGAGCCGGCCATACAGGAATGCATTTAACGAAGCCACAAATGCTGCACATTTTGCTGAACCTGCACGTATAAGAAGCGAAGCTACAAGGAATGCCCAGTATTTCGCCAGAATGGAAGGGGAATACTTTGCACGCTCTGCGGGAGAGGCAGTATCCAGGTTGGTTGGCAGCAATACCGAATTGATGGGGATGGTAATCTCGACTGCAGACCTGAAATATCCGAACGGTGGTAAGGAGGATGCAGCAAATGAAGCTGCGGAGAGAATTAGTGCACTCAGAATGGGATATGTGGTAGTTGGAAGTGTCGATGGAATATATTACCTGATCTGCATCGGAACTCCTCCATCATGGCAGTTCTTGGAAGATGGCAGGAGTGCATTAAGGAGGCTTTCAATAAATGATCGTGGGATTCGGACCTGATCTGGACTTTACTAAATCGATTTGGCAAACCAGACTTATTGCGCACGCATGACTGCATGGATATGCTCATGATTTATCAGTGGTGGGGATTTTTTTTCTACTGAGAATCTCAATTATACCAAGCACCAAACTTCCTACGCCAACCACTCCGACTACTAGCAGGACAAGCACAGTGGCAACGCCTATAGAATCGAGATTTGGTATTGGATTGTCTGTGCTTAGGGCTATGGTATCCAATACTGGAAACGCGACTATCAGCGCGCCTATCACAGCGAACAGAATGCCTCCGTAAAAGAGGGTCCTGCCTGCAGTCTTTCTCCCTACATAAGTTATCTGCTCAACGCTTAGCTTCTTTAATCTTGCAAGGTTTGCAAATAAGCCACCGAATATTATCTGCATGAGCATTGTGCCAAGTCCGAAAAACAATCCTGGTAATGGGGCATATATCAGACCAGGCACCTGAGGTGCAAGTATGAATGTTATTATTGTGGCGTATGCACCAAATCCCCATCCTGCAACCAAGCCGTGCAATACCGCCATTTTCAATGAAACAGGTTTTGGCGATTCTGTAGATGCCTTTGATGAAATAATGGAGCGATGCCCTCCGCTGCCAAGTATACGGTCTATTGGCAGATGCAGGTATATTCTTTTTCTAAGTATGTACGCTCCGGCCACTGCCATAACTATTCCCACAATTATGTAGACCGGACCATCAAGATTGTATGTCTTGTATATTGCTGCAAGACCGATGAAACCCAAGGTCGTTAATATTGCCCTTTGCAACGTAAACCCTGAGGAAAAGGCCAGACCTGCCTTCATTCCCTTCCTTGTGCTGTAGCTTCCTACAGCATAGCTGAAGGTTATCGGCCATGTGTGCTCATCTGGAGTGGCCCCATGCATAATCCCTAGTATCAATGATATTGCCAGTATGGCAATTATGGGCAGTTCTGATGGAGGATTAAGTATGTAATTAAGGCTGAGCCGGATTCCGCTCATATAAAAAAGTACGATTAGCGCTATGGCTACTGCGGCCATTGCAGCGGCAAGCACATATCTAGGCTGCATTGCCTTTACATTAGAATGCGAATCTACTGCTCCCATTCAGTTCAATCTCAATAAGCCCATAAATGGAATAGCAAAATATTTAAATGTTATTATATTTTAATTAAAAAGTTAATAACATAGATGGAGGTTTTAGGGGAGTCGATATTTATTAATCTTGTTTGGGATTATCTAAAATGCTGTGTGTGTTGTATTGGAGATACTAAGCATATCTATTGATAAGGAAGCACTCAAGAAACTTGATGAAGTCCAGAAAAGGTTAGGCTACAAGAGCAGATCGAAGATGCTGAGGAGCGCCCTGCAGAGCCTTGTAAAGGATTACGAGGGGCTTGAAGGGCTTAGGGGTGAGGTTGAAAGCGTCTTTGTGCTTACATATTCTGACCGCCAGAAGGGCAACGTATCAGACCTGCTCCACGGATTTGAGGATGCAATAAAGACTGAGATGCACCATCATCACTCGAATACGTGCATAGATATACTCAACCTTGAGACTAACGCAAGCACTACGAGAAAGTTCTTCAGTTCTGTAAAGAGCGACAAGTCCATATATTCTGTGACTTATTCCATAGTCAGCGAAAAGAGGTAAAGCTGTCAGAGGTCCAAATATCTAAGCAGCATAAGGTCGTCGTCCCTAAAGCCATGCTTCTCAAAGAGACGCTTCGAACTCGTGTTTAGTTTGTGCACTCCCGCAAATACGGTCTTGTACCCCACCTTCTTGAATTCTGCCATGCTTTCCTCAATCAGCGCCTTGCCTATCCCCATGTTTCTGTATTCGGAATCAACTACCAGGCGACCTAAGTATCCATAGAACTTTGATTTTCCGCTCCTTCCGCTGTCGTCGAATCCGAATATGTAGCCCACCACCTTTCCGTCCTTCTGCGCGACCAGACTGTATTTGTTGAAATCCTCCAGGGTATTTTCGTACCTTTTCTTGGTAAAGACATCGGGGGTAATCTGTCCGGATTGTACCAGAAGCTCCTTTACCCGCCCATAATCCCCTGCCGTAGCCTTGCGTATTACAAACTTTCCGGAATCAGTTTTATTTTTACCCATAAAATCCCTACTTGTCTACGTTTTACATATGGGTACAGAATATCTTTATATTATTGCATAGCACTGTTTATGGCATTATTGAAAGGACTCGCATTGGTGCCCTTTGCAATAGTAAACGTTGTAGCGGCACCGGTGCTTGGACGGTACATTCCGAGGATGGGTGTGCGGCCCTTCTTCGTATCAGGCGCGGTCATAGCTATAATTGGTTTCTTCATGGCCTCTACCGCAGCAGGACCTATAACCGCAATAATAGGAGAGGCGATAGGCGGACTTGGAGTTGCTATTGTGACAATACCTACGATAAACCTTCTAGTATTGAGCATAGACAACAAGGAGATGGGCATTGCCACCTCCATGAATTCTGTATTCAGGTTTCTGGGCAGTGCGCTCGGGGCGCCAGTTGCTGGACTGCTAATAGCAACTTATGAGTCAAGGGTCGCATTCCAGTATTCCTTCTATCTTGCAATGATATCTATGGCTGCGGTATTAGTGGTATCGCTTTTTGCAGATGAAATACTGGGAAGGAACAAGAGGTTGGAAAGGATTGAGGAAGAGGTAAGCATCTGATATTGTCAATTGCATTTGCCAGCCTTGCAGCAAGTGTTATTAAATTTGGTTGAAATTAACAGTCATGCAGGATAATAGTTTCACATGGAAGGAAAGGGTGCGGATATATGACACTGACATCCAGGGAATAGTCCATTATGCGGGATACTACAGGTTCTTCACTGACACTATGGAACAGTTCTGCAGGAAGACCATTAACATTAGCTTCCCGATGCTGAGCGACAGGATATGGCTAGTAGTAGTTGAATCGAAGGCATCATACCACAAGCCTGCAAGGTTGGGAAATATGCTGAGCACCAGACTGAGAGCGGAGATGATAGGAAAGAAGGCAGTCCGCTTCAATTTCAGGATTTATAGTAGAAGGGAGCTTATGTGCGAAGGCAGTATAGTGCATGTCGCAATAGACAACAGAAAATGGAGGGCTGTGCCTGTGCCAGAGGCCTTGAAATCTGCAATTGAGAGATTTGAATCGCATCGAAGCCGCGCAGTTAGATGAAGTCCTCCATCCGGCTCTGCCTTATTATCTCCATTGTCTTCCACCTGTTCCGCAGGTAGGAGGCAAGCTTTTCATCGCTGAGATTCTTCTTTATAGCATTCACTGTCTTTGTGTCAGATGGATAGCCGGAACCTATGTCTATGCCAACCTCATCGGTTATGCGCTCTATCTCGTCGTCCCTAGATACCTTGGCTATTATGCTGGCACCTGAAACAACAGGATACTTTACATCGGATTTGTGCTCAGATATAAGCTTTATCGCCTCCTGCGCACCTATCACAGGATTGCTCAGGCTTGAAGTGCCGCTCACGGTCATTGTCCGCTTTGAGAACAGGCACACCCTTATCCCGAACTTGTCCTCAACCACATCTGGAGAGTCAAGGTAGATCTTCTTAGGTAGCGTGTTTAGCTCATCTATGAGCCTTGCAAAGTTAAGAGCTTCAAGCCCGTTCAGGGAGACGCCACCAGCCATTGCCCGGTTTATTTCGTCGTTGGTTATCCTGTATACCTTCACCTCCTCTGCGATGGAGGTGATTTCGTCGAAGAGGAATTCGCGTTTCCTCCTTGTGAGCAGTTTTGAGTCCCTGACGCCTATTTTTGAGAGTTTTGCCTCCTTGGCCTTGGTTATTGATATGACGCTGATTACTAGCGGCCCTACTACTGCCCCGCGGCCGGCCTCGTCGCCGCCTGCTATAATGATGAGAACACCTTTATCAGAGGGATTTCTTGTCTACTACTATGAAGTCGTTTACAGCCATTACACTTGTGTATGGGACAGCCAACTTTCCTCCCTTTATGTCCAGCTTGTTGACGTACTCGCTGTCTACGTTCGGCTCGACTATAAGGGAGTTGAGCTTGCCTGTTGCCTCAAGCACTTCAGCATCGACGAATTTGCCTAGGTCAAATCCATCGCTGGTAACTACTTCCTTTCCTACGAGTTGCTCTGCTATAACATATTTTACCATTTGCACACCTTTGGTTTCTATCAATTATACTTGTCGGTGAAATATTTAAATATGTATGTAATTAGAAGCTTAATGTTGGGGAGTTTTGTGGAAGACAGTATAGGGACACTATTGCTGAAGGACAAACAGGTCAGGATTCTCTCAGCTCTGGCAAACAGGGGCAGGGAGTGGCACCTGACAGACCTTGCAAAGGAAACAGAGGTCACTTATGTACACATAAGCAAGTTCATAAAGAGGTGTGAGGCGTGCGGAATGGTCGAATCTGAAAAGCACGGCAGAGTAAAGAAGCTAATTCTTACTGACAAGGGTGCTGAAGTGGCAAAGAACGTGGCAAATATAGTAGAGAAGATAAACTCCGTGGACCTGAAGTCTGCACCGCGACAACAGAAGTGATCAGACCGCTTCGACTACTGTCCTTTTCTTCATGGCATTGAGGACATGAGCGTAGTCCCTGTAGTGTATGAATGCGGTTATCGTGATCGTGTACTCTCCCTTGTCCGTGCCAGAGCTGCTGAACACCTCAACCTTCGCCTCCTTGCTTTCACTTGGGGCAATGGTGCCAAGCCTAACCTCCTTCTCCTTGGCTATCCCTGTAGTATCGAGGCTTATCCTGTCAGGCACCTCCACCACAACAGAGCTAGTTACAGGCTCCTGCGTCATGTTCCTGAGACCCACTATCAATGTTGCCGAGCCCCTGTTGTTCGCCTTAAGCTTGTAAGGAACGAATTCAGTTGTTATGTTGTACGGCAACTGCTTTCTAAGATCAGTAGCAACGTCCTTTTTCCCGAATAGATCGAATATTCCCATATCATCGCCAGTGCCTGTCGCCTGTAATTATAAGGTAGTGAGTAATATATTTAATCGTTGCCATGGTATAAGGTGTTGGTGCATACATGATCCTGAACATCTACACCGACGGAGCTTCAAGAAACAACCCTGGAAAGAGTGCCTCTGGATACTTGGTGCTGGGCGAAAATGGCGATCCGCTCATTGGAAAATCATTCTATAATGGCATAAAAACAAACAACGAGGCAGAATACCTCGCAATAGTGGCTGCACTTGAATCCGTGTCACATGAATACGGATACAACATACAGATAAACCTGCACTCCGACAGTAGGCTCGCGATAAGTCAGCTAAAAGGCGATTTCAAGATAAAGAGTCATGAGCTCAAGAAGCTCCATAAGACAGCTATAGAGCTGCTCAAGAAGTTCGATGCCTACTCTCTGATCAATGTGCCAAGGGAGGACGAACACATAACAGAAGTTGACGCTAATCTCAATATTCTGCTTGACAGGTACGAGTAGATGGGCATGGATTACAGGGGCACAATAATAGGAGAATCTCTGGAAGACAAGAGCATATTTGATAAGGTTAAGGTAATCGGAACCAGAGTGGAAAAGGTCACTAAAAGGCACAAGACCCAGTGGCTGAGGCAGTGGACCATATATACGATTGAGATACCAGAAGCAAGGGCGGATGCGTTGGCGGGCGTGATAAGTCGGTCCATTGTAAGAGAGCATGGGCATGCCTGGTACGTGAACTTCAAGAATGATAGGACGCACTACATAATATTCCTTGAAAAAGTGTTCAAAGTTGACAGGATAGGCGTGGACGGGTATCAAAAGGTAAGGGAATACGGAATTTCGCTCGGGATACCGGAATACCAGCTTGACTTTTCACCAGAAGTCGAAGTCTGACCGCTTTTGACATGCTCTATTAATAAGGTATATAAATTAGAAAACATAATATTGCGTTGTAAAAGGGGTTTAATTGGCATCATCACCAGACGCAAAACCGAAGAGCGATACAGTTAGTCCTAAAGCCAAGGAGATCTACAAGAAGGCAGGGACTCTGTTCGAGGAGAACAAGTTTGACGAGGCCATAGAAGCCTACGGCCAGGCGATAGCAGAGGATCCGAACTATGCAAGTGCGTATTTCAACAGGGCACTTGCCTATGCGATACTAAACAAATATGCAGATGCGACAAGGGACGCAGAAAAGGTACTTGACATAGAACCAGACAGCTACGACGCGCCATACGTGATGGGAATAATAGCGGAATACCAGAACGACTTCCAGGGAGCGAAGGAGTGGTACGAGAAGGCGTTGTCAAGGAACCCGAAATACGAACAGGCAAGGTCAAGGCTTGAGCAGCTGAAGAAGAAGTCTGAGAAGCACCCCGAGCTTCCAACAGGCAACAAGGAGAAAGGAGTAGTTGATGAGACAGTCGTGGAAGAGGGGCAGATTAAGAAAATTAGGTTCCACAAATCCACTATCACATTCAAGGACGTGGTGGGGATGGATAAGCAGAAGAAGGTAATCCACGACAACATAATACTCGCAATAAGGAAGCCTGACCTGCTCAAAGCATACGGAAAGAAGCTCGGCCTCGGCGTTATCTTTTATGGTCCTCCAGGCAACGGAAAATGCGTGGCTGCCGATACAAAGGTATTGCTACCAGATGGAAGATATGTGTCGATCAAAGAAGTTGTTGAGAAGAAGGAGCCCCAGATCCTAACTCTGACCCCAATGCATAAACTTGCTGTAAAGAATGTGACTGGGTGGTGGAAGCTTCCAGGCAAGCCTCTCCTGCGAATAACTACTAAGAGAAACCGTATATTAGAGTGCACTCCTGAACATCCATTACTAATAGGGTCTGACTGGGTAGAGGCGTCCACGTTGAAGGAGGGAGATAGAATAGGCGTGCCTAGGCATATGCCTATCTTTGGGTCAGTTAACATGCGGGAATGCGAAGTTAAGCTCTTAGCATACTTTATAACTGAAGGAGGCCTTACACAGGGAAAGGCCTGCTTTACTAATTCAGACATTGAAGTTTTAGAGGATTTCCAGTCTGCAGTAAAACAGTTTGATTCAGTACTGCACATAAATGTGCAGTCGAAGGATGGAAGAGTCATGACAATGTACGTTAATGGACATATGACTGGAGGAAAGGAGAGGAACTCAATGCAGCTATTCCTGGACAAAAGTGAATTATCATTTACAAATTCTTATGAAAGGGAGGTGCCAAAAGCAGTATTTACTTTGCCCAAACGCCTACTTGCGTTATTCTTAAATCGTCTATTCACTGGTGATGGCTGGTTCCAAGTAAATAGCAAACACAGTGGCATATATGGTACAAAGGAGATGAGAGCAATAGGATACGCAAGTAACTCTGAAAGGCTGGTTAGAGATATCCATCATCTTCTCCTGAGATTTGGGATCTTGTCAAATATTTATCATATGGGCAAAGGAAATTGGGAGCTAATAGTTCATAGAAACAGGGATATCGACATCTTCATAGAAGAAATAGGTATGTTTGGAAAGAAGGCAGATAAATTAGTTAAGAAAAAGGACAGTTGGGGCAAGATAAAGAAACATGGAGGCAACAGAGTAGTTTATGAAGAAATAAAGAAAATAGAAACACTTCCTGCACCAGAGTACGTTTATGATCTTACAGTAGATGAAACCCATAATTTCATAGCGAATGACTTCTTCGTGCACAACACCTATTTAGTAAACGCAATAGGAGGAGAAACAGGATCGAACGTAATCATTGCTGCAATCAACCAGATAGTGGACATGTATGCGGGAAACACCGAAAAGAACATGCACGCGATATTTGAGCAGGCAAGAAAAGCAACGCCCTGCATCATCTTCTTCGACGAGCTTGATGCTCTGGGAGTGAAAAGGGGAGGCGACGGAGGAGGCGGAGAGGGTCAGAGCTTCATGCGTATGGCAGTGAACCAGTTCCTTCAGGAGATGGACGGAGTAGAGAAGAATCCAGAGGGGATATTCGTAATAGGGGCTACCAACGCGCCGTGGGACATCGATCCTGCACTAAAGAGAAGCAAAAGATTCGGAGAGACAATCTACATGCCGCCTCCTGACTACAAGACAAGGAAAGGGGCATTCAAATATCACACCCGCAATATGCCTCTCGCGCACATAGACTACAGCAGGCTTGCGCGTGCCACAATGGGATTTTCTTCAGCAGACATTGAAGAGATATGCGACAAAGCCGCACTTATCCCTGCTGTTGAAGAGGACGCGGGAGGTAAGAGGAGAAAAGTAAGGATGGGCGACTTCCTCAAGATGATAAAGACCCATGGGAACACTCTTGACGAATGGTATGGGATGGTCAAGAAGGATATAATAAGCAAGACGGAGACGCAGATAGTGGATGGAAAGAAACAGGTGACTGTAAAGGAGGGCAAGCTCGGCCCTGAGGAAAAGAACAAATACAAGGCGCTAATAAAGGACGTGAAGAGGAATTCAAACCCAGTCTACATATTCGTGAAGAAGCTTGTAAGATGGTTCTCTCTTTATATAATATAGGTTTGTACATGTCGGTAAAATACGTTGACAATTCTGAGCTGGTAATACATCACGCATACGATGTCAGCGTGGACGACCTGATGAGGTTCTGCATCGCAAGATCGCACAACTCTCCGACATTATATTGGGCTAATGGGATTGCGTTTTACTATGAGCAGATACCGCCTATGATGAACGCCAAGGTCGAAGAGGACTTCCTGAACGGCAAGGATCACTGGGCAGAAGTCTACTACTCGGATATGGGCGACTACAAAGACACCTTGGAGATGAGCGACGGCGAGTTCAGAGGTGCAAAGATAAGGGTGGTTGACGCCTCGAAGTTCATGCCGCACAAGGACTTTGCAAAATGGGCGAAGGGCAGATAGGTTTAAATTCTTGAATGTGATAAGCTTCTTGTTATTCAGGCGACATAGGATAATCAAGGCACAGATGATAGAGTGGATTCAATAATAGGTAGAGACATCTCTGCTGACTCAAAGGATACTGGCAAGGTCATGACGAACTCGGAGATGCTAAAGGATGTCGTCAGGCAGCACTGGCACCAAAAGCTCGACGGCACAGACAAGGCCAAGGTGAAGGCACTTGCAAATGAGATTGATATTCATCTCGCAAACATAACAAACGTGGTAGACCCGCTTGACTACGAGATATTCTGTGTGCCTAACATGATATCGCACTCCAAGCACATGTCAAGGGATGAATTCGACAAGTATCTCAGGCTGATGGAGTCCATGGCGTATGGATACTCATCTGTATTCGGGAGCGATGTTGCCGGACTTGCGCTCATAGGGATATCATCAAAGGCTAAGAACGTAAGCGGAGTAGAGAGATATCATAAGCTGCTCTCAGCACACGTCGAATCTAAGATCAAGACCTATCATTCCAAGATAGAGAAGAGGAAGAGGCACGTAGACGGCCTTTATTTCAGGGTGAGAACGCATGAGAGGAGCATACTCAGATTCTTCAGGAGGGGCAGGATATCCAAGCTTACAAGAAGGATAGACTACGGCATACGCAGAGTCGAGTCTCTGAACTACAAGTTCGACAAGTTCAATGGCATATACAGGAACCTTAAGCTACGGAGCAACAAAGATTAACTTTGCACTCCAATTTCCGTTATGCGACAGTTGACTGAGCTGACCCTGCGTGGGGGAAAGGCTCCAAGGTGGCTATTTGGGCGGATGGTAAGGCTTAGCGGAGCGATATCCGAAGCGATAATGGACGAGTACGGACCGGATGAGCTGCTGCTCAGGCTCTGCGACAGCAACTGGTTCCAGGCCTTGTCCTGCGCAATAGGATATGACTGGCACAGCGGCGGCACTACGACCGTGACAATGGGAGCGCTAAAGGAGGCGCTTAAGGATAACACAGAGATATCTATAGCGGGAGGCAAGGGAAAGGCAGGCGGGATAAGTGAGACTGCAGAAGGTCCTGCTGGCCAGGTCAATGCGGCGGACATTGCAATAAGGAAGGTATTCTCAAAGATATATCCAGAAATTTCTAAGGTAGTACTGATAGATTACGGAGTAGTCCTGACTGGCATGTTAAGAACACGGAGAGCGCTGTCAGAGTAGTCATGGAATTCTCAGATGGCAATGAGAAGTGGAAGTGTACTGGAGTGTCAAAGAACGTGACAAGCGCTTTAATTGATTCGCTTACAGATGGTCTCAACTATTACCTCTATAAGGACAGGAAATACTGAAGATGGGCATTACACTACATGACCAGGAAGCGTGTCTATTCCTGACTGCGATGAAGAATTTGAAATTGAAGTCTCATTCATGTAAAAAGAGAAGCTACCATCAGGTCCGGAGAAGATCGCTGACAGGCTCAATGGAACATAGTACGTATCAGATAGGCACATGCCGAATATCCCAGAACCAGTATTAGTGCCGTTAGAGCTAGCCTGAGCGAGTGTTCCTGAAATGTATGTGCAGTTCTGGCCATGATATTCGCTTTGGTAAACATCTGTGTAAGAGGGGGTTATCCCGAACTGGCTTAATTGATAGAAGTCAAAATTGGAGATATCGTTCATTTTAATGCCGAGAAGCTCGCTGCCTGCATTGCATTGCACATTCCTGCTTCCGAAAAGCACGCCGTTCTCATTGCCGGATGATGCTGCGGTTAGGTTGAAGTTTTCGCATGTGAAAGTTCCGTTTGAAAGCCCGAGATAGATTATGTTAACGTCGCCAAATACAGACGCGCTCGTGGCATTTATATCAAATCTGCTGATGTCCCCATATCTTGATAATGATACATTGAGTGGGGAATTGAATGCAAGTAAGCTTGCAGCCCCTGTTCCGTGTGCATATATCTTGCCGGCATAATCAACTGTGAATTCAGATATGTTTGAGAGATGCGATGACGTTAGATTGGCAAGTTGCTGTGTTGCAGTAAAGCTTTGAAGGCTGGGGAGAACAGCAAGATTGGATTTTGGCGCGGAATTAAGATTCTGGAATACTGGAAGTTGCTGCAAACCTTTGGATCCCACATAATTAAGTCCGATAAAGGCCAATCCGGCTATTATTAGCAATCCTATTATTGCAAGCGCGGCTTTTGCAAGCGGAAATGCCTTCTTAGATGAGCTGATTGCACCTTTTGCAACCGTGATCTTCTTTGCTAGCCGTGGTTCTGTCTGTCTCTTGCCCTTGCCGTTCAGATCGGATTGCTTTGCCATAACATCGCAATACTATACATATTAGCACATATAAATATTTCTGAAGACAGATGATAATCGAGAACGGAAAGCAGTGGGAGTCCTAACAACTGACAGAAAGACATACGTGACCAGAATATAGCAGATCTAGAAAGTAATACAACACATTGTCAAGTAAGAAGTCCGACATGTTTAATTCCTCCTCCTGGCACCTAACGCCGCAACAAGTCAGATAATGTTGCGGCGTGATGTATAAACAGGTGCAAACATGGAAATAGCAATAGATCTAGGAAAGCGAAAGAGTTACGTTGTCATGGAAGACAACGGCAGATTGGTAAAGGAAGGCTAC
>DAHWIK010000016.1 GCA_027345185.1 Microcaldota archaeon
CCAGAGGAATATGTCCATAATTATCTGAGGAACAAAACACTGAACAACTGCAATTTTATGAGCATAAAACAGATAGGTATAGTGATTGCAAACTTTATCCGGCGGATGGACCAGAAAATGATAAAGAGTATTGCGCCATTGTCACCTATTGAGGCATTACTTTCAGTCAAATGACTGTTGTGGGACTTTCAAGGAAAGCTATAAAAGTGCAAATTCTATTTTACGTGCAAAGCCCCGAGACTGAGAAGACTTAAATATGAGAATAATTAACCAGACAGTTCAGCGATATCATGAATGTATTGAAGGCTTTGCAGTCTAAAGGTTCGGAAGTCTCTGTAACTACGCTTGACAACGGCCTTACTGTAGTGATAAAGCCATTCCCGCAACTGGAGTCCATTACAGCCTTTTTCGGAGTAAGGTATGGCAACATAAATTTCCCGGAGAGTGATCCAAGGGCGCCAGGCGCGCATTTTCTTGAGCATATGCTCTTCAGGGGAACAGCGACAAGGACCTCCGATGACATACACGGCCAGCTTGACAATGCGGCTGCCCACAATGCATATACCTCTGCTGAGCAAACAGGCTATTTCGTGAAGTTTCATAGGAATGATATAGATGGGACTTTAGATCTGCTTTCAGACATAATAAAAAACTCTACAATCAGGCAGGAGGACATAGCGATTGAGGCTGTGCCTATACTAAACGAATATCTGACCAAGTTGGCACGTACAGATATTGGAGTAAACAGGGCGCTGTTCGCAAACCTGTTTTCCGGACACAATGCAGCTACATTGGACAGGCTTCACAACGAAGCCGACGTAAAAAAAGTTACACGAGAGATGCTAATGGAGGTATACAAAGGTCAGTACACTCCAGACAATTCGACTCTCGTGCTGTATGGTGCAGTAAGCAGGAGGGACGGATTGAAGCTAGCCGGAAGATATTTCGGTGACATGCGAGGCAACCACGTAGATCTGGACCTGGTCCCGGCAAGCATGGATGTAAAAGGATGCGATGTGACGGTCAATCTGCCTACATCAAACGGCCAGGCAATAATTGAAATGGGACTTCCAGTGCCATCCTTCAGGCGCGAATCGGATGAAAAGGAGCGCATAGCAGCAGAAGTCCTAGCTGACGTATTATCTGTAAGGCTGTTCAGGGAGCTCAGGACGCACAGAGGCCTTGTATACGTTACAGGTGCAAGCACGCTAATAGGCAGGAGCGAAGGACTCTTCAGCGTAATCGCAAAGACCAAAGTTGAAAATATAGGCGAAGTTGATGACCTGATAAGAAAAGAGCTTGCTTCAGTTGCAAGGGGAGAGATAACCGAAAAGGAGGTTCAGGAAAAGAAGGTAAAAGGTAGCCAGGATGCACTGGTCAAAAGGGAAGATACTTTGGAGAGCGCTATGGAAACTGCAAATTATGCAGTGCTCAGCGATAAGCCCTTCTTCGTACAGCACTATCCCGATGCTGTAATGTCTCTGACACCTGACGACGTAATCGGCGTCGCAGCCAAATACATAGATCTTAGCAAATTGGTTACTGTGACAGGGGTTCCATCCAAATAAGTGCAGCTCTGGTCAAGTTGGCAATGGACATATGCTTAAATACCACTTTACCAGAATTTAATTGTATGATGAGACAGAGGTATTGCTGATTAGTGATGTATAAGAGAGTCTCTGACACAATCTTCAGGGCAATGGCTGCAAACTGGAAAACACATATATCAGAAAATAAAGCCCCATAGCTTAGCAAGGGCTGTCATATGAATTTTAAATTCTAGGTAAAATAATCAACTGAGCATGTTGATCTTGCTGAAGTCTGGCTTATCCATATTGCTGCAGATGGTAGCCTTGTCGGATGTGTGTGCCTAGAGCGCCGCGGCTTAAAAATATACATTCAATCATTGTCTGTTGCAGCCGGCCAACGCAGAAACGGGGTGCCATGCCAAAGCACAAGCACCGCATGGTTCTAGTCAAGCAGAAACGATTCAGTAGGATCTTGCGAAGTTCGCAGCGAATTTGGATTTATTTCCGCATACCACGCATTTTGAGCCAAACTTGACAGGTTCTATTGGTATATTAGTTATCTTTGCGCCTGTCTCCTCCTTTACCGTCAATTCACATTTTCTATCACCGCACCAAGGTGCGGTGACTATTCCTCCCTTCTCTTTCAAGGTCTTTTTCAGGTCCTCATAGCTATCCACAATGTGGACATGAGACTTGAGGAAATCGCTAGCCTTGCTATAAAGGTTGTCATGTATTGCAGTCATCAAATGCTCCAATTCCTTGCCCAATTCTGTTACTTTAACCGGCTTCTTTTCCCCAGTGTCCCTCCTTACTGCCATAACCGAATTGCCTGACATGTCCCTCTCGCCTATCTCCAGCCTCACAGGCACGCCTTTCATCTCCCACTCATTGTACTTGAATCCAGGCGAATATCCATCCCTATCATCAAACTTTACTCTGAAATGGCCATTAAGCTGCTCATATACCTTCTTCGCATATGCATGTACCTTCTCCCGGTTGTCTTTCTTGTAAATAGGCACTATCACTACCTGCACATATGCAAGCTTCGGTGGCAGCACCAATCCCCTATCATCGCCATGCGTAGCAACAAGCACGGCCAACTCCCTTGTTGATATTGCAAATGTATTCTGGTAAGCGTAAACAGGCTTTCCTTCCCTGTCAAGGAACGTTATGTCGAATGCCTTTGAGAAGTTCTGTCCATCGTAATGGTGATCAGGACCTTGAAGGGCCCATCCGTCTGGCATCATGTGCTCAATGCTGTAGCTGGCCACTGCTCCGGCAAACTTCTCATTGTCGCTCTTCCTTCCCACTATCCCTGGAACGGCAAAATAATCTTTTAGCACCTTAAGGTAAATTCCTATTATCTGTTCCCTTTCGGCTATCGCCTCCTCCTCTGTTGCAAATACGCTGTGCCCCTCATTCCATAGGAATTCCCTGGATCTTATCAGTGGGGTAGGGTGCTTGAATTCCCACCTTAGGACGTTGTTCCATTGGTTGTATTTCATGGGCAGATCCCTCCACGATCTTATCCACTTCGAGAAGCTCTTGTACATTATTGTCTCTGAGGTCGGCCTTATAGCAAGCTTTTCTTCAAGTTCGGTCTTGCCCGTCCGGGTTACCCATGCCACCTCTGGCACGAAGCCTTCGAAGTGCTCGCTCTCCTTTGTCAGGAGTTTTTCAGGTATTAGAAGCGGGAAGTAGGTGTCTTCTACACCTATCTTCTTGAATTCAGCATCTATTGCGTTTGATATTGTCTGCCATGCGAAATAGGCAGGAGGAAGGAAGACTATGCATCCGGAAACCTCCGAATAATCTACAAAGCCCGTCTTTATTATCACTTGAGTGTACCACTCAGAGAAGTTCTCCGATTTCTTTACATTTATGTGCTCCGCCATCTCATCTTCAGCCAATGTTACACCTCTTTTAATTTAATTCCAAACTTCTTTAAGTCTAACACCAATTTTTTTGCAGTGCTGAATTTAATGGATTTTATACCCACGGACCTCGCGCCCTCAACATTCTCAAAATTATTGTCTATGAACAGTACCTCCGATGGCTTCAAGTGCACAGTCTTAAGTACCTTCTTGTAGATCCTTGGGAACGGTTTTACTGCACCTAGTCTGAACGACGCAAATTTATATTCAAAGAGATAGAGCACCTTCACAAGTATGTGCTTTGTCGCATAATCATACCTCCATCTGTCTATATTCGACAGGAACGCTATCTTATAGTTATGCCTAAGCGCTTTGACTACGGCTATTGTGTCTGCGTCAAGCTCAGCATTCTTCTTGAAGAAGGAGAGCCAACCCACCTTGCTGCTATGTATCCCAAACTCCTTGCCCATATTAGACTGGAATTCGTAAAGGCTTATCCGTCCTGATTCCAGGAGCGGTGCCGATATGCCTATTATCCTTTCCGCTAGATATGGTGAGACTCTATTTATGCTGGAGAGATAGTTGAAGTACCTGTATTCTGGTATCTTTATGACGACTCCGCCCAGGTCGAACATTATCAATTTTATCAAAACGCCACCTAACCACTTATAATAGAACGTATTATCAAAACTGAGTGCTCAAGCTCTTTAAGCCTTCTGGCAGAGTAGTTGAGCCACTCCTCTCCGAATGGCATGTATATGTGCATGTCCTCGTGTTCGGATACCAGCTCCTGCGCTAGCTTCTGCCGTATCCCTTTAAGCATTCCAAACATAACCTTTTTGTGATATCTCTTTTCCATATCCTTTGCTATGTCTATTATCCTGCTATCATGTGTAGCTACCATGAACTTTGCCGAGTTCTTGAACAGATACCCCATGCACCTAAGGTAATTCCGGTCAACTTCTGATTTTTGGGAGTATGTTATGTGGTCCCTTGCACGGTATGCTCCCTTTACTAGTCGCACAACTCCCTTATTTTTGCAGATCAGCATGATATCGTCAAGACTTCGAATCAGTTTTGCCTGGATGCATATCCCTAAGTTTTTGTGTTTTTTGAGTAAGCTAATGTAGGCCTTTATTGAGCTGTCCACCGTCATGTAGTCCTCCATGTCCATCCAGACAAACATCCCAATTCCGTCCGCACAATCCGCTATCTTTTCATAATTTGAAAAGAAGGTCCTGTAATTTATGTTAAGTCCCAGCTGCGTTGGCTTTACAGCTATGCTTCCCTGTACTCCGTCGCTTTCCATGTCCTTGAGGATTTCTATGTACATATTAACGGTTTTCCGTACCTTTGCAGAGTCTGTCAGCTCTTCTCCAAGGTAGTTTATTATCACTTTCTCCCCAACAACATTGAGCTTTTCAGACTCGCGCAGAGCATCAGAAATAGTTATCCCGCCTATCCACTTCTTTGCGAATACTATGCCTATTCTGCTAGCAAATGACATGATCACACAACAGTAGCAATAGATTATGGATTAAAAAGCTTATTAAAATTAGTATCTCAAATAGTATGGCAAGGGGTTGTGGCGTAACTTGGCAGCGCGGCAGGCTCCAGATGTTCAACCTGAATTTATGAGCAATTGCAAAGATTGCGATGATTAGGATTTGGAGCTATGATTTTTGTGAAATAGGCGTTACCTGCATGTCGGGGTTCAAATCCCCGCAACCCCAAGTTTTTTAACATCCGGGTGAATGTCTCATGGGAAACGAATGCAAACCGTATGTTGGCGTATCTGGAATTTCAACGGTCAAAGAAGCGAGAAAAGTCATATCAATATTCAAGGAAACAGGGTTTAACTTAAAGGCAAGAAGTATGCCAATGGTGGGCCTGCAGCTCTTATCTGAAAGCCTCGGGTCTGTTTTTGGGGCAAGCAGGAGATCTCCGGATTTGGAACAGCTGCCAGACATATTAAAGCTGGTGAATCTTGACGTGTTTTCCACCATACACTACAGCACTGCAGATGCGTGGTCCTTTGTAAAGGATATTGAAGCCATACTTAATATCGATGAAATTTATGAACAGGGCCTTGTCGGCGGCCTGCAAATAAACAGGATTCTGCCTTCAGAAAAGCAGGTGCAGAAACTTAGGGATAATTATCCAAAATTAAAACTGATACTCCAGATATCCCCCATAATAACTGACACAATAAACATACATCTGCTGTCAAAGAGACTTGCAACCAGTTATCCCAAATTCGATTATCTGCTTATAGATGCATCTTTGGGGACAGGCACCGAGCTCAATGAGAACTACTGCTCCGTAACTTACAGAGCAATTAGGGAAAACGGTGTGACAACACCGGTAGTATTTGCTGGAGGTTTGAGCGGAAGCAATGTGCGGTCCAAGGTAAATCAACTAAAGAATTCAATAAAGGAAGGCTTCTCAATAGATGCGGAAGGATCCCTAAGGGATAAACTGGGAGAAGGATACGGAAACGACGTTCTTAATATGGAGAAGGTGAGTGCTTACCTGGCTGGTGCATCAGAGATGCTGCTAAAATAGACGGCCCTAATGACCCCAGTAAGGATTTAAATATAAGGCCAAGACACATTGTACTTGATTGATTGGCGGAATCACTTTTCATTGTAGGCGCAACTGGAAGGGTAGGCAAAGAGTTAGTCTCACAGATATTCGATAAAGGAGACAACAACATTGCCCTTCACCAAAATCCTACAAGCATAGTAGGAGTTGCATCAAGCAAATCATTTCTATACGATTCAGGAGGCCTATCCGAATCTGATATCAGGAGCTTCTCTGCCAAAAGGAAATTAGGCACGAAGTACAACAAGCTTACCGACCTGCTTGAGCCGCTTAAGGGCAGCAAAGATAGCGTAAGCATAGTGGATGTTACTGCAGAAGCGGAAAGAATGCTTGAACTCCACAAAAAGGTAATATTCGAGACGAAACACAAAATAGTCACTGCCAACAAGATCCCGCTTGCAATAAGCGACTATGTCACGTTTGAGAGGTTGGTAAGCGAAATCAGCAGATACGGGTATCGATGCTCAGTAATGGCCGGCGCAGAGGCAGTAGACAAGATAAGGGATCTCAGGGACATAGGTGACAATCCAACTGAAATAACAGGCGTTTTCTCAGGAACTCTTGGATACATAGCTACAGAGCTGGAAAAGGGGAGGAAATTCTCTGAAATAGTCAAGGAGGCAATGGAAAATGGATATACTGAGCCAAATCCAGTAATAGACCTGAGCGGCAGTGACGTTGCAAGCAAGATCCTCATTCTCGCAAGGACTGCAGGTGCACACATAGGCCTGTCAGATATAAAATTAAGCCCATTCATACCAGACGAGTATCTAAATGCAGTCAATGTTGGCGGATTCCTCAAGGGATTGTCGAATGCAGATATTAAACTTGCATCAATGATGGAAAATGCGCAGAGAAACAGAAGTACCCTCAGATACATAGCAAGGTATGTAAACCACGGCAGGCCGCGTATATCAGTGAATCTGGAAGAGGTAAGTCTTGATAATCCTCTGGGCCAGCTAAAAGGCGCTGTAAACAAGATAATAATAAAGACCAAAACCTACGGCGACAGGTATTACTCGGTGGAGGCACCAGGAGCTGGCGCGGATATCACAGCCCAAAATATAAGGAGAGATTTGCTGTACCAGCTTGATAACCGCACTATGAGCAATAGCTAATCCAGTTCGCATTTATTTTTCCTTGACCAACCAAAATTTGGATAAAGGAAAGGCATATATATGAAAAAACAGCAACAAAAACCAGTGAATCTGTGAGGTTTAAAAGATCGCAAAGACCACTGCAAGGGGCCATGGTTCAGGAAGATTACGTAGTCAAGAACCCATGCCCAAATCCAACAGTGGTGAAGCAGTTGTCAACTCGTTTTAAGGACAGGGCTGGAAATGACGCATGGAGCTACATAAACGAGAACGGTCTGGCAGTATTTGAAATAATGCGAAAAGCCGATGGCCACGGACTAGTGGACTATAAGAGCTATGTCAGGGTTTTAAGGTCCTTGGCCATAAGGTTCAGTGACAGCGATGGAACAAGCGCACTCGAATACCTTAATAGCCATCCAGCCATGGCAAAGGAGCTTTTCCAGCCTACTGAAGCCTACAAAGACCAGCTGATGCAAAGATTAGGCAGGGTATTTGTCATACTTCGAAGATCCGAAGCTGAGAGCCAGGGTCCTGTTGTGCATGAGGCACAGCAGCAACCACGGGCTACAAGCCGGTGAATCTCATTTTTTAAGCCTTAGATACTCTGTGTCATCAAAGAACAATGCCCCTGCTATCAGGAGGATTGCGATATCCCTTATTGCTATACTGGTAAATCCTAAAGATAGCAGCAAACTGATGATTATAAATATCATCATCAATACGGCAAGTGCCGCAGCTATCCTCAGGTACACTCCAAGAAGCACTGCCAAGCCTATTATGACGAGTACGACCCCATGTGCCATAGTTAGGGTAATTGCACCTGCTATGAAAGTCAGGAAATTAGGTATGTACGATGACCAATGAGATGGCTGGAGTATTTCCCAAATTCCTATCCCAATGAAGACTATGGCTAGACTTATCCTTGTCAATACATGCCGTGCGTTGTTCCTGTCCAATAACAGACCTTGTCTATGAATAAGCCACACTTATTTATCCATATCCTCCATATCCGCTGGTTGATGTGGTAGGCTGTGACGATGATGTCTGCTGTGTGGTTGTAGCATTAATGCTTGCAGACTTATTCACTGCTGGAGAAACATTTGGTACGGCCACGTGCCATACTCCCCCGAAAGCATTAACCCCATTGCCGTTAACCTGTCCTGCGGCCTTATCCTTGACAAAAAGATACAGTGGTGCGCCATTGTACGTAATCTGCTTAGTCCCGTCAGTCCTGTTTATCGTTCCAAAATCAGATCCGTTTAGCCCAGCGGGCAATGTAAGCTTGGATGCATAGAATGGCGGCCAAAAAGTGGCGCATGATGCGTAGCATGCACTTGTTCCGCTATTTGGCGTATCAGCGCTGAATGTATACAGTGCAAATCCGGTGCCATTTACAAGGTAATTTCCAATAATGGCATTATGTGCGACATTAACTGCATAGGTGTTCCCCACGCTTTTATTTGTATTATTTGAAACTGATACTGTTGCTGGTGCTGTCGTTGCGCTATAAATCTGCGTGGTGGAAGGCACTGAAGATGAACTCTGTGATGTTGCATTACTTTTTAATACGGTATACCCTGCAGCGGCCACAATGACTATTATTACTATTGCCGCCAAGGCGGTGGCTATCTTATCCATATAAATTACCTATAAGCAATCTCTGATAAAATATTTAAATTGATAAGGGTGGGCAAAGAAGCTTGGACGACTTTAAAGTTTGAGATAAATTGGTCATGCAAACCTCTGCAATGTTATTTATTTGCTGCCATCCCAAATATAGTGGTTTCATGAAAGTTCTAGGCGTTGCAGCGCACCCAGACGATTTGGACTTTGGCGCTTCGGGTTCATTCGCCAAATGGGCCGGAGAAGGAGCACAATGTTACTATCTAATATGCACAAACGGATGTAAGGGGTCAGACGACCCAAAGATGACAGAGCATAAACTCATAACGATACGAAGATCCGAACAGATCAATGCAGCCAAGGTGCTTGGATTGAAAGGCGTATTCTTCCTTGACCACAACGATACCGAATTGGTAGCGGATCTTAAACTGAAGAAGGAGATTGTGAGATACATAAGAAAATTAAAGCCGGACATAGTAGTGACTATGGATCCTACCCTAGTCTACTCAAAGAGGGGATTCGTTAACCACACTGACCACAGGGCTGCAGGCCAAGCAGCAATAGATGCTGTATTTCCAATGGCGCGAGACAGGTTGACCTTCAGCGAACTTGAGAAGGAGGGACTGAAGCCGCACAAGGTCTCCGCACTTTATATGCTCAACTTTGATAACCACACCGAAGTGGTGGACATAAGCAAGACCATCTCGTTGAAGATAAGGGCCCTAGAATGCCACAAGAGCCAGATTTCAAAGAGCAGCCTAGGCTGGGTGATGAAGATGGCCGCAATGATCGGCAAGGAGAAGGGATACAAATTCGCAGAGGCCTTTGTCAGGCTTGACCTAAACAGGTGACTTTAATGGTACTAAATCTATTCAGCTCAGGTAGCGATAGGAAGGAGAAATTCAGGCCGTTGAAGCCAAAGACCGTGAAGATCTACGTCTGCGGCGTAACTCCGTACGACACTACCCATCTTGGTCATGCCTTCACTTACGTCTCTTTCGACATGATGATAAGATACCTTAGGTTCAAGGGCTTCAATGTTATCTACACCCAGAACGTAACCGACATAGATGATGACGTGCTCAGGAAGGCGAGGGAGCAGAAAACTGACTGGAAGTCGCTGGGTAATTTCTGGACAAAGAGGTACCGTGACGACATGGATAGCCTTAACGTGCTGAAACCCACATATTATGTAAAAGCGACAGAATCAATGCCGCAGATAATAAGAATAGTCAGCAAGCTCGTAAAAAACGGATTTGCTTATGAAAGCGGTGGAAACGTCTATTTCAATGTCAAAAAATTTCCTGGATACGGCATGCTGTCCCATTTCACCAAAAAACAGATGAAGATGCTGCTAAAGGAGCGCGGCGGGGATCCCGACGACCCGAACAAGAAGAACCCACTCGACTTCATAGTCTGGCAGAAATGGAAGAAAGGGGAGCCATTCTGGTCGAGTCCATGGGGAAAGGGAAGACCGGGCTGGCACATAGAGTGCTCTGCAGTGATAAGCAAATACCTTGGGAATCAGATTGATATACATGGCGGCGGAAGGGACCTGATATTTCCCCACCACGAAAGCGAGATAGCCCAGTCGGAGAGCTTCACTGGAAAGTCGCCGTTCTCAAAATACTTTGTTCACACCGCCATGGTGATATATAAAGGAGAGAAAATGTCAAAGTCGTTGGGCAATCTCGTTCTAATATCAGACCTTGTCAAGAAGCACTCGCCAAACGCAATAAGGTGGATGCTTCTGTCGCACAGGTACAGGCAGATCTGGGAATACGCGCCAGACGAACTTGAAGATTCAGAATCATGCTTAAGGAGGATAGAGAATTACCTGCGAAGTTCAAGGAAATCAAGGAGCAGCGGCATCAACAAGGCTGCACTGAAAGAGTTCTCTGCCGCAATGGATAATGACTTTGACACGCCAGAGGCGCTTCATGTGATAAAGAATCTATGCAAGAGCGGAAAAGACCAGGAAACTGCGGAACTGATGATGAAAATCCTAGGGTTTTTAGTTTAGAATCAGAACATCCTGCTGTTTTTCAGTATCTCCCTTGCAGCATTGAATCCAGGAAGGCCAGAGACACCTCCTCCAGGATGCGTTCCCAATCCGCACAGGTAAAGGCCGCTTATCGGCGTCTTATAGCTGAATCTCGAGAAGAATAGCTGGTCAGGGGTCATGTCACCATGGAATATGTTTCCGTCTGTCAGCCCGAAGCGCGGTTCAAGGTCTACAGGGAAGAGTCCCTGCACATTGACTATTCTGCCATCTATGTTAGGTGCATACTTCCTTATCATCCTTTCATAGGAAGCTCTCATCAAGCTGCGCCTCGCCTACGAGCCTGAGGAAAGTCCTCTTCGGCTTTGCATTAGATATGATTATAGCAAGACAGGATTATAATACTACACTACTATGTTAATTCCTCCGACCTAGCAGCAAGGGCCGCAAGGCCAGAATAATGTTCTCGGTTAATCATTTACCACCATGTACATATTTAAACCTGATTTTCATATTACCTACAAACTACTATTCACCATCAATTGTG
>DAHWIK010000018.1 GCA_027345185.1 Microcaldota archaeon
TCCCTAAATACACGCGTTTTTCCTTCTTTGTTTGGCTGGACTTTGTAGTCTTTAAGCAGATGCCAGAATCCGCGCATCTCAATCCTGAACTTTTTGAGTGCATCACGGTTGCATTTCAGCCAAGGTCCCAGTTTCTTGTAGTGCCTTATCTTGTGTATCCAACACAATGCCTGGAGGTATGCAATCATCCAGAACTGCCTTGTGTTGTCAGATATGGGTATCTTATCGAGGAGTTGGTCAAACTTCAGTCTTGCATTCTCATCCCGCAGTTTCTGAATCTCTGCCCTCAATTCCGCGTTCTCTTTCAGGACCTGTTCTAAGAGGTTCAGTACCTTTCTTATCAGTGCCTTTGTTTTTTCGTCCGTTTCGAGTTCGTCTGGATTGAGAGATAGAATCTCTTCATCTATCTCCATGTATTTACCTGGTCGCAGAAATAGATGGACTGTGCACTTTCAAAATTCTGCTCCTTGAGAAGTTATTCAAGTCCACACATTATTGAGCATGTACAGTAGTTAGTATTATAATTTTGAAGATGCACTGAACAGTGATGGCAATGCCTGTTGATGAAAGATGGCTCAAGCTCGGTGCAGCCGCAGATTTTCTGAACCTTGATGGACTGGAGTTCAGGGAGTACCAGCTGAACATAATAAATTCCATACGCAGGCGCGGAAACACCCTGGTAGTGCTGCCTACTGGCCTTGGGAAGACATTCATAGGAGCAAGCATAATGGCCTCAGCGCTTGCATCTGGTAAGAGAGCGATGCTGCTTGCTCCGACAAAGCCGCTTACCGAGCAGCACTACAGCGTCCTGACTGGAATGCTGAAGATACCAAAGGAGGAGATACTCCTGCTGACAGGCTCGATAGTCAAGAAGTCAAGGTCAGAGATGGAGAACAGGTCAAAGGTGATAATAGCTACCCCACAGACGGTTGCCAACGACCTGAAGAGCGGCAACTTCTCAATAGAGGATTTCGGTGCAGTGGTCTTCGACGAGTGCCACAGGGCCGTAGGCAAATATGCGTACACCTATATTGCAAACGAGTGCACAGTGAGGGATATACTGATAGTGGGGCTCACCGCATCTCCTGGAAGCAAGAAGGAGAGGATAAACGCACTTGTTAGCGCACTCGGAATAAAGCACATAGAGGCCAGGATAACCAGCGACAGCGACGTGATGAAGTACGTTATGCAGAAGTTCATACACATAGTGTATGTCGATATCAGCGAGAGGGTCAGGGAGATATCCGGCTCACTGAAGCCTGAGATTGATTCAAGCATAAGAACTCTGAACGGCATGGGCTTTCTAAGGTTCAATACAGATTTCATTCCGAAGGGCAGGCTGATAGACCTTGGAAACCAGATAAGCAAGATCCAGGCGATCAACTACAGGATGGGCGCCATGGTCGCATACTCAAAGCTGATAAACCTCTCCCATGCGCAGGACCTAATACTAACTGAGGGAATAGCGCCATTCTCAAGTTATGTTGAAGGACTGTATCTCAGGGAGAAGAAGAGCAGGAGCCTGGAGTCGCTGCTGAGTAGCAGGGGGATGATAGCGGCAAGAGCGTATGCGCTTGCTGCGCTGAAGAACGGGGAGGAGCATCCAAAGGTGGTCGCGGTATTGGACGTGCTCAAGGGCCACCGCGGCAAGAAGATGATCATATTCGCCCAATACAGGTCGACTGTGAAGATGCTGGCCGAATACATAAACAACAACGGGATAACGGCCATGTCATTCGTTGGAAAGAAGGATGGCGTGACGCAGGAGACGCAGAAGAAGGTGGTGCAGGATTTCAGGGACGGCGCCTTTGACGTCCTTGTCGCGAGTTCAATAGGCGAGGAGGGCATAGATATACCAGGCGTTGACGTAGTCATATTCTACGAGCCGATACCAAATGAGATAAGGAACATACAGCGTCGTGGAAGGACCGGCAGGTTCGCCACTGGCAATGTCTACATAATCGTGGCAAGGGGCACAAAGGATCAAATCTATCTGAGGGTCTCGGAGCAAAGGGAGATCAAGATGCTCAACCTGATACGTATTGTAAATGCAAAACTAGAGATAAAATCGCCTGCTGAAGGTCAGTCAAGGCTCTGACAAAATTATCACCTCATCGTCAAGGATCTGGCATCCGCCCATCGCTTGGAGGGCATTGCGACTGAGGCGTGTGCCAAATACACATAATAAAATGAAAATTGTGAATAATGGAAATACGGGCCAAAAATAGTACAAAAGATTTATATATAACAAGCGCTATAATACTTATGGGGATGGGGATGGGACAAAAAACAATAGCTAGGATGGCAGTGTTGCCAAAAGTCGTGGGGCTTTTGGAGGTTGTTAACGGGCTCGAGGAGTTCGCTGTGGCATTTCCTGAATCCAGGGATGAAGTGGTAGGGCTGATAGAGCAATTTTCCAGCAACACTAGTGGGTCTGCGAAGAACCTGAAAGATACTGCGGAAAGGATAGCTGCAATAGGTATGCTGGAGATACTCTGCGGCAAATAAATGCTGCCTTCAAGTCACTGTGGCTGTGGATCTGGTGCTTGGGCTTTAGCTCTCTTGATCTAAGATCTCAAGCATCTGTCCCTGTCCTAGCCCTGAAGGGAACTCATCGAATTTAACTATCACGAAAGGGTCCTCAACGGATGCTATGACGCCAGGCCAGACCTTCTCGCTCTTGTCAACGTACTGCACCTTCTTTCCAACAAGGCTGTTAAGGTCTACGTCCTCGTTCGGCGTCGCTGACAGATGGTCCTTGTCAAGCGATGTCACTATAGCGTATATTATGTAAGCACCTATATTCTATCCATCCCAACATTTAAAAGGATTTTACAATATAAGAAATCCAAGCAAATAATGGACTCTTAGTGAATTGGATGGACAAGAAGACAAAGTACCTTGCGATACTCGCAATAGCGGTCATAGCAGTGGCTGTGCTTGCATACATGGACTTCTCTGCACCTCAGAGCAGCTTGAGTTTCAATGCACAGATAGGACAGCAAGTGCCGCAGTCGATAGTCTCACAGCTTAACATTCCGAGCAGCGTCAGCAACCGGATAGTTGAAGGATCTGCATCAACCGGGCTGCCAAATGCCCCAATAATATATAACATAAATGCATCACCTCTGAAAAACGGCACAAAACCGGAGATCCTGTACATAGGCGCAGAATTCTGTCCGTACTGCGCTGTGTCAAGGTGGGGAATGATAATAGCCCTGCTCAGGTTCGGAAGCTTCTCTAACCTTCATTACATGGCTTCAAACTCAACTGACGTCTATCCAAACACCCCTACATTCACTTTCTACAACTCAACATACCAGAGCGACTACATCTCGTTTGTGAGCGTCGAGACAGCTACCAGGAGCTACCAGAACCTGCAGAAGCTTACAGATTCGCAGAACAACATATTCGCAGCTTACAATCCTGGTGGAGGGATCCCATTCATTGATTTTGCAAACCTCTCGGTAGAGGCCGGAGCGCTGGTCACGCCTGGCGTGATCCAGGGATACTCGTGGAACGAGACCATATCAAACCTCACCAATACAAACTCATCCGTGTCGCAGGCCCTGGTCGGCGCTGCAGACATATACACTACAGAGATATGCAGGATCACCAACATGACTCCTGAAAGCGTATGCTCTCAGCCTTACGTGGTCAAGATGCTCAAAATACTTGGGTAGGTAGTGCATGAAGCTCAATGCGCAGAGGATAGCCCTTGCAATAGCGGTAATAGGATTGCTGATAAGCGTATACCTGACAATCCTCAGGTTCAGCTCCATACTTCCCTTGGAATGCCCTGACAAGGGCATAATAGACTGCGCAAATGTCCTGAACAGCCAGTACTCCACTATACTGGGCATACCCAATGCAGTGCTCGGCATGGTCTTCTTCATAGTCGACATATTCGTTATAGCCAGGTATTTTGGAAAGGAGGAGATGCTGCTGGTAAACGGGATAGGGGCGGTATTCGTTCTTTATTTCATTATGGCTGAGTATGTGCTTGGAAGCATATGCATATTCTGCACAGGAGTCCACCTGTGCATAATAGCACTGCTAATAATAAGCATAAAGTATAGTGGAAAGCAGTATAGTGGAAAGCCTATTTCTTGACCATCCTTTTCTCTATCTCCAGGAGCATGTCAAGTATGAGCCCTGCAACGAAGAATAGGAATCCCAGCACCACAAGCATGAATGCCGCAAGCGCCCTACCGGTCTGCACGAACACTCCAGAATGCAGGAAATCTGACAGCACGCCTATTCCTATGGCCAAGCCTATCAGCCCTACAATCACTCCAAGCCCTCCGAAAACTAGCAGGGGGCTGTAGTCCCTTAGCTGCCTTATCAAATGAGACGCCACATTTACACCATAAGCGAACTTCGATTTAGTCAGTTTAGATTTACCGTGTCTCCTCTTATAATATTTTATGTCAACCTCCCTTACCCTGTATCCAAGCCTTGCAAGCTCAATGGCGAAGAATGCTATGCCTGCCCTGTATGGCTCAACCTCCCTTATGCTGTCGAAAGCCCCTCTCCTCATGACGAACAGCCCGGTTAGCACGTCGTGCACTTCGGTCTTGTAGAGCTTGCCGAACATCCAGCTCAGCACAGAGTTGCCAACCTTTATGTATGCATCCATCGACCCCTGTTCGAGGCTGCCCATCCTGTTTCCAAGAACAAGGTCGGCCTTTCCGGATTCAACCAGCTTCACCCCATCTACTATCCCGCTTATGTCGTGCGTCTCGTCAGCGTCTATGCTTGCCAGTATGTTTCCCTTCGCTCTCCTCAGCCCCTGCATGATCGCGCTCTCCACTCCCTTGTCCCGTTGCCTTATGACAATCGCACCTGTGGACTTCAGCCTGTTGTAATACGTGTCGCTGCTCTTGTCGACTATTATTATCTCTATGTCCTTCCCAATGGTTTGCCTAAGCTTCTCCACAAGGCTGAAGAGGCTCTCCTCCTCTATAGTGGGTATTACAATGCTTATGCTTTGATGCATCAGAATCGCTTAAATATTACAGAATAAAGCTATTTATTGCCAGTTGGAAACCTGAGGAATGGAATCGGCATGATTTTACGCCATCTTCTCGGCGTACTTCAGTGCCTCCCTGTACTCATTTCTATCCAGGAACGGAAACATGTCATGCATAGGCTTTATGAAAGGGAAGTATTTAAATGGAAACTGTTCGAAATTCCAGGAGGCTGCACATGACGCCGAAAGCTGCACTGCCTTATCCCAATCTCCCGCCGCAGCCGGTTGCTAACCTGCAACCTTTTTATACCTAATTAGTGTATTAACAAACTAGTTTGGATTTAAACTAGTGCAGTGCGATGAAAATTCAAGAAAACCTTCCCTACAAGGACAAAGACCTGCAAAAAGGCGCAGTCAAGATAATGATACTCAGCTACATCAGGAAACACAAGACATATCCCTACGAACTCCTCAAGGTGATCAAGGCCATAAAGCCAATCCACGGATACACCATATTCGAACCTATAACAAAAAACGACATATACAACCTTACTTCGTCTCTGGAGAAGGACGGATACATAAAAAGCAAGGCCACGCTTAAGGGCAATAGGGTCCAGAAGGTATTTACAATAACAAAGAGGGGCGAGAAGGTTGTAAGGAACAAGGACAAGATATTCTTCGCCATGATGGAGGGAATGAAGAAGCTTGTGAAGGAGGAGTTCAATGGCTAAAAACATACTTGAGATAAGGCATCTGGTAAAGAAGTTCGGAGACTTCACCGCCGTCAGCGGCATAAACCTAGAGATTAAGACCGGAGAGATATTCGGCATACTTGGACCCAACGGCGCAGGCAAGACGACCACAATAAACATGATACTCGGATTGTACAAGCCGACTTCAGGATCAATAACGATAAATGGAATAAATGTTGAAAAAGAGGGTGACAAGGTCAAGCCCATGATGGGACTGATGACCCAGGAGACTGTTGTGGATGGCGACCTTACTGCATGGGACAACCTTGAGATAGCTGCAGAGCTATACCACGTCTCCAAAGGTAAGATGGCCGGCAAGATAAGGGATGCGCTGGAGGAGGCTGAACTGACCGATTTTGCACAGAAGAAGGCCGGAACTTTCTCAGGAGGAATGCAGAGGAGGCTTGCGCTTGTCAAGGCGATGATACAGGATCCCATGCTGCTGATACTGGACGAGCCTACTACAGGGCTTGACATCCAGAACAGGGTCAGCATGTGGGGGCATATCAAAGACCTCACAAAGATTGGGGTCACCATAATACTCACAACCCAGTATCTCGAGGAGGCAGACGCGCTGTGCGACAGGATAGCGATAATAGACCACGGTAAGATAAAGGCCATCGGAACAGCGTCAGAATTGAAGAGAATGGTTGGAACGGGAAGGATACTTGAGATGATCCTAGATAGCGATTCACAGGCCCAGCAGGCGGCCTCCCTTCTAAAGGTGCATTTCAAGCTGAGCCCTGCTGTAAAAGGAGACAAGCTAGAGGCCATCCTTGAGAAGTGGAATCCAAAGATGTTACCGGAGATGCTGGACGCGCTGGAGAGGAAGAAGATAATAGTCGCATCAGTCAACGTCCACTTCCCCACTCTCGACGACGTATTCATAAAGCTTACAGGCTCTGGCATGAGGGACGAAGCGAGTACGGAATACGTTTCTGCAAGGACGCAGATAATGCGCAGGCGATGATATGGGCTTGTCACAAGATTCTATCACGCTTTTCAAGAGGGAACTCTTCATCTTTAAGGCCAATCTCAGGACAAACATAATCAGGTCGCTGATATTCCCACTGGTCATAATAATCTTCTTCGGAAACATAGGGACGAGCATAAGGAATGTTCCAATAGCTGTAGTAAACTATGCAAACAATGCCCAGTCGCTGCAGTTCCTAAACAGCCTCCAGGCAGAGCAGACACTTTACATACTATCATCTTCAAACGAGCAGAGCGCACTGAGCCAGCTGCAGCTAGGCAACGTGCAACTTGTTGTTGTCATACTGCCAAATTTCCCCAGCCAGAAATCAGGCGTGCCTGGCGTGCAGGTCTACTACTCAAACACGCAGCCTACAGTAATAAGCGGCGTTCTGCCAATAATAACCAGCGACGCGCATTATTTCGGAGGCGTATCCACTGCAGGAAGCATTGGAGGATCACCGGCAAGCAGTCCTTCCCAGCCGGTGCTGAAAACAACCAGCGAGATATCATCAAACGCCTTGTATTCAACTACATCCAACTACCTGACTTTCCTAACCGGAGGCCTGCTCGCAATGGTGGTGGTATTCTCTGCTCTATTCGGAGGAGGGGTGGCGTACCTGTCCGACAAGCAGCTGGGCATCATAAAGGCGTTCCTTATAACCCCCATAAACAAGAATGCAATAGTGATCAGCAGGATGCTTATCAGTTCGCTACAGGGTCTAATAGCCGCAGTCATAGCACTATTGATAGGCATGGCACTTGGAGTGACGCTGGCTATGGGAATCACTGCCGTCCTGTATATAATAGTTGTGGTTGTCATAATAGGGCTTGGCTTCGGGGCTCTTTCAATGGTCGTGGCCTCGAAGGTAAAAAGAGTCGATGCATATACCATATTTGCGCAGGCTGTAGGTCTTCCACTATGGTTCATATCCGGAGGGATAACTCCTATCGAGAGCCTGCCATCCTGGCTTGCCCCGGTGTCCGCCATAGATCCGCTGACATACGCAACAAACATAAACCGTGCAGTGATAATGCAGGGATTCATATCTACTGGCCAGCTAGTAACAGACATGAGCGTGCTGCTTATATTCACTGGCATTCTGACCTTGCTGGCATTCAAAACATTCAAGTCGACAATAGAATGAAGAATTTTATACTAAGATAATATTTGGTGAAAAAATGAAATATAGGTACGCTCTTGCAGCGGTTATGTTGCTGTCTTTGGTGCAGCTGTTCGGCAGTGTGAATGCACAGGCTAATGCGCTATCGATAGCGAACTTGGATGTCACGCCGCAGCCAGTCATTGCTGGAAGCAACATAACGATATCGTTCCAGCTATACAATGCATATACCGCAGAGCTCACTAACGTGAATCTTGAGCTCGAAGGATCGTATCCGCTTCTCAACTATTCGCCAGCTGGCACGCAGCTCATAACAAATATACCAACAGGAATATACGGCGGAACAACGCTCATAACATACAGTCTGCACATACCAAAGGATGTAAAATCAGGCACATACTCCCTGACCCTTGTTGCGGAATACCAGACCGAATCAGGCTCCTCAACAGAGGAAACCGCGACTTCTACCATGCCAATATCATTCTACATAAGGGGGTCTCCGAACCTCAAGCTTACTGCCAATCCATCTTCAGGGATATCTCCAGGAGCTCAGTCCACAGTGGCTCTTGACGTGCTTAATGTAGGTACTGGCAATGCAACAAATGCAAGCGTAACGGTATTGAACTCCAAAAACTTCAGCGTTCTTGGCGGGCCAACATTCAACCTGGGTACCATAGCACCGCAGGCAACCGCAACGGCAAGCGCAATACTCCTTGCAAACTCCACGCTCCTTCAAGGTACGCCTGAGCTTCCTGTGATAGTGCGATACAACACGCCTTACGGATCGAATTCATATTATGAGCAGATGGTTCCAGTGAGCGAATCTCTCGGCGCGCCACAGATCGGCGTGGGCATAGAGAGCGCGTCTCCAGAATCGCTGTATCCAGGAACAAACCAGACCCTGATGCTATCGCTCCAGAACATAGGCAGCGGAACTGCAAAGAATGTCACAGTGTCAGTGGTAGGAAACGACAACATAACTGCAGGAAACTCGGCATCAAGCGTATTTGTGGGAACCATAGCCGCAGGATCCGATGCAACTGCCTCTCTATTCATAACTGCCAACAGGGGAGATGACAGGAGCAAATACAACCTGCCTGTTTATCTGAGCTACCAGAATGCAAACTACAACGCCACTTTCAACAGGACCGTCATGCTGCCGATAGTCCTGCAGCCAATCGCACAGTTCAATGTAACTGGCAGCGTATCAAATCTCTCCGCAGGTGGCACTTACGTGCCCGTGACGCTGAAAGTGAGGAACACAGGCAACGAAGCAGCGCAGTCGGTAACCTTCAGCCTGCAGACAATATACCCAGTGTCACAGGTGAATCCAAATGCATACCTGGGTTCATTGCTTCCAGGGCAGACTGAAAATGTGACGTTCTATGTGAACGTCGATTCGTCAGCAAACAACGGCCAGTATCCGGTAACCCTTTATGAGCAGTGGTCCCAGCCAACCGGAGGAAACAACCAGCAGTATTCCAGCTCGCAGACCTACTACGTGGATGTTGGCGGGTCCCGCGGATCTGGGCTTACCACATACATAATAGGTGCAGCGGTCGTCATAGCTGTGGTTGTTGTTGCACTAAGGAGAATGAAGAGGCAACAAGCATCCACAAAGAAGGAGAAGAAGCAGTGAATTTATATTCATTGCCAATTATAATTGGATATGTGTTTGCATGGATGCCACAATAGGAATAATCGGCGGTTCAGGTCTGTACTCCCTCATTGACAACGCCGATGATGTTGCGGTAGAAACTAAGTACGGTAAGCCCAGCGACGTGATATCTATAGGCACGCTTGCAGGTGTGAAGGTGGCATTCCTCCCAAGGCATGCAAAGAAGCACACAATACCGCCGCACAAGGTTCCGTACAGGGCAAACATAGCTGCACTCTCACAGCTAGGGGTGAACAGGATAATCGCAACAAACGCGGTCGGTTCGCTGAAGCCCGAGTACAAGCCAGGATTCCTCGCGCTATTCGACCAGTTCGTCAACGCAACGAGCGGCAGGAACGATACATTCTTCGATGAGGACATTGCGGTGCACGTGAGCTCTGCGGATCCATACTGCCCGCAGCTGAGGAATATTGCGTCAGTCGCTGCAAGAAAGGCAGGCATACCAATTCATGAAACCGGAACAGTGGTTGTAATAAATGGTCCAAGATTCTCATCAAAAGCCGAATCAAGGACATTCGCGGCCCAGGGTCACCATATGATTAACATGTCTCAGTACCCCGAGATAATGCTTGCTAGGGAGAAGCAGATGTGCTATCTTGGTGTCGCACTCATCACTGACTATGATGCAGGCCTTGAAGGCAGGCTGGACATAAAGCCTGTCACGAACGACGAGGTTGTCAGGATATTTGGAGAGAATGTCGATAAGGCAAAGAGGATAATCACAGAAGTTATAAAGAACACGCCTCAGGAGAGGACATGCAGCTGCTCGAAGTCCCTTGAAGGGGCTTTAATGACAAAGAAGTAGAGCCTATTTTCCTTTAGGGTGCTTCAGATAAAGCTCCTCAATGTGCCTTATGTGTAGTTTTTTCACCATGTACTCGAAATACTCGACCCTGTCAAGCGCCTTCTGCATTGTCTCACCAACTCCAACAGTGCCATGGTTCTCCATTATGACGACTCTTGCTCCATCCTTAACCGCCTTTGCAACCGCATTTCCTATCTCTACTGTACCGGCCTTCATTATCCCCACCGATGCGGCCTTTGTCACGTAATAGCCGTATTCCTCATCGCTCTTAGAGACTTCATCAATCACCCTATCTGCCCCAAGTGCGCTTATCACGCCCATAGAGTAAGGTGAGTGCGGGTGCACCACGGCGTTGATCTCAGGCAATATCCTATATATTCTGGTGTGCACATGATACTCTGAAGACTGCTTTGGGCCTTCGACCAGTCTTTCCGAATCTATGTCCATAATGGACAGTTCAGGGACGTCTATCCTTGCCTTGTCAAGCCCGCTTGGAGTTATGACCATCCTGTCCTTTCCGACCCTGAAGCTCACGTTTCCAGAAAGCGTGCTGTTCATCCCCTTAGAATATAGCCTGTTGGTCACGTCAAGAACTGACCTGCCGGCATCATCTGCGTTCATGATTGAATCTGCCTGAGCACCTATAAAAGTCTTGCTCTGTTCCGATGTCAAGGCAAAGATTATTATATATAAAATGAGAATTTAGATCGGGGATCCTATGTCTAATGTGTCCACAAGTGTTGTGCCGATAAGATGGGATGACGATAAGGGAGAGATAGCCTGGCTGGACAATGCGCAGATTCCCTGGAAGGAGGTCAACGTCTCTTCAAAAAGCCTTGACAGGCTGATAAAGGCCATACAGTCGCTTGAGATAAGGGGGGCACCGATACTCGGAGAGGCCGGCGCATACGGCACTGCAATGATAGCAAATAACTCTCCGGACTCAAGGGATGCGATACTGAAAAACGTAACTGAGCATGGCCAGAGGCTCGCGGCTGCAAGGCCCACAGCAGTAAATCTTAGCTGGGGAGTAAAGAAGGTACAGGATGTAATAACCGAAGAGATAGGAAGGGGTGCAAGCCCAAAGGAGATAAAGAATGCTGCAATAACCGCCGCGAAGAAGATACAGGAGGACAACATCTCAGCCTCATACAAGATAGGCGCTAACGGAAAACACCTCATACATGATGGCGACGTATTAGTTACCGTATGCAATGCAGGCACGCTCGCATGCGATGGATTGGGCACCTCGACAGCACCAATGAGGGCAGCACATGCGGATGGGGTAAAGTTCAGGGTGCTCACGACCTATACTGCACCCCTGTACCAGGGAGCAAGGCTTACTGCATGGGAGCTTCACAAGGACGGCATAGACGTGCGTGTAATAACAGACAACATGGCAGGGCATCTTATGAGGGAGGAGAAGGCAACAGCCGTATGGGCTGGGGCAGACAGGATACTAGGCAATCGTTCCAAGGAGAGCGGCTCTACCTATAACAAGATAGGCACGTTCGGACTTTCACTTATTGCACGTGGGCTAGGAGCAAAGATGTACGTTGCAGCTCCGACTTCTACAATAGATCCTGTGCATAAAATAGCAGATGTAAAGATAGAGCAGAGAAAGCCTGAAGAAGTCGAGACTTTGCTTGGAGGGACCACCGTAGTGCCAAAAGGCGTAGGCGTAATCAATCCGGCATTTGACAGGACTCCTCCGGATTACGTGTCTGCCATAGTAACAGAGCTTGGAGTAGTGACTGCACCTTACGACATATCAATACCCAAGCTTCTGGAAAATCCGGACAGCATGGTGAAGCTTCCAAAATAAGCTGCATAATGGGCTTCGTAGAAGAATTCGATGACAAAGTGTTATGCTTTATTTCCGGATAGTCTGACTGATCTGGCTGCTTAGCTCCTTTCTTATCTTTGCGATGTCCTCGTCTGAAAGATGACCGTCTTCTGGCAGCGCACCGTACGTCAATACCTTCGCTTTTGAATTTGAATATGAAATTACTGTTATGCTTCCTTGCGGGACTCCAGGAACGAAAATATGGTCAAGCTCTGTGGTGCCCAGAGCACTTGCAACTGCTGCATGCACCGTATCCTGGTGGGTAGCAACTACGACCAGCCCATTATTCCGGGCCGCCTGTGCAGCCGATACGTTCTGAACGAATCTCTCGGTCCTTGACTTTATGCTGTCAAATGACTCTATATCCGGATATCCGGTCTTTGCCTGAATGGCTCTGTACTCCTCCCACTTTAGCCCATTTGGCACAGGTCCATTATTAAGCGATCCTACCTGCCTTTCCATCAATAAGGGTTCGAAAGTTACAGCTATCGCTTTCCCAGTGTTCTGTTTTAGCTCGTATTGTATGCAGTCTGCAGTGTAATGCGTTCTTAGTAATGGGCTTGCCACTATCTGGCTTACTTCGAATGCAGACAATGCCCTACCTGCGTCTATTGCCTGGCCTACGCCCTTTTCCGTCAATGAGCAAGGTATTGTACCGGGGCTTCCGTCACGGAATATCGTTGCAGGTGTGGAATCCCTTTCACCATGCCTTACATACGCAATGACTACCATAATTATGCTTTCCTCCTTGCTCATATTTAAATCATGTCATTTTTTGCAATATTTAGTGGAAACTTGTTATTTTGCACAGCCAATCCCCTGCACTAATCATGCGGTTACAGTTTTATTTTGTTGTAGAGGCCCTCAAAGAACCTCTCGCACTCCTCGAGCCTTCCAGCCTTCATCACAACGAACTCGCCGTCCTTAGCTCCAAGTACATCCTTCACGTATTTTGATTCGTCGTGTATGGCTTCATAGGCGTCTGTGTAGACCCTGGCTATCTCCTCATCCTTTGTGAAACTGTTCACGTGTCCGGCGTACTGGTTATCAAGCTTGACAGCCAGTATCCTCCCACCGTCCTTTATTGTAGCGTTTATACCCACCTCTCCAGTATTCGAGAATATGCCAGTGACGTCGAATATCGCCATATGCCTTATATTGCCCTCCTTGTTGCTTGCAAGGTATCTGCCTCCGACTTTGTCAAAGCTCTGTATGAGTATTCCTGCTCCTGCAAGCAGGGCTATCGCTATGTAGTACGGCTGTATCGCTTCGCCAAGGAAGAGGTACGCGAGCAAGAAAGTTATGAACGGCGAGAAAAAGTAGACGTTCGCGACTACGGTTGCCTTTATCGGCCTGAGCGAAGTGAAGTAAAGGTAGAAGCTGAAGACGTTGAAGAACGCGCCTATGTAAGCCAGCACCGAGAGCTGCGGAGTGGTCATAGCGTAAAGCGGGAACCCGTTGACTGCCATCAGTACCGCGAAGAGGGCGAACATCGTAATAGATGATATTGCTATGACTACTCCTATGTCGAAAACGTACTTCTTTATCAGTATTATTGACAGCGCATATCCCAGAGCCATTAATATTAAGAATATGATTATGCCTGCGTTGCTGCTCTGCAATATCCCTGTGAGATTGCCTCCGCTTATGCCTATGTACAATCCTGCAAACGCCATAACCAGTGCGGCTATCTGGTACTTCGATAGCCTCTCCCTAAGCAGTGGAGGAAGCAGCAATAGCATCAGCAGCGGAGAGGTCCTGAATATCGCAGTCGCCAAAGAGGCAGTGATGAACTTCTCGGAGAAAGCTATGCCGAACTGTACCGGGAGGTAACTTACCAGTCCAGTAAGGCATATTATTGCAACCTTCCTCCTATCCTTCAATATCTTAGACAGCTCGCCCAACTTTCCCCTGTAAGCGAGAAATGCCAATGATGTGACTACAGAGACTGCATATACGCCGAAGAAGAACTCGTAGATGTTTGCGCTCGTGGATACAGTAAGCAGTATCGGAAGCATGGCTCCGGATACCAGCGTTATCACAAGCATTGCATAAGCCTTGCCCTTCATGTCCATGTTTTAACATTGCCCCTCGTGCTTTAAATACCATACAAAAATTTACAAATTTATGATAATGTCCTGTTATTTTGCTACAGTATTAAAAACCTTCCACATGATATACTGTTATGGATGAGTCAGAGTACAACTTCGAGAGCAAGTTTGACGACGATTTCAGCCTGCTCACGAGGAAGATGGTACGCCTTATATCCGAGGATTCAAGAATATCCATACTTGAGCTCTCAAAGGAGCTCAGCGTGTCAAGAAGGACTGTGAGGGAGAGGCTTTTAAGGGTGGAGAAGGAGCTCGGGATAGACTACACGGTGGAGTTCAACGAGAGTGCGCTGAAGCTTTCCAACCCGCACCTTATACTTGCAAAGTTCACCAAGAAGCCTGAATGGAATGAGGTCTCAAGGCTTCTAGCATCCTCGTATATACCACAATTCGCTGCCAGCATAAAGGGGAAGTACGACCTTCTCATATACGCCAATGCAGCAACGAGCGGCGAGTACGTGCACTGGGACAAGAGCATGCAGATAATGCTCTCAAAGTACGGGGTCTCATGGCACCCTTCAGACGTGGCACACAAGCAGCTCGGATACTTCCCGATGAGGAATGAGTTGATAGACAAGCTGGACATGGACCAGCAGCACAAGGACATGCTCAAGCTCCTCAATGGCAATTCAAGGATTACGTTCAGCGAGATATCTAAGAAGATAGGGATGCACTTCAACACCGTTGCATACAACTTCAACAAGCTGGTCGATTCAGGGATAATAAAGAGGTTCACTATATCCACAAGGCCGCCAAAGGACCTGACAAGGATGTCCTTCTTCAGCAAGTACATCCTGTCTGAGAGGTTCGAGGAGGACGCATCCAGGATAAGGAAGGTCTACACCACAAGCGGTACGGATTATCCGATATTCAACAGGTATCTTGTTTGTGCGCAACTGGTCGGCAGCTATGACTTCTTCAACATGAGCATATTCGACAACTATGAGACTGCCTACAAGCAGGCGATATTGCAGTACAAGGACGTAATGAAGAGGCACAAGGTCAGGGTCGATTACGGTCAGGTGGACAACCTGCTTCTCGGGAGATGGCCAATAAGGAGCATAGATACAAAGAGGGAGTACAACACCATAAAGTGGACGCTGCCTTCCGACGTGTCCAACAATGGACCAGTGTTATAAAGCCATTGCCGACTTATCTGTAATATAACGGAGTCCATCCGCATGGGCCAGTACCCTGGACCATAACTACCCAGTAGAAACGTAGAAAGGATTAAATACCTACTTATTTATAAGACTCTCTGCCTATGGATTAATTCATGGATTATAACAACAGGAATATAGTCCTCAATGAATTAATAGGGCTTAAAGCGAAGATAACAAAGTCTCTCGACAAGAAGCAGAGGGGCCTATCCGGAGTCGTAATAGACGAAACGAAGAATACAATCGTCCTCGATACAAGATTGGGGGCAAAAAAGATAGTCAAAAGGATATCTGTATTCAGGTTTTATTCGGGCAGGAGCTCCTTTACTGTTGAAGGAGAGGAGATATGCTTTAGGCCGCATGAACGGATAGAGAAATCTATGAAGTTCTACAAGGCAAGAAAGGTGTAAAATTGGAGTGTTCAGACCCTAGATGTCCTATTCACGGAGGGCAGAAGTTCAGAGGAATGCAGTTTGAAGGCCTAGTTGTCAGCGCCAAAGCCAAGAAGACTGTAATAGTGGAGGTAGACTACAACAGATTCGTGTACAAGTACGAGAGATCGCTGAGAAAGAGGTCACGAATTCCTGCCCACAATCCTGACTGCATAGGCGCCAAACTGAATGACACTGTAAACATAGCTGAGACAAGGAGACTCAGCAAGACCAAATCCTTTGTAGTCACGAATGTTGTGAAGAAGTGATAATATGAAAGGAGTATCATCCCATATAGTAAAGACGCTTGTTCCTGGTGCAATGCTAACCTGCGCAGACAACAGCGGTGCGTACCAATTCATGATGATACATGTAATAGGGAAGACGGACGGAAGGCACGGAAAGATGAGTGCAGCCGGAGTCGGTGACCTGATATCAGCAAGTGTGAAGAAGGGCACTGCCACATACCTAAAGAAGCCTGTGCGGGTAGTTGTGATAAGGCAGAGGGCTTCGATAAGGAGGTCAAACGGGATGAGGCTGAAGTTCGAGGACAATGCGGGAATAATGCTCGGTGACGACAACCTGCCGATAGGCACAGAAGTGAAGGGAGCAATGGCAAGAGAGGTAGTCGAGAGGTTCGTCAAGGTGGCAGGTGTTGCATCAAGGATAGTGTGATGTTATGATAGAGAGCGCAAAACCAAGGAAGCAGAGGAAGTTCAGGTTTACCGCACCAATGCACGAAAAGCAGAATTTCGTAAATGCGCATATTTCAAAGGAGCTTTCCGCAAAGCTCGGGATAAAGAGAAGAAGCATAGAAGTAAGAAAGGGAGACACAGTAAAGATAATGGCAGGAGATAATAGGGGAAAGTCAGGAAAGGTCATGGACGTAGACCTAAGGACAGGAAAGATAAGGATCGACGGAGTGATAAGGAAGAATTCAAAGAACAAGGATCTCCAGATACCAATACATGCATCAAGCGTATACATTCTTGACCTTGATCTTTCCGACAAGCTCAGAAAGGCTGATGTCGAGGGCTCAAAACCAAAGAAGTGATATTTATGGGAAGTAAAGGAAATAACCGTCACATAAAGAGGCTTGCATCGCCAAGATACCTCCATGTGGAGAAGAAGGTCAATGCATATGTCATAAAGCCCAATGCAGGAAGGCACACCTTAGACTCAAGCATAGCCCTGGCCACAGTACTCAAGGAGAAGCTCGGAGTCGCATCAAACACAAAGGAGGTGAAGCAGATACTCAAATCAGGAAATGTCGAGGTCAACGGAAAGCAGGTAAAGGACGAAAGATACCCTCTCGGATTCGGCGACGTGCTGCATTTCAAACCCAGCAACGAGCGCTATTCTGTCGGAGTCGGGGGAAGGGGCGCAGTAAGCATAGAGAAGCTTGAAGGAATGGAGCCTGTCCACGCATTTAAGGTTATAGGCAAGTACGTTGCAAAGGGAAATAAGGAGATGATAAGGCTTTACAATGGAACAGTTATTCCCTCAGCCAAAGGCGTCAGCGTAAACGATTCTGTGTACCTGAAGGAGGGGAGGGTGCAGGACGTTCTCAAGCTACAGAAGGGCGCGCACTGCCTGGTGATAAAGGGTGTGCATGCAGCAGAGAGCGGAGTGATAAGTGAGATAAAGTTAGGGACTGCGCTGAGGAAGGCTACTGTTGCTATAGAGGGAGGCAAGGGCAGGACTGAGACCCTTCTTGACAACGTGATGGTTGTAGGTGCCAAATGATGGAAGCTTCAAATCCAATGCAGAGCATATTCATAGACAAGGTAGTCCTGAACATAGGCATAGGGTCTAACGAGGATCTCTACCAGAACGCCAAGATGCTTCTTGAGAAGCTCACAAACCGCCAGCCTGTCCAGACGCGTTCAAAAAGGAGGGTGCCTGAACTCAAGATAAGGAGGGGACAGGTAATAGGTGCCATGGTGACCCTCAGGAACCAGGATGCGCATGACATACTTAAGAGGGCGATAGAGGCAAACGACGAGCTTCTAAAGAGCTCATCGATATCAAACAACTCCCTAAGCTTCGGAGTAAAGGAGTACATATACTTCTCAGGGGTCAAGTATGATCCCAAGATAGGAATGCTTGGGCTTAACGTCAACGCGTCGTTCACCAGAAAGGGGCGGAGGATAGAGACCAGGAAGCGGAAGCAATCAAGGGCAGGAGCGAGCCACAAGAAGATAGCAAACGAGGAAATAGCCGCATACCTTGCAAGCAAGTATAACGCAAAGATAGGAGAGAGGTAATATTATGAAGGTCAGTTTCGACTCAAAATTCAAGGGAAGAGGAAGGCGCAAATGCAAGGTATGCGGAAGCTCAAGAGCACTGATAAGGTCATACAAGCTTACAGTATGCAGGAGATGCTTCAGGGAGATAGGATCGGCCATAGGCTTCGAGAAGTATGGGTGATATTGATGGTAGACGTATTTGCTGACGCGATAAACAAGATAAAGGTGTATGAGTCCAGGGGCATGTATGAGTGCGACGTTCCATCGACAAAACTGATGCGCGCCGTGCTTGACACGATGAAGTCGAACAACTACATAAAGGAATACAAGGAGTTCAAGGACGGGAAGTTCAAGAGCCTCAAGATAACGCTTTCAAAGAGGATAAACGACATAGGGGTCATAAAGCCGCGGTATCCTGTCTCAATGGAGGACCTTCAGAGGTATGAGGTAAGGTACATACCGAGCAGGGATTTTGGGATACTCATAGTGTCCACGCCTGAGGGCATAATGACCAACAGGGACGCAAAGAGCAAGAAGATAGGCGGAAGGCTTATCGCATATGTGTATTAGTGAAGTAGATGTACGAGCTAGAGATACCAAGCGGAGTAAAGGTCGACGTAGTAGGAGAGACAGTCACAATCAGGGGCAAGCTCGGCTCTGCTGTAAAGCATATCAATCCAAAGTTCGTTGACGTCAAGCTGCATGGAAACAAGCTTGTGATAAAAGAGATAGAAGAGAAGAAGCTAGCTAAGAAGTCCGGTTTAGCAACAGCAGCGTTGAAGACAGAGTTAGGGGACGCGATGATCGGAGTGGAGAATGGAGTGAATGTGAAGATGAAGGTGCTGTTCGCGCACTTCCCAACATCGCTTGAGGTAAAGGGCAAGAAGCTATATCTGAAGAACCTCTTCGGCGAGAAGGTTCCCAGGGAGATAAGCATAGTCGGCGATACAAAGGTGGAGATAAAGGGACAGGACGTGATGGTGAAGGGCGTTGACAATTACGAGGTAGGGCAAACCGTGGCAAACATAAGGAAGGGCTGCTATGCGCGCGGATACGACACCAGAGTGTTTCAGGACGGGCTTTATGTTAATACTGAGGAGTGAAAATGATCAAGAGAAGCAATCCAAAGTTCAGAGTTCCAAACTACGGCGCCCCAAACAGGAAGAGGGTCAGGGACAGATGGAGGCACCAGAGGGGAATTGACAACAAGAGGCGAGTGAAGAAGCTGAACCGCGGGCCGCTCCCAAAGATCGGATACAAGAACAGTGATGCTGTAAGATATTCAAGGCCAGACGGATCATTCGAGTTGCTGGTCCACAACAAGGCAGAGCTCATTTCGGTGCTCGACATGCCAGGATACGTAGCAAGGTTCGCCCATGGCCTCTCCGTAAGGAAGAGAGCCGACCTGAAGAAGCTTGCTGATGACAACAAGATAAATGTGCTGAACGCGTGATAATGTGAGCATCCAATTTGCAAAAAGGGCCGCTGCGCAAATCCTCAAGAGAGGAAGAAGCGCCATAAGGATACTTCCTGGCAACGTGAGCGACGCAGAGAAGGCGCTTACCAAGGACGACATAAGGAGGCTCATAGAGAAGGGAAGCATATATGCGGTAAAGGAAAAGCACAACGCAAGCGCAAGGTCAAAGATGCTCAAGAAGGCAAGGGAGTCAGGAAGGCGCAGGGGAATAGGAAGGAGAAGGGGAACGGACAAGGCCAGAGTGGGAAGCGGAGTATGGGAGAAGAAAGTGAGGTCGCAGAGAAGGCTCCTGAAAGAGCTCAAGCTCATGAAGAAGGTAGACAACAAGACATTCAATGAATTCTACAAGCACGTAAAGGGAAACCAGTATGCTACAAAGGCGAACCTGCTGCTGCAACTAAGGGAGCACGGAGTCAGCATAACAGAGGAAGAGGTAAAGGCTATAAACAACAAGGTAAGCCTGGAATATAAGTGAAGTTTATGAGCGCAATCAAGGATCTAAAGTTCAGGAGAAGGCAGGAGTCAGTAACCGACTACAGGAAGAGGCTAGGGCTGGTCAAGAGCGGGCTCGACAGGATAGTGGTGAGGAAGAGCAACAAGAGGATAATAGGTCAGGTTGTAAAGTACGTAGCGAACGGCGATAGGGTAATCGTGCATGCGGATTCAAATGAGCTCATCAAACTAAAGTGGCCTGCAAAGAGCAACAGGCCAACTGCATATCTGACAGGGCTTCTTCTTGCGAAGAAGGCAGGAAAGGAGGCGTCAAGCGATCACATACTTGACATAGGCCTGACATCCCCGGTAAAATACTCGATACCGTTCGTATTCGCACAGGGCTGCATTGACGGCGGCATGAAGCTGAGGGGAAACATAGAGATGGATGAAAAAGTTTATAATTGTTCAAATTTGAAGTACATATCAGAGCTCAAGTCAAAGGAGAGCGCAAAGTACAAGAACCATTACACCTCTTATACTGGTGTGCTATCTCCAGAGGGGCTTGCAAGGGCATTCAGCGAGACAAAGGAGAAGATAATCAAGGGAGCAAAAGAATGATATGATGCCATACTATCAACGCAGACCAAGACAGGAAGAGGACCACAGGGCCAACCTCGCCGAGTGGAAGCCTAAGACGAAGATAGGAATGATGGTCAAGAACGGGGAGATAACTACCATAGAGCAGATATTCGCATATGGAAAACCAATAAAGGAGGTTGAGATAATAGACGCACTGCTCCCCACTCTTGAAGACAAGGTCATAGAGATAGCGTCTGTGCAGAGGATGACCAAGAACAACAGGAAGCAGAAGTATCGGGCAACTGTCATAATGGGAGACAAGAACGGCCACATAGGCATAGGCGTAGGCAAGGACGTCGAGGTAAAACCGGCGATTCAGACAGGGATAAGGAACGCCAAGCAGCACATGATATCGATAGGCCTGGGATGCGGATCATGGGAGTGCAACTGCGGAACCAGGCACAGCATACCGCTAATAACCAAGTCCAAGTGCGGAAGCGCCGAAATCACGCTTAAACCTGCCCCAAGGGGGGTCGGCCTAGCAGCTAGCGCGACTGTGAGGTCTGTGCTAGAGCTTGCCGGAGTCAAGGACATGTGGACATTCTCCACAGGAAGGACAAGGGACAAGTACAACATGGCACTCGCCACGTTCAACGCGCTAAAGAGCCTAGGGGAGCTGAAGAACCTAGACTCGCTCAAGGACGAAGTGCAATCAAGCCACTAATTTTTTCGCGTGAATCTCCCTTCTCAGCCTAGCCAGCACATCCCTTCCCAAACCCACATCCTTTATTTACAGGCAAGATATACCCCAACCCCTTGGGGTGTGGATACTAAGATCGAAACTGCAACAGTCTTGCAGTACATCATACCCCACTGCTTGCAGTGGGGTGGTTGATTAACTCCGCGGTCTCATTCTGACCAGCTTCGTGAGCGCAGTCATACGCATTAACCCAATAACCATCCCTTGCATTGACGTCAGCTCCGTTCTCCACAAGGAACTTCACTATGTCAATATAGCCATAAATGGATGCCCGCGTCAGTGCTGTACCTCCACCATCACTTTGTGCGTTGATATCAGCCTTCTCATAAACGAGCAGCTTCACAACGTCCAGATGTCCGCTCATCGCAGCTCACATAAGTACAGTCCTGCTTATGTTGTCCCTTGCATCCACCGCCGCCCCATTCTCAATCAGGAAACGCGCAATCTCAATGTGCTTATTCCATACTGACCATATAAGCGGACTGCGACCGCAAATTCGGACAGTGCTGATGTCTTTTTTCTCCATCAGGCGCCTAGCAAATTCAACCTGTCCGAAAAACGCGGCATATGTCAATATTGCCATGTCATGTTCAATACTCCTGTCCGAATGCTCTGAATAATCGGTCAATGTGTCATGAACTTCCTGCATAAAATCACCCTACGCAACATCAAGCCATCATTGCCGGTCTTCTTTTAGTAATGTTCCTCCTCAGCCTTGCAAGTGTATCCTCTCCAGCACCGACAACGGAATTTATTTCAAACTGAGGAAGCATCTTCATTATCTCTGTGTGTCCTTTCTCCTTGGCCATGTCATAGGCGGTCTTTGCGCGTGCATCCTTCAGGAATGTATCTGCTCCGTTGTCCAGCAGCAGCTTTGTAATCTCCTTCTCATCATCGCAAGCCGCATACATGAGCGCGGTAAAGCGCCAGGTGTCCCTCTCATTTGGATCGTCTCCACGGGCAAGTGCCCTTCTCACCGTCTCCACATCTCCGTCTCTTGTTGCAGGTATAATCATGTCTTCGTATACGCAATCAAACCTCGTTATTCGCGCTCAAGTATCTTCGCAGACCTGAATGCGTCTTCTATCTGCTCGTTGTCAAGGGATAATATCTTATCTATGAATCCCGATTCCTTTGCTCTAACAGCGTCAGAATCCCTTACCATATCCATTGCTGCGAGCACAGAACCCACCTTGTACTTTGTAGCGTCTTTCTTGAAGAGGTTCGCAATATCATAGTTGTATTTCGCAAACTCGTCCATTGCCAAGACAATCCCTTTGTAGGCCTGGGAATAGTAATCATTAGGGGGCAGTTCAAGCCCATTCCCAAGGCTTATCTTCACTATTTCAAGGTCATCCCTTAGCGCTCCTACCTCGGCTTCATCTTCCTGGTTCACAAGAAGCATCTCCACGGCGTAGGCATGTGTCTCTCCTGCCGCCCCGTTCTGCAGGTGCACCATCTCGTGCGCTAGTATGGGAAAGACTGCCTTCCTCAGCGTTTCGACATCCTTGTCCTTCCTTCCTATTATGTCTTCTATCAATCCCATGCCCACTTCTATGCCAAGCGCATCATTATTGAAGTTGGATAGATGGAACTGTCTTACGGCAGCAAGGAAGTTTGTTCCAGATATCACCATGCCTTTCGGCACTACCTTCCAGTTGTGGAATTCAAGGACGTCAATGTAAGAAAGAAGGAGAATCTCGTTCAATTTCCCAAGCAGCGCAGGATCACCATATAGCTTCTCGAACACCCTGTTCGGAATCTTCTGGAACGTAGTATCTAGATCGTCATCCCTTATTGCCCCTATCTCCTCGAAAAAATCAGATTCCTTTCTGATTGTGTTTTCAGTCTCCCCGAAGATCCAGACAACATGCACCTCTCTTGGTCTTCCATTTGCGCGTATGCTATAAAGGCCTGCAAGGCTCCTGATATTCCTAACTGCGAGATCCAGCACCGTGCCCCTGTAGCTTCCGAAATGCTTGCGCATTCTTTCAGGATCCGTTATTTCGCGTATGGAATCAGACCTTAATGCAAGATCAAGCCCTGCCTCATCTGCCCTTCTCCTGAATACCTCCCTCACGTCGCCGTATCTCTTCTCCAACTGCCTCTGCTGCGCCGCGGTGAGATCTCTGAAGTCATGCATAATCTTATCTGACAGCCTAGCATCTTAAACCTTATCTGCGAAAATGCGCTCATCCATCTATTACATCGATATGCTCTACCATCATGTGCACGTCACCATTGAGCAGCTCGTCAAATGAATCCTGACCTCTTTGCCTCTTCCACGTCCGAGTCTCAGATAAGCTTCATGAAGTCCCTGGTCGCCCTTAGCTTGTTTGGCGACCTGTCCTTCTCAAACAGCCTGCGTATGGCATCATTGGTCTTTGCGAATTGGTTAGCGGCAAGTACCAGCCCAATATATCTCTGGATCTCGTATGCGTTCACATGGCGCAGCGCGTCGCGGTCAGGCAGATGCTTCTCCAGCCTTATCCATCCATCAACATCATTCCTAAGCAGTTCAAGGTATGCGTTTGTTGACGGATCGAAGAGAAGGCTTATCGCGAAATTGCTCACCTCGTAGTTATCCATCCTGTGGAACTGTGTAAGCTCATGCGCGAACAGCGAGGTAAACATAGTCTCAAGCTTACGGTAATCCTTAGGATCCATATATAGGGGTACCTCGTACAGTATGTTCTTGCCTATGTCTATACCCAATGCGTCATTGCCGAAGGTCTGCGCATCGCGCAGTGCAGTGTACATCGCATTGCCAGCTCCGGTTATCACCAATCCATCAGGAACAAGCCTCCAGTCACAGAACTCAAGAGCCTTTGCGTATGTTCCAAGCAGGAACTCTTCCATCCTCGGTACGACATCAGGATTCCTGTAAATCCTTTCAAGTACCTTGCTGTTCAGCCTGCAGAAAGCGAACCTGTCCTGGTAGGTCTCCCTGTACAGCCTGTCGAATCTCTTAGGCTCCTTGAATGCGGAGATGTATCTGTACCTGTTCTTCGTGAACTCACTTATGTCCTCAAACATCCATATTACATGTGCTGTGTTGCATAATTATTTAGAGTGAGTTGGATCCAGCATGGTCGCTTTGACCCCGACCTTTTTAATGTACGAATTACTTGTACTGCATACTTTCTTTCTACAATCAAAACTGTTTTCGTTTTCCTCACGTGAGGTATCTCTGGCAAAAGACCTAAACGTTCGTATTGATATTCTCCATTGTTACTTTTATCTTTAAATCCAAATTGCTGTGTTGCATAATTATTGGCTTCCAGACATATCCAGAACGCTTGGTTTGATTTTTAACTTCTTCAATACCTTTACCACTTCTGGTACATACGCCTTTTCAACCATTATCGCACTCTTGATTTGAAGTGCGTTAGGAATTTTTGAAATTAGACCCTCACGGACATATTTGTATTTTCCGAAGTTACTTTTATCCTCATACCCAAACAACGCACGAATAATGCTTGTTTTTTGGACTGGAGATTTGTCAGCCAGATTGTACGTGATAATTGCCTTCATAATCTAATATACAACGTAAAGGTTTATAAGCTTTTACTGAAATACTTTCAGTATAAGTATATGGTGATTGGACATGAAATCTAAAAAGCCTGGAAAACGTTGGGCAAGAAATTCGTTGACAAACGTGATTTTCGCGTTTACAACGCACAACTGGTAAAACAGGGAGAATACCTTCTCTCCTGCGATTTTGTAGAGGTGTGGAACAATGAACTTGCATTGATGAATGCAGGCAAGCCAGGAGCGCCATACTTATTTCCCAACAGCCTCATCAAACTGCAGTCAATATAGCATGCCAAACGCATTCCCTACCGCATGATCGAAGGCATGACGCGAGACCTTAGCAAAATCGGGCAACTGCCAGAATACAACGACTATTCTACGGTAAATCGCCGGGTCAACAGACTCGCTTTTATCCTGGAGCCTCCTAAAGGCAACGATATCACCGTATTCAGTGACGGAACAAGTATGCAGGTAGTATCTGGCGGAGAGTATATGCGTGAGAAGTATGGCAAGAAGAACAGGCGTTGGGTGCAAATAGTTATTCTTGGCGACGCCAAGACATACGAACCGGTCAGTTACGAAGTGCACATCATTCAAGAAGCAAAGAGTACGGAACGGCAGCTCACTAAACTTTTAGACGGCAGAGTACCAGTGGTCGCAGCCTGAGGAGACGGTGCGATGGACTCTAAACTGTTATACGACTTTTGTGAACAACGTGGAATTGCATCGGTCTTCAAACCAGACATTAATGCGCATACTGATACGGATTCGGCACGTCGTAATAAAGTTGTAACGGAACGCAATCGACTTGGTTACAAAGGTTGGGCGAAAAAGAATAGGTATGGCTTTCGATGGCCCGCTACAGAATGGATATTCAGCGCTATGAAGCGGATGTTTGGCGAACAACTTGCCGCGACAAGCGAATGGGGCATGTTGCAGGAGACATCGTGTAAACTATGGATATACCAACGACTCAAACGTCACGGAGAATCAAAATCGTGATTATTGCATCATAACAGAGGAATCAAAGAGTTATGCAACACAGCATTAACAGAGAGCATTATTCTGGCCTTGCAGTTCTCGCCGCCAGGTCAGAGAAATCAATATAGTAGTCGTTGGAGAATGCCACAACAATAAATTCACCTCCTGTACCAGCTAATTGCGCATATCTCGATCGCGGATTGAATCTAGGAAATCGCCATTTGAACTGTAGCAAGACAGGATTATAATACCACCCTTCTTACTCAGCAATGTGTTGTATTGCTTTCTAGATCTGCTATAAACTGCTCTTGTTTTATTCTATATGGATGGACATTCTAGGGTATTTCCGTCATAAAGACAGTCTTATGATTTCGTTATTAGACCTGTCTGTATTCGACTTGTGATTATTTGTCAACTTCCTATTGAATCTTCCATAGCAACATTTTTAAGATGTTACCGCATTTATATAGTGAAATAATAGGTCATCCAATGCCTGAGGACAAGTTTCCATCGTTTGAAATGAAGGTCTTCGAGAAGCTCGAAGGCAGGCTTGGCAACATCCACAACGATCAGGAGCTCTACAAGTACATAGAAAGCGTGGTAAAGTCACTTGATCCTTCAGCTGACAAGCCCAGGATAGACAAGATAGTTGCGGAGGCAAAGTCGTTCGAGCCTGTGGAGAAGTACCTGAATACTGATAATGTAGAAGACATAATGGTGAACAACACCAAGAACATCTTCGTGTATGAAAGCGGCAGCGGAGACCAGATGGTTCCGGAGCGGATCTCCACGGCAGAAGAGCTCGACTGGTTCGTTAAGAAGCTGAAGATGTATGCGACCAGCGCAGTGGCAAACAGACACATCTTCGACGTCCATCTCCCTAACGGCTCAAGATGCAACCTGATTGATTCGCCCCTAGGCCCAGACATAACAATAAGGAACTTCAAGCCTAATGCGTTCAGCATAATCGACCTGATAAATTACGGAGAGCTCAGCGCGCAACTTGCTGCAAGGTTCTGGCTTTATTCTGAAGGGCTGGGAGTAAGACCTGCAAACATGCTCATAGGCGGGATGCCTGGCAGCGGGAAGTCAACGCTCCTGAATGCGATGTTCAGCTTCTTCAGGCCCGAAGCGAGGATAGTCGTGCTGGAGGAGACCTACGAGCTCAACACATCTACCCAGGAGAACTGTGTGAGGCTTGAGACAAGCCCTGAAGTGACACTGGAGGACCTGCTTAAGAACTCCCTGAGGATGAGGCCTGACCTGATAATAGTCGGAGAGGTCAGGGGCAGGGAAGCTACCGACATGATGACGGCAATGAGCATAGGCAAAGCGGTGATGAGCACAATGCACGCACATACAACAAGAGACATGGTGACCAGGCTTGAGCACGACCCTATGAGGATAAGCAGGGAGACCATACCGCTCATAGACGCATTCACAGTGGTTTCGCAGGTGAACAAGGACCACAAGAAGCTTAGGCGGGTTACTCAGGTGTCAGAATCATCGGGAATGGAGACCCAAGTTCTGATGTCAGATCTTTACACGTATGACTACAAGACGCACCAAGGATCAGACATACTGCCTAGCGTCACATACAGGGACGTGCTCTCAAAGGCTACCGGAAGGACACCAACAGAGATAATACAGGAGGAGAATAGGAGGGCGAAGGCTCTGGAGAAGCTTAACGAGATGGGTATACGGGAGCTGCACACAATAAACGAGTTCTGCAGGGACTACTATGACAACCAGAAGAAGTCGATGCAGAAGCTCGGACTGGAGAGCCTCGGGACATTCGACTGAGCAACCACACAGCTGTGAAAGCAATTATTATATATAACATAGCAATACGCATTGTATGTTGGGTGCTAAGCTTCTGCTGTTCACAAGCAGGTCAACCCCTGTAGTTCCAACCTGCTACATATCCGCCCAGTTAAACTGCATACAGCTTGTGATTGCAAACAACGCAATCCAGTCTACTGCCATAGTTGTCTTTGCAAACAATCTAAACACACCCATATCACTTCCGCATAATTCATTCCTAGTCAAGCTCACAGGGTCGCAAGCTACCTATTTTAGTGGATTCAATTGGAGCGTGGGGTGAAAGAAACCTAGCGGCTTTAGCCTGCAGAGAATTTCACCCCACTATGCGTAACTGTCACTAATTTTTAAGGAATCCTGACTACAAAGTTTCAACAGCAGCGCCAATTCGCCTGTAAGGGCAGCGTAAGCATATATTCGTCGTCAAAGCACAGCATACATCTGTCGTACACTATACTGCTGAACGATCCTGCATGCAATTCAACCAACAATACCATATCCCTGAAGCTGATTGCGCTATCTACCGGCGTCTCCCCGAAGAGCATGGTGCCGCAGTACCTTGCCGAATTTATAAAGTCTGCATCAAGGTGAGCGAATGGCAAGACACCACGCCACTATCTACCAAAGCGCGAATGGCACCTGATTTTACACCAATGCTACACTTCCCGCAATAATCACAATCTTGGCAAAGCAATCTGCGCGCAGGAAGCTGTTCCTCATTATTTTTCAGGCAACTTGTCATAGCTCTCTATCGTTGCATTGTGTGTAAGCCTTATAAATCTCGCATTCTTCCTGAGCTCTGCAAGAGTAGATGCACCGCAATAGCTCATTCCAGACCTTACTCCACCCATCAGCTGATATACTATCTCCTTCATGCTTCCCTTGTATGGAACAGACGATTCAACGCCCTCCGGGACTATGTCAAAGGCCTCCTGTGGGTCTATGACAACGTTGTCTATCATCTTCCTGCTTATGTTTGCGCCGAAAGAGGACATCCCGCGGTATGCCTTATACTTTGCTCCATTGCGCCTTACGAAAAATCCCGGACTCTCGTCAGTACCGGCAAAGAGGCTGCCACTCATTATTGCAGCTGCACCTGCTGCAAGTGCCTTTGTTATGTCTCCTGACTCTTTCATTCCACCGTCAGCTATTATGCTCACTCCGGACCTCTTTGCGGCTTCTGAGCATTCCATAACTGCTGTAAGCTGCGGCATTCCTGCACCTGTGACCCTTCTGGTAGTGCACGCTGCACCGGGGCCTATGCCTATTTTTATTGAGTCTGCGCCTGTGGAAGCAAGGTCCTCCACGCCTTTTGCAGTGGCAACGTTTCCTGCCATCAAAGGCGTGTCCGGGAGCTCCTTCTTCACCTGCTTTATCGCAGAGATAACGCTGTCTGCGTGTCCATGCGCTATGTCAAGTACTATAATGTCGGCTCCAGCTTGAGAGAGCAATTGCGCTCTCTGTATGAAGTCTCCCTTTGTGCCTATTGCAGCCCCTACAAGTAGCCTGCCCTTTCTGTCCTGTGCTGACTTTTCGGACATCATCCTCCTGTAGAGGTCCTTAGACGTTATTAGCCCGCGCACGACGTTGTCCTTGCCGACCAGGGGCAGCTTCTCTAGTTTGTGCCTGTCAACGATCTCTATCGCATCCTCCATGCTTATTCCAGGCTTGCCCACTATTAATTTTGACCTAGGGGTCATAGCCTTTGACACCGGATCCTTGTCATCCTTATAGAATCTTATGTCCCTATCGGATAGTATCCCAAGAAGCCTGTTTGAATCGTCCACTACCAGGAGACCGCTTACTGAGCTGTGTGACATCAAATTCCTTGCGTCTCCTATAGTTACATTCTTTGTTATCCTGTATGGATCCTCTATCACGTAGGCCTCTGACCTCTTCACCCGCTCAACCTCCGCCACCTGGCTCTCTATTGTCATGAACCTGTGTATTATGCCTATCCCTCCCTCCCTAGCTATTGCAATTGCCATTGCGGATTCTGTTACGGTGTCCATGTTTGCAGACATGAGTGGAACTTTGAGCCGTATCCCTTTTGTTACACTTGTGCTGGTGTCTACAGCCTTCCTAGATTCAACTCCAGAACGCCTAGGAACAAGAAGCACGTCGTTGTAGCTGAGCCCAACTTTAATGTCGTCAATCTTCATGAAGACCCCAAAAGCATTTCCTATTTGCAACCAATTATTATAAATACGGTTGCAGAGGCAGCAATGCCAGCATACATTTTCAATAACAGAAGCCAATTAAATATAGTCTTGCAGGCAAATATTGCATCATAATCAGGTTTAAATACTTTTTGAAAGAATATCTACCTGCTACTTCATACGGATGAATGGCGTTTCCAGAGTTGAAGATGATTAGCTTGGCTGATTTGAGCAACGACGTAAGGCTTGCTGTGGACACTGGCAAGGTCAGCTTGGGCTACAGGGAGGTAATAAAGGCCGTGAATGCAAATTCTGCAAAGGTGGTCGTGGTCGCTGTCAATGGAAAGAGGTCTATAGTAGACGACATAAACCACATATGCAAGATTGCAGGTGTAAAACTGGTAGTTTTCAAAGGAGGATCGCTTGAACTAGGGACGGTGTGCGGAAAGCCATATTCGATTAACAGCCTTGCAGTCATAGATGCTGGCAATTCAAGCATAGCCACTGAACAATATTGATGGTGTATATTTGCCTAAAGGAGAATTTGCAGCCAAAGAACTCATAAGGAAGAGAAAGAGATACAGGATGCTTTCAAAGTACTGGAAGAGAAAGTTCTTCCACCTGAAGGCTAAGTATGACCCTGTAGGAACAGTCCCGATGGCAAAGGCCCTGGTGCTCCAGAAATTCGTGCTTCAGCAGAAGCAACCGCACTCCGGGCTCATAAAGTGCGTGAGGGTGCAGCTGGTCAAAAATGGTAAGACCGTCGGCGCATACGTCCCATTTGACGGAACGATAAACTTTATAGAGGAGCACGACGAAGTGACAATCCAGGGAATGGGTGGATCGCAGAGGGGTCAGATGGGCAGCATACCTGGGCTCAGGTATAGGGTAATCGCAGTCAACGGAACTGACATCTATCAGATAGTCAAGGGCAAGAAGGAGAAGCCCAAGAGATGATTTTTATGGCAGAAGATATCGAAGTCAAGAAGGAGGAGGTGCCTATGGTGCCAGAGTCCAAGCATGCGCAGGTCGTAGCGGAGTCCACCGAAGAACAGCCTCGTCGAAGGCCGGTGCGTGCATCAGCAAAGAAATCGGACATATCACAGCACGAGCAGCTGCTGTTCGAAAAATATGACGTAAAGGGGCTTGCGGCTGATGACCCTAGCCTTGTTGCATACATAAAGCTCAGCAAGAGGTCATATCCAAACATATTCGGAAGGAGGAAGTATCATGCGTATTATCTATCACATGTCGATATAGTTGAGAGGCTCATAAGCAAGATAATGAGGGGAGGCACAGGAAGGAAGATTTCAGGAAAGGTCATAAGGAGGAAGGGTGCCCTGCAGGGGAAGAAGCTCAAGGTCACCCACATACTAGAGGAAGCCTTCGATTTGATACAGAAGAAGACAAACAAGAATCCTGTGCAGGTTCTCCTTGAGGCTGTGCAGAATGCGGCCCCCATAGAGGATACAACAAGGGTGAGATACGGAGGAATAAGCTATAACGTAGCCGTCGGAATAAGCTCGCAGAGAAGGCTTGACGTAGCCCTTAGGAATGTCGCCCTTGCAGGACTCATGTCCTCATTCAAGAACAAGAAGACTCTGGCTGAGGCTCTTGCAAATGAGATAATACTCGCATCTGCGAACAGCCCTGACAGCTACGCAGTGAAGAAGAGGGTCGAAGTTGAGAGAATAGCAAAGAGGGCTAGGTAATAATGGTAAGGAAGGAGTTCGTAGCTGACGAAGTGGCAAGGATAATGACGGACACCGACAGGGTCAGGAACGTAGCAATAATAGCCCACGTCCACCATGGAAAGACAACGCTTACCGATTCACTCCTGTCAATGGCAGGGGTTATCTCAAAAGCCGTGGCAGGAGAGGCGCTTTACACTAATTATGATGTGATAGAGAAGGACAGGAGGATGACAATAAAGTCTGCCGATATCTCCCTCGCATTCAACTACAAGGGACTTGACTACATAATCAACCTAATAGACACCCCGGGCCACGTGGACTTCGGAGGACACGTCACAAGATCAATGAGGGCTGTAGACGGGGTGGTTCTCGTTGTAGATCCTGTCGAAGGCATAATGCCGCAGACAGAGACCGTGCTCAGGCAGGCGCTTCAAGAGAAGGCAAGGCCCGTGCTCTTCGTGAACAAGACTGACAGACTGCTCAACGAGCTGAAGCTTACGCAGGAGCAGACATTCGACAGACTGGTGAAGCTCATAACAGACCTCAACAAGATGATTGCGAGATTCTCGCCTCCAGAATTCGCGCAGAAATGGCAGCTCAGCGTGGAGAACGGAAGCGTTGCGTTCGGCTCCGCTTACAAGAAATGGGGGGTCTCCATGTACATAATGAAGAAGTACAATACGAACTTCAAGCAGATTTTCGACCTCACCGCAAAGAACGATGAAACAGAGCTTCAGAGGGTAGCCCCTATAGACGAAGCGACACTTTCAATGTGCATAGAGCATCTTCCAAGCCCTAAGGAGGCGCAGGCGTACAGGATACCCCATCTCTGGCACGGCGACCTCAACACCGATGACGGAAAGGCGATGATGACGGTTGACCAGAAAGCGAAGGTTAACATGGTTGTCTTCGGGGTTTCATACGACCAGCACAGCGGAGAGGTCTCTATCGCAAGGGTATTCTCAGGGACCGTAAGAAAGGGCACAGAAGTCTTCCTAAGCGGCAACCCTAACAAGCAGAGGATACAGCAGGTAAGCCTCTTCATGGGGCCGGACAGGGTCATAGTTGACGCCATATCTGCAGGCAACATAGCCGGGCTGGTCGGTCTTGACAACGTATCGATAGGAGACACGGCAAGCGAGAACGACATACTCCCCTTCGAGCAGATAAAGCACTATTCAAAGCCGGTGGTAACCAAGGCCATAGAGGCAAAGGACACAAGGGACATGGGAAAACTCATAGAGGCGCTCCGGGAGCTCACGAAGGGAGACCAGACAATAATAGCCGAGCTCAACCAGGAGACCGGAGAGCACCTTGTCAGCGGAATGGGAGAGCTGCATCTCGAGATAATCGAGACGAAGATCAGGGACGAGTTCAAGGTGCCCATAACCACAAGCGAGCCAATCGTAGTATACAAGGAAACAATAACAGGAGTCGCAAAGGACGTGGAGGGAAAGTCCCCTAACAGGCACACGAAATTCTACCTGAATGTATCTCCCCTGGAGCCAGGAGTGCTGGACCTTCTGGACAGCGGGCAGTTCAAGGAGGGCAAGCCAAAGGGAAAGGCGCACATAGAGGAGTTCATCAAGGCGGGCATGTCAAGGGACGAGGCGAAGGGAGTGGTCAACATAAGGAACAACAGCGTGCTAATAGATTCAACAAAGGGAGTACAGTACCTCAACGAGGTGATGGAGCTTTGCATAGAGGCCTTCGACGAGGCGATGAAGGACGGGCCTCTTGCAAGGGAGAAGTGCACCGGAATAAAGGTGCAGATAACCGACGCAACGATACACGAGGATCCTGTTCACAGAGGCCCTGCGCAGGTGATACCTGCAATGAGAAGGCCTATATACGCAGGAATGCTCATAGCCGGAGTCATACTGCTAGAGCCGAAGCAGAAGTTCACCGTGAACATCCCGCAGGAATATCTGTCGGACATAATCACATTTCTTCAGGGGAAGAGGGGGCAGATACTCGATATTCAGCAGGAGAACGAGCAGGCGACCGTGCTTGCAAAGGTTCCAGTTGCCGAGGTCATCAAAGGGTTCTCAAACGAGATAAGAAGCCTGACGCAGGGCAAGGCAATCTGGTATCCAGAGTATGCTGGGTACGAGAAGCTGCCTAAGGACCTGCAGGACAAGGTTGTAAGGGAGATAAGGAAGAGAAAGGGGGTACCAGAGACTCCGCCCACACCGCAGGACTTCATCGACTGAGCACTAATGGCCTTAATCCAAGCCTAAATGATGGCAGATGTGACACCCTACTATGTTGATTTGACTGCAGCAGAACGCCGCAATCAATAATGTTTCCCGGTTAATTCATGATTCACCTTGCAGTCTTTTATACTTTTATACCAAATTCATAATGTTCTACTATTCATCGCATATCGATACTCTGACTTGAATTATGGGGAAGAGGGTGTTAGTCTCCCACGGCGTCGCTTGAACGACAGGATGTCACTCAACACCCCTCTTTTCCCTCAAGGCCTGTAATTTCGTTGATCCTTGAGTAGACAATATATGATTCTGAGAAGATGTCTTGCCGCAGCAATTCTTGCCTTTTTACTGCCTGTCCTTGCCTTGACTCTTTGATATGCAAATGTCACTGGGGAATATGGGCATTTGAGAATATGTATCTGTACTACTTCTATCAATAAGTACTTCAGGAAAACATTCCCCTTTATTATGTGGCCTTTCCATTCTTTTGATCCAGATTGGTGAGTCTTCGGTATCAATCCCGCATAAGACCACAGATTTTCAACTGATCTGAATCTTTCTATATCTCCTATTTCAGATGCAATCCCAAGGGCAGAATAGGGGCCTATTCCAGGTATGGAATCTATGAATGATGCATTTGCATTCGCATTGCATTCTGCGTTTATCTCAGCGTTCAATACTTTTATCTGCATGTTTGTAGATTTTAATTGCTCTATTAACACCTTCAAGGGTAATGATGCATTACTTATAGCTAATTAGATAGATAACCGAACATTTTGGGCAGGAAAGAAGGTTTGTTGAATTCTACAGAAAGCTGATACTTCATTGCAGCCAATGATGGGATGAAACGATTTGATAGTCGTTTTCGTCCTGGTTTCCAACATTGTT
>DAHWIK010000025.1 GCA_027345185.1 Microcaldota archaeon
GGGCCGCTTCTGCCGTGGTCTCCCATGGATGAGAATGGGGCCATCGAGTATCTGCACTTTATTATGGCCTTGTTTGTGTCAGCAAGGTGCCTTGGCGTCGCCTCCTTAGGTCCGTATACTGCTGCGAGCACCTTGTTGTTACCCCACTCCAGGTATGCGGATCCGTTTGCATTGGCGAGTATCCCAGCCTCTATCTTTAATGACCTCAATTCGTTGAAGTCCCTTCCGTCAAGTCTTTTGCCGTCAACTATGAGTTGCGGCTTGTTTGAGCTAGAACCCATTACTATCACTCTTGTTTTCTTTTATCCTTTCTTCGAGCATCAATTTTATCCTGTTGGTAAGGCCTGGAACGTGCGCCTCGCGCTCTATCTTCAGTACGGCTTCCATTGCAATCCCCAAGTTCTTGCCGCTGATCCATACAACGCCGTTCCTCCCTACTGCTATCCTGCATTTTGTGATGTCTATTATCTGCCTGATCATTGTGTCCTCCCTGCCTATTATCCTCGGAATCCTGACCGGCTTTACGTTTATGAGTATGCCTCCGGAGAGCCTTCGCGGCCTCTCAAGCTCTATAATCGGCCGCCTTCCTACCGGGCCGAGCTCAGCTTCCATGACTTCCCCAACCTTAAAAACCGTGCCCTCCATTTTCCCAGGAGCGTATATCCCTTCAAAATGGTCCGTAAGTTTGACCCTGTACGCATTCCTAGTCACTTCGTTCACGACACCTACCACTATGTCCCCAGACCTGGGCTTCCATACCCCCTCAAGCGGTATAAGGGTCCTGCGCTCGTCGTCAAACACCCCAAATATGCAAGATCTCGTAACTCCATTCTCTATATATGTATTGTCCATGCGCAGCTGCCTTTCAGCTACTACTTCTCCTGGAAAAATAAAATTTCTCATATCTTCACTCTAATATCTTGGTCTCTGCCCTGCCCTGGGTTGCGTTGTTTATCTTTTCGTAAAATTCAGTCTGCATCCCAGCTGGGAACTCGACAACTGCACTTAGGCTGCCATTTGAGAGCCATTCCTCTGACTTGAGGCCGTACTGTTTGAGTATGCCATAGCATCTGTTAGAATACTCTGCAGGTATGTTGACGTTTATCTTTATTTTTGCAAACTTTATCGGAAGTATTGGACTTATCTTTTTTACCACGGCCTCTACTTGCTCGTTCGGGCCCTTGAAAGGATCTATCGAGACACGGGCCTCATTCATCGCATTTTCAACCCTGAGCGCAGGCGTCGGCGCGTTGGTCCTGGGGTCTATTGAATTTCTCGCAATTATATCTATTATCTGCTTCCTCTTCTCCTCCATGAGCCTGCTTTTCTGCTCTGTAGTTATTGGGACGTCGCCCTTCTTTAGTATGTGATCTACAACAGTTGCCATGTCTGTGGTACCGAATGCCTTCTTTATCTTCTCCTCTCCCTGCCTTTCGCCCTTCCTGGCGTCTTTGAATATCTCTTCAGCATCAAGCACGCTCATAGGGTCCTTGCGCTTGCCTGTTATGTATTCGTACGCCAAATCAGAGTTTACCAGTATTTCAAAGGTTTCCTTGCCTTGTTCAAACCTAGCAATTACGGTCTTTCCAGACATTAAATCACAAATCAAAGATACGTAGCAATCTCCTTTACGCTCAGGGGCTTGTATCCCTTCTTCTCTATTATGGTGGATATGTCGACGTTTTCCGGGGCAAGCTTCTTCTCATTTACTTTCTTGAGTATGTCTACTCCAAGCTTTATGCTTTCCTCTACCGACATGCTGTCCTTGTAGTCCTTGACAAGCATCTCCTCCGCTATCTTCTTGCCAACGCCTATGGCGTCTGCCTTGTATCCTGAAAACGATGCGCCTGGCTCTACTTCGAACAGCCTTTTTTCTGTATCTATCCCTCCAAGTATAAGCGATATTGCGTAAGGCCTAAGGCCCCCGTACTGCGTGGCCATCTGCATCTCCTCAGAAACCTCCCTCGCCATTGTTTCGACAGATTCGGTTTCATCGTAGACCATCCTGTGGGTCTGCGTCTTTGTCCTCATCAGGTTGACTATGTGGAGCCCGTCCGACACTAGGCCGCTATAAGTGGCCCCTATGAAAGAATCCACCTTGAATATCTTCTGAACGGTGCTCGGTATTATAAGCGGCTCGCTTATGTTCTTGTGCGCAAGAAGCACCACTCCCTCTTCGGCTACCATGCCTATGGAAGTGGCGCCTTTCCTTACGGCTTCTTTTGCATATTCTACCTGGAAAAGGCGCCCGTCTGGGCTGAACATAACTCCTCTGTCATAAGCCTGGATATTCGGATACATTTATTCACCTTAAGCGTCAAACATTGAAGGCACTAAAGCCAAAAATCCCCACTGAACTAAGCTGCTTCAGCTATGTGCATAAAAACCAAATCTAACTAGCAGATAAATTATGTAATCAATATTTATAATTCTTTGCAAATACCCTTGCCGGCCGGAATCAGCTGACAGGCGGTATATATCCCCTGTCCCATGCACTAGTATAACTAACTCCAACTGCCGTACCATTGAGGTTGTCACCACTATAATCATGGGCATTGTCATCAAGCGGCCACCATGCGGTAAGGTTTACAAGGTTTACTGGCTTGCCTCCAATGCCTTCATGGTAAAGCGTATAAAGGTCTGCAGCGGAAAGAGATTTGTTGTAAGCCTGCACATTAGAAATGTACCCATTCCAATATTCTCCTCCATTTGTGGTCCCTATGTAAAATGGTATGTTGTCTGTGCTAGGATTATCAGGGGTGCAGTAAACGCCGGTTAGCTGGGATTTTATAAGAAGATTGCTGCTGTTGCCTTCCCAAAAATCAAGTGTATGATTAGACATGTTATACGACAACGCAACAAATGTCCATATTCCAGGAACAACTGCGTTGCCATAGGCGGTCCATCCTGTCTGCGTGCTCGTGTTATAGCACCATCCGCCCCAATCTGCATCGTTTGGTACGCCAAGATATCTGTCTCCGTAATTCCAGCCTTCTCCAGCAATCCCATTTCTGCCATTGTTAAGCGAATTGCTTTTCTTGTTGGCCCATGCAGTTATTGTGAAGGACGGAGCATCTATCACTGCGTTGGTAGAAACATAGCTTGCGCCGTTGAAGGCCGCCGCATACTCAGGCAGCTCATTGTTGCATGTCCCTGTAATGCTCATAAAGTCGACGGACCCCGGGCCTTCTGGTCTTACTACCTGGCACGAGCCGGGGGCTGCTCTAGCCGCGTAAGTGCTGGAATTGAACAGGCCCAGGCTGTACATTACTGCGAGTACGACCACTATGACTATTATCGCCCAGCCATAGGTAGTCAGGTACTCCATGGCAGATTGCGCCTTCCTGGAATCATTGCGCATGCCAGTACGAATTACGCGCTTCAAGGCCAAAACACCCATAACTAATAAACAGCTAAAAATTAAATATGTGCTTCTGCTTGCGGCTTTGCAGCCCGGCCCTCTACGTCAATGCCCGTTGCCCAGCATAAAATTAAATAATCACGTCAATTCAATTTAAAGAGATTCATATGCAGCAAGAAAAAGAAGGGCAAAAAGCACCACAGACTCAGAAGAGGTTCGAAGGAGCCCCAATAGTAATAACGCTTAAGCTGGATGGCGAGGCCAAAGGGCGCCTGCTAGAAGCTGCGCAGTCTAATAACGTGATGGTTGACATACAGTACAGCAAGGACGAGGACAAGTTCAGGATAGTAATATCCGGGGACGATGAATACCTGAACGCGCTCAGGGAATCGGTATTAAGGTCCGAGGCTGACATGAAGTCCAAAGAAAATAGAGACCTATACAGGTAATTAGGCATCCTCTGGCGCAGTCTTTGTCAGGGCCTTTATGGTGCCCGAAGAGCCCAGAGTATAGAATGCCGTGTTCTGCTCGCCAATCCTGTTTATCAACGCAGTGGCCCTTATAGCGTCAGAAACACCTTCAAGATCCGCTTTCATTACGAATCTCCTATCGCCTATGAATCTGATTATCCTAGGATTTACCTTGTGGTATCCGAGCTCGCCCAATACAAGGAGAAGTTCCCTGTAAAATTGCCTCTTAAATTCTTCCCTGTCCAGTATGGACAGCGCGGACTCGACCATCAAATACCTCTTTTTTATCCTCACTGGATTTCACCAGTCACTATTAACCTGTTTGCAATTGAAACCGCGGCCCTGGCCTCGCTTTCGCTCGCTCCCAGCATTTTTGCTATCTCTATGACCTGCATGTAAGAGAGCATGCCGAACGCGTTTTCTGCAAAAGTTACGAAAGTAAACTTTGTCCCGTATTTCCTGCAGACCCTCAAAAGCGACTTGGCCCTGCCTATATTCCTGAGCCTGTTGAAGCCGAACCCCGAAATTATCCTGGAAACCGGCACGCATACCACGGTTTCGCTGCCTTCTGCGTATTCCGCTACCTTCCTTTCAATTTCAAGCCCCAGAGGAACTATGGCAGAGGCTCCGTTCCGTATAGCAGCCATCATACCATTGCCCTTATATCCGGCGCAGACAAATCTGCTTTCAGAAACCGCGCCGGAATCGGAATCAAGAAACGCTATGTCCTTGCCGCAGGAGAACACCTTCTCGAATCCAAGCCTTCCCACCAGACCAGGGTCTGGTTCAAATCCTGGGGCCACCAGGTCGTAATATCTCAATCAAACACCAGTTATTCCTCGTCGGGGAGTACCTGAGCGCGCTGCTCCGCGGCGCCGCCAAAGAGATCCTTCTCAAGCACGGCCTTTGTCTTTTTTGTCGGATACAGCAGCTTTATCAGTTTAGTGTGCCCCCTAATGCCCTTTCCGGAATCGAACGACATTATCAGCCCCTGCATCTCGAGTTCGGACACGTAATTCCTGTACCACCTCTCGCTCTTTGCGGACTTGTGCATCCCCTCCGACAGGGATTTGTACCTGTTGTAAACTTCGCCGCTGAAAAGGTAGGTGTCCACGCCGTCGGTCAGCTTCTT
>DAHWIK010000044.1 GCA_027345185.1 Microcaldota archaeon
ATAGAGCATCGCCAAGGTAGATAAGTAATATATAATTAATAATGCAATGCAGATAAGATAAATGTTTGCTCCGATTATCTAGTCCGGTCAAGGATGCAGCCCTCTCACGGCTGAAACCCGGGTTCAAATCCCGGTCGGAGCAAATTTCATTTGGGGTTATATATAAGTCAATGAAATCCGCTCTTTTCTAGGTAAAGACCTATTCTGGCTTAGACTGCTAAGGCTGAGTATAGCCGGAAGTCCACGCGCTCGTATAACTAACTGCTGTGGCAGTTCCGTCGTTTACATTTCCTGAATAGTCCTGCGCATTGCCGTTTAGAGGCCACCATCCTACTAGATTCTGCAAGTCCACAGGATCGCCGCCGATTCCTTCCCTGTAAAGCGCGCTTATGCTGTTTGGAGATAATGAATTGTTGTATATCTGCACATTGGAAAGCGTGCCTGCGAACGATCCGCCGCTGCCCCATGTATTGGCTCCGCCTCCGATATATACGGGCCCTGGAGAATTCAATGTCCCTGTGCTTGTCCGATGGCATGAATCGACGCCGTTAACCCATATCGTTTGTAGCTTTGTGGTAGAGTTCCAAGTAGCTCCGAACTGGTACCATGTGTTCGAAGAAGGGCCCGAGCCGCAGACCAAGTCATCGCCTCCGAATTCTAGGGACCATTTGCCGCCATTGTTCAGTATCAAGCCAAATGATTTATCCGGCCCGCCAGTGCCGCTTCTTATGTATCCTAGCGCAACTCCATCGCCGCTGGAGCCCTGGATTTCTGCTTCTGAAGGCCAGTATACCCAACCTAGCACAGAAAATGAACTACCTACAAAGAAATTGCCAGATACTGAAATTTGGTCGTATGGAGAAGAGCCGAAAGTGGTTGCATATTCCGGTACATAATTGAAGCACTCCCCGACAAGTGACGCGCCTTGTACAGACCTGAACACTTCGCATGAGCCGGGCTGCGCCTTCAGAGCAAAATAAAATGGATTGAAGACGCCCAGCTGGAAGAAGGCAATCATTACGATAGCTATTATAAGCAAGGCCCATCCATAGGTCATAAGGTATTCCATCGCCGACTGGGACTTCATGCTCCAGTTTTTGTATTTTTTCATGAATGCCTCCGCTCTAAAGATGGCCAGATTGCTTGTCCTCACACCCTATACGTTAAATTGGCAAGGTTAAGTATTAAAATAACATAGAAGGCAGAGAGAATTAGGCCTAGCAAATGTATTGTACTGATTACCGCTATAGCTACCGGCTACTGATACATAAGAACCGACTAGTCTTGAGATCAGAGCCTTCAGGTTCTTGCAATGCTTTCGTAGAATGCCTTATTGTCTGCCTCGTGGAGCCTGTTTGGCACTTCGTTCAGTCTGTCCGTACCATACAGTTCTCCGTTCTTCTCATAGATGGACCTGCCTACAACGGACAGGTAGCCGTTTGCACGAAGCACAAGATAGTCCCCATCTGAACCTGCTGGCAAGTGCATAATAGATAAGGCATATCTTAGGAAAATTTAAAATTCTTATTGCAGATATGATATCATGCGCGATCTTGACAGTGCTATAGAGAACTTGGAGGCTTGGGAGGCAAAGGAGAGAAAGCAGAACGCCACAGCTGATAGCCAAAACAGGGTAATGGTTGGCAAAGTCGAGCAGTTCTTTGACAGGTTAGGCGTTGTTGCAATAACCCTTAGTTCAGACCTCAGAATCGGGGACATAATAGAAATAGGCGATGAGGAGGAGTCTGTGAAGCAGAGAATTTCCAGCATGCAGATAGACAGAAAGGACGTGACAGAGGCCTCTGAAGGCGATTCTGTAGGCATAAAGCTGAAGCACAGTGTTAAGGTAAATAGCTACGTGTTTAGGATTAGATCCTAGATATTCAGAATCCTAGAGCATCCTTGAATATATAGGTTGTCCTATATTTATGTTTGCTTATTGGAGTTTGCCTGGGAAGAGCTTTGATCATGCAAGCAGGATGGAGATTGCGCGGTTAAGTATCTTTTTTGCCTGAGGCAGCAGCGATTCACCTATCTTCACGACCTCCTCGTGGTTCAGTTCGGATTGCATTCCTGCGCACATGTTGGTGACGTAGGCTATTGTTGCATAAGGTATTGAAAGCTCCTTTGCTAATACGACTTCAGGCACATTCGTCATTCCTGCAAGATCCGCGCCTATTCTCTTGAACATCTCTATCTCGCCGATGGTTTCATACCTTGGCCCTTCGGAGCAGACATAGGTTCCGGCCTCTGCGAATTTCTTGGTCTTGGTCTCCTTGAGCGCGCTTATGAGCGCTTTCCTTACTTCTTCGGAATACGGGTATGAGACGTCAGTATGCTGCACGTGGCCGATCTCGTTGAAGAATGTGAATGGCCTTGACTTGGTGAAATCTATGAATTGATCTATTACGACATAACTTCCCACTTTCATCTTTGGGTTCATGGAGCCCACCGCAGATGTCGCTATGATGTAGTCTATCCCAAGCTTCTTCGCAGCCATTATATTTGACCTATAGTTCACCAAATGGGGAGGCACAGAATGCCCCTTGCCGTGGCGCAGCAATAGGAATGTGCTTCCTTTTGCCTGGTTTTTTAGCTTGTAGACTCTCGCAGGCCCGTATTCTGTATTTACGTTTATCTCCTTTGAAATATCGCCATTATAGAGATTGTACAGGCCGCTGCCAAGTATGACCATAACTTTCTTTTCGTCCTTCATTACATCATACATGTTGTATTAGGATTATCTTAATATAGTTGAGTTGCATCCTGCTGGAGTCGCAAGCATGCCGCTAATTATCAGCCGTATGTACCCTACTGCAGGCACATCGGCTATGACATATCCCACCACGGCATTCTGGCTTACCGGATAATTCACGAATTGTATATCAAGGCCGCCGTTGTTGTCCCCTTTTGTGAGCAGATAGTACTCGTTCCCTGACCTTATAGCGGCGAACAGCCTGTGGATTATGTCACCGCTGAAGGAGTCGTTGCTTGTGGTCTTGTACACTATTATGGGATTGCTGTAATTCTCGCTTATTGATGTGTTGGCTATTGTTATATCCGATGTCTGGACTATGTATAGCTCATTGCCCCCGCTTATGCTAATATTCTCTATGGAGTAATTGTATTTTATTAGGTTGCCTCGTTGTGAATCGACCATGCATGAGCGTATGTCCCTGTAAAGGCCCTCGGATTCATAAGTGTCTATGCACCTTGTATTGTAAAGTGCCACTGGGAACTGCTTTGAGGAGAATGTCTCTGAGATTGCGGACTTGTTGGAAGGATCATATGCAAAGTAGGCGAGAAACTCGCTACCCATGTTTGCTAGAGTATAGTTCATCTCCTTGGGGGAGACATTTACTATCTGGATGTCGTGTGAATTCAGGAAGCTTGTCATGTTTGATATACCATGCAGGGCAACCATGTCGCCCCTGTGTAGCGCAGGTAGCATGCTGCAGCTTGCGACCACGTTGATGGGGGCGGTTGTACCAAGCACCACTATGAGTATCATCCATAAGATGGCTATGGCGACTATTGCAATAAGTATATCATATATGCTCTTCCGCATGCCTTCCTCCTTTACGCTGTACTTGAACTCTACGGCTATAGTGATTACCAGCAACACCAACGCAAGTGCGCCAAGTAGCACGTTGTTTAACATTATGTAGCCAACCACAGAGAGTATAAGGAATGCGTAAAGTATGTAGAGTTCGTACTGCTTGGTCTTGGCTGGTTTGGTATCTTGTTTTTTCCTCAACAAATCACTGCTGCTTGCCCTTTAGCATGCTGCTTATCTCAAGGCCTATGGCCTTTGACTCCTTTGACTCGTCCTTGGCTACGCCTATTGCAGTATCCGCATTCACGATAAGTGAGTTGTTGTGGCTTATCACTATGAACTGGGCTGCATCGCTCATCTGCTTTATGAGCTTTGACAGGAGCTTGGCATTCTCAGAGTCAAGCGCTGCGTCAACCTCGTCGAATAGATACAGTGAGGATTTCTTGCATAGGTGTATAGAAAACAGCATCATCAGGGCCACCATGGATTTCTGCCCTCCTGACAGGGACTTCAGGGGTATGTCAGACTTTCCGTCGTTCAGCTTCATGTATATGCCGCTGTTGAGCGGGTCTGTCTCGTCTTCGAGCATTATAGTAGCCTTTCCTGGGAAGACATAGTTGTAGAGCCTTGAGAAGTTCTTGTTAACCTGGTTGAGCATGTCCATGAATGTCTGGAGCTTCTTGGAGTCTATTTCCTCTATCATATGGAGAACGGCATCCTTCTCTGACTGGAGAGTCTCCACCTTTGATATGGCCTCCTCGGTCTGCTTCTTCATATCCTCGAAGACCTCTGGAGCCTTAAGGTTTACCGCACCCATGGCCTCAAGCTTGGCTTTCAGGGTGTTGGCCTCTATGTCCATCTCCTCCGGCTTGCCCTCCAGTAGCATCAGCTCTGGGGATTGGTACGCGGATGCGGAAAGCTCTGCGGTTATGTCATTAAGCCTTGTCTCTGCCGTGGCCTTCTTTAGCTGAAGCTCGTTAAGCTGCCTGTCTAAGTTCGCAATCTCGGCCTCAAGCTTGGCTATCTCTGATGCAACCTTTACCATTTCAGAATTGATCGCGCTCTGGCTTTCGATAAGCTTTCTGCTGGAGTCGCTCTTGCTGCTCATCTCCTTCTCTATATCTCCCTTAGACTTGGTGAGGACCTCCCTCCTTAGCTCTCTCTCGTCGAGCTGCAGCTGCAGCTCCTTAGTCTGCTTCTTCTTTTCTGATATTGAATATGATAGGTCTGAGGATTTATGCTCGAATATGTCTGCTTCAGTCGCAAGTGATGATATGCTTTTCTCTAGAGCAACTATCTCCTGCCTCAGCTTCTCAGACTTCTCCCGCTCCGACTTAAGCTTTACTGACTTTGCAAGGCTCTTCGAAGCTGCGCTTATCTTTTCGAATATGGAGGCACGGGCCTGTTTGGCTGTGTTCAATGACGAGACAAGATCCAGCTTCTCCTTATCCTTTGCTTCGGTCTCCTTCCTTATCCTTGTCTCCGAATCGGACATCTCCTTGATCTGATTGGAGATCTCAGATTGCAGCTTTGCAGACTTTGCAAGCTCATCGACTGATGACTTGAGTCCGGCTGACAGGTTGTTGACATTGATTTCTAGGGAATACTTTGATTTTTCAGCGTCCTTAAGGCTCTCTGCAGCAATATCTGCGCTCTTCTGTGTACCTGCCCTTTCCTCCTCCAGCGACTTTATCTTGTTCTCTATTGATGATAGGGAAAGCCCCTTCTTCCTTGCACCTCCTGAGACTATTCCTGACTGCTCTGCAAGCTCGCCGTCAAGAGTGACATACCTGTGCCTTCCTATGCCGTATTTCTTTGCATCGTTCAGGCTTGGTATTATGTAGGTGTCGCTGAATATGTACGAGAATACCGTTGAGAACCTGCTTTCGAACCTGACCACATCTATGACAGGTGTTATATCCCTCTCATTCTGGAGAGGCTTGAATTTCACCTCGTCAATTGGTATGAATGTTGCCCTTCCCAGATTGTTCTTCTTGAGGTAATCGATTATCTTTCCGGCTACTGCAATCGAATCCACTACGAAATATTCCAGCCTGTTTCCTGCAGCTACTTCGACTGCATATGCATTCTCTCCGCTGTACTTGCACAGTGAGCCCGCCTTTCCGTAGAAGCCGTCCTTCTCGCCGAACTTCTCGGATACCTTTGCGGCGAGATTGCCCTCCCTCGGCTGCAGCATGGCTCTCTGCTCTGCAAGAACCATCCTCTCTCCGTCGATATCCAATATCCTCTTTGACAGAGCGGAATGCTCCTTTCTTATGCGCTCTGCTGCTGCTACAGCAACGACTATGTCCTGCTTTGCCTTGGCAAGCTCTGATTCAATCGATTTTCTACTCTCTGCAATTGCCTGCGCCTCCTTCTCTGAAGCCTCAAGCCTGGCCTGGAGCTCATGCCTTTCCCTGGAGGCAAATGCGAGATCTGCTTGGAGCTGGAAGATGTAGTTTTCAGCGTCCCTTAGATTGCTCTCGCCTTCGGTTATTGCTGCTCCGATCTCTGCAAGCTCCTTCTCGTAGTCAACTCCCTCTTCCGGCATGTTGAACTTTCCAAGCTCCTTCTCCAGAGGCGCTATCTTCTTATTCAGCTCCTCTATAGACGCCTTGTTGAGCCTTACTTTTTCTACTGCAGCTGAGAGTTCGGCATCGTACTGACTTATCGCAAACTTGTTATCCTCGATTGACTTCTGCAGGCTTGGTATCTCAACTTCAAGCTTTGCAAGCTCATTGCTAGTTACACTTAGCTTGGAATTGGTCTCTCCGGATGTCGCATTTATGCTGTTGAGCTCCTTGGCTAGCTTCTGACTGTCCTCATTAAGCTTGTCCCTGTAGCCCTTTTTATCTGACATCCTGCCTAATGCATCGCTCTTCTTTGAATTAAGAGCCGCAAACTCCTTAGAGTATGATTCGTTTGACAGCTTTAGGCTGCTCTGCCTTATGGTAAGCGCACTGAATCTAAGGTTCTTGATCCTTGTATTCATTTTCTTGTAGCTCTCTGCCGCCTCCTTTTCCTTCTCAAGGTTGTTTAGGTATCCCTGCCTCTCGTTCAGTATCCCATTCGCAGCAATGATGTTCTGGTCCATCTTCTCGAGCTCATTGAGCGCCTCTCTTTTCTTGTCGTCATATTCCTTTATGCCTGCGGCGTTGTCTATCAGCTCTCTCCTCTCCCTGTTGTTGAGGGTCGCTATGGTGTTTATCTCTCCCTGCGCTATTGTAGTTGTGTCGCCCACTCTTATTCCCTCGCTTGCAAGGAACTCTATGACATCCTTCCTAGGCATGGTCTTGTCGTTGAGCTTGTAGGACGTCTTGCCGTCTGACCTTATAGCCTTTACAACTGTTACGTTCTTTCCATCCCCTGCCAACTCCATCTTGAGATGCGCGATGGTCGGCTCCCCGGTCTTTCTCTTCACGTTCCAGTTTATCAACTGATCCAGAGTATCGACCCTGAGCATCTTTAGGGAAGGCTCACCAAGGCCGACCATCAAGGCATCGAATATGACACTCTTTCCGCTTCCGTTGGGGCCCACAACGCAAGTGAATCCCTTGCTGAAAAGCAGCTCAGCGTGCCTGAATGACTTGAACTTGTCAAGCACAATTGACTTTAAGTATAACATCTGCACACCGGTCGCACTATAAATTATCTGTTTAATTATTTAAAACCTTTCCTCGAGGTTTTGCTCGCAATGTGGAGGGCAAGGAATGCTGAAATGTGCTGCCCTGTGGCTATCCCAATGAGCTTCTTGCCCCGGAGTATCGCACCTATTTTGAATGGTGTAGTCTCTATCTTTGAGACTGCGTCCGATATTGTTGACGAATACTGTAGGTTTGGTATCTCTGCTGCAAGGCTGCTTACAGAGCCTGACTTGTTTAAGGACGTCCTGTCGAACACGTTCACCACGCAGTATACCCCTGAAGGATTTTTGGTTAGTATTGTGTGTTCCTGGCTCTTTTTCATCAGATTGAACAGCTCACTGGGCTTTGCATCCCATTTTATTATGGCGTAGTTCTTGTTCATTGCATCCTTTATTGTGAGGCCCTTTGTCTCCCGCCTTATGAATACGTTATCCTCCTCAGCCTTCATTCCCTCGTAAAGGAAGAATACTATTATAATGTCCCATATGAATATTATCTCTTTGTAAAATACAGAATACCCGGATGGAACGGCTACGAACACAAGTGTCCCTATTATTATGAGTGCCATGAAGTACCTGCTCACCTTGGCTGTTACCATGGTAGCATCATAGAAGTTCTGCCTCTTTTGAAGGTAGCTTCTCAACACCCTGCCGCCGTCCATTGGAAATGCGGGCAGGAGATTGAATAGACCTAGCAATATGTTTATCAGGAAGAGGTACTGCACGATATATGTTATAATGCCTGCAGGAGTAAATATGACCAGTATGCCGAATAGGCCACCAAGAACGAGGCTCATGATAGGGCCGGATATGGATATGTTGAACTCCACGTTTGGAGCTATCTCCGTCTGGTCTATGATTGATGCGCCGCCTATCGGGAGCAGTATTATCTTGCTTACCTTTATTCCGTTACGCATTGCGGTTATGGAGTGTGAAAGCTCATGGATCAGCACACATATGAACAGGAGTATCCATATCAGGCCAAGGAGCGGTGAAAGGTAGATGAAGAACAGTATAAGGAGTATGAAGAGCCAGTGGAGTTCTATATCTATTCCAGCTATCCTTCCTATACGGACAGATCCCTGCGACATCTATACCGAGAATATATTCGACATACAAAGATTATTAATCTTCTTATGAAAGATTCCTGACATGGGCATCTCATTTTTGAAAGGGATACCTGCAATCATTATAGAGAATGAAAAACTGATTGCAGTTGGAGACCTTCACATAGGTCTTGAGGAGAAATTCTCCGGATCTGGAGTATCCTTCCCAAATGCCGCACGGGCAACTGGAAGGGAGATAAGGGGACTCTGCGAATCCAATAGAGCGAAGGGTGTGGTCTTCCTTGGTGATGTCAAGGACAGGCTTGCTAACATGACAAGGGAGGAACTGGAGTCGTTCAGAGGGTTCTTCAGGGAGCTTGATGGGATAAACGTGCTGATAGCTAAAGGCAACCATGACGCATACATAGAAGCGCTGACAACGGAGATGGGTGTCAAGGCAAAGATAGAGAAGGAGATAATACTTTCAGACTGTGCACTTATGCATGGAAACGCAATGCCTTCAGATGAAGCTGTTATGAAGAAATATATTATATGCGGGCATGGACATATTGCTGCTCAGGTCAATGGAATCGACAGGAAGGCATGGCTTGTAGCACCGGTAGGTGATGGAATGATCCAGAATTACAAGAAGTATAATAAAGAGATAACGCTGATTTGCGCACCGGCGTTCAACAGGCTAATAATAGGAAGCAGGATAGGATATGAAACAGAAGAGCACCTGCCTCTGCTCAATAACAGACTTTTCGATTTCAACAGAATCAGAGCCTATGACCTGTACGGAAATCCACTGACGCGATAAGAGCGTACCCTCAAACTTAATTTTACCTTCTTGCATCTTTAAGCTCTTCTCCATATAGTGCAATAATTCCGCCGATGACTGCCCGTACTTTTTCTACATTTTTGGTGAAGCGATCAATGTCCACACCTTCTGACTGCGCCTTCTTTATTGCACTGTCCAACCAGTTTTTTACTTCCGTATCATCCTCAAAAAAGGAGAAGAGTCTTATTCCTTTTTCAGTGGGGAGTACGCCATCTCTGACTTCTGTTACGAGGCCATGCCGTGCAAGCTGTTCCACGCTCATTAAAACGTTGTATACAACGAGGTCTGCTATGGCCCACTCTGCGCCAGCAAGCTCCGCCAGCCTGCTGATGCTTATTCCTTGATTGGCAATTATCCTTGGAAAGGTTCTGAACTTCTCTATCTCCTTTAGGGATAGTCCATTATTATTTATCTTCAAATAAAATACATTCTTGAAAAATGAGTCTGCAGATTCCATTAATTCTGCACGGGCCTTGTTCTTTTCGCGCATTTGATCAGATTGGATTTGGCTTGAACTTCTCCTTCACTTCGTGCATGTTCTCATTAACTGTCTTCTTCCATGCATCGAAGCTTGCCGGGCTGCTTGGATAACGTGTGTACAACTCGTTCATCTCCTTCATTCTCTTTACAGTAAACAAGAGGTTCTTGAATGCGTTTATGTTTGATATTCCGCTGAGCACCTTGTTGAAAGTGCTCGCTATTGTTATCTTTGGTATGTTCCCATAGCTTATCTCCACGGCCTCCTCCTCTGTGAGGAACTTTGTCATCCCGTAATTTATTAGGTCGTTGTTGAGAGACTGCAGATAGATCCTGAACACCTCAAGCCCTGCAGTCTTGTTTCCATAGACCTCATTGTACCTGAAATTGTATTTCCATAGAAACTCCATGCTTGTGTCATTCGCCGATATCGCATCTGCCGCTATCTTTCCTGCTATTGCGCCAGAGGTCATTGCAGGTCCAATACCCCCTGCGCTTATCGGATTTGGCATCGCCATACTGTCTCCTGTGCCCATGTATCCGGGGAAGACCAGACTGTCGAACTGCCTTCTTACGGTAACCGACCAGTATCCCTTTCCGTTTGCATCCGTCTCGTCGATCCTGACATTTTTTATTAGAGGATTCCATTCAACATACTGGTCTATGAGCATGTGGAGCGTATCCTTCTTGTTGAGCTTTGCATTCCTTACCTCAAGGCTCTTCTTCTCTACGCCTATTCCTATGTTCACCCTTCCGCTTGACTTTGGAAACACCCATCCGTATCCGCCTGGAGCGAGCTGCTGGTTCAGGTGTATTAGTGCATTCTTTTTATCGTAATATTTTACGTCCTCTCCTGCAGGGTCGAAGTTGTATATGTACCTGCCTGTTGATTCTATATCGTCGGTGCTTACCATGTTCTCTATGTACTTGTTATGTGGAAGCTTCCGCCTTATCGTGCTTGCGACACCAAGACCGTCTATGACAAGCCTTGCCTTCACCTTGTACTGTGCGCCTTTTTCATCCCTTCCGTATACCCCCACAACTACCTCATTCTCCAGTATCGGACCCTCGACTTCATGGTGCGGCAGGTATTCTGCTCCGCTCTTGACTGCGAAGTCCACAAGAACCTTGGCTAGCTTTGGCCTGTCCAGACTGAATCCTGCTCCCTCGAATTGGAACTTTCTCGTGAGATCCGGACTTAGAACCTGTACCCCCTCTACCGCAACGTCAAGCACCGGCTCGGTAAGCTTAAGGCCTATCTCTTTGTTGATAAAATCAATGTGTGTCTTTGCCACTGCGTCTCCGCATACCCATCCCCAGTTTGTCTTTTTACCCGCCTGTGAATAATCATTCCTGTCAAGAAGAAGTACTTTTGCGCCACCCATTGCGGCGCCTGCAGCGGCAAGGCACCCTGAAATTCCCGAACCTGCTACAATAATGTCATATTGCTGATCCATCCAAATCTCACTGTGCTGCCGTTTTCCTTACTACAATAATTGGTATAACATCCTCGTCAAATTCGAGTTTTGCGAGTACAAGCGGCTCTACCACGTTGGCTGGCACCTTTATCAGAGGTGGAGCGCCGTATGCGAGCTGCAGTGCCCTGGCACCTATAATCGTTGCCTTTTCAAACTTAGTGTAATCCATAAACTTACCTCACAGTGCAGAAGACAGAATAGACTATTGATATTTGTATAAAAAGACTTTTATATGTATCGAAAACTGCACTGCCTATCGTATAACCTTGTAGTTGTTCCTTGTCTTCCTTAGCACATGATACATTATGATATTTATGAGGTAGAATAGGAAATATCCCGAGATCCCCCATGCAATTATCCTCCTTGCGCTGGTATATACTTTGGCATCATCCGAATACCGTATCTTGCCGTACTTCTTTATCCTGTCTGATAGATCCCAGTCCTCATAGGTCATAAGCTTTTCGTTGAACCCTCCAGATTTCCTGAACTTGTCCGCTCTTATTGCGAAGTTTGAGCCTACTATTTTCGGTTTTCTCAGAATTATTGACAGTTTGACAAACAGAATTGAGACAAAAGAGTATCCCATATTTATCCTTCTCTTTGTCTTCTCTAATGGGTATATAGGACCTGTTGCCGCGACTACTTCTTTATCTGAGAATACCTTGTGGTAGGCTTCAAGCAGCCCCTTGGATGGCTTTGTGTCAGCATCAAGAAACAAGAATATTCTGCCCTTTGCTATTTCTGCTCCCTTATTCCTTGCACCGCTGACTCCCCTCTTCCTGCTCTCTATCACCTTTGAGGATCTCCTTGCTACCTGAACAGTCCTGTCTTCGCTGCCGCCATCGACCACTATCGTCTCAAAATCAGTGAAGGTCTGGCTCTTCAGGCCCTCAATGGGATACCTTATGTACTTCTCCTCGTTGAACGCAGGTATTATTACGCTTATCTCAGGAGGCATGTTCAACAACTATCTTATTGGCTCGTAATTCTCCTTGGATTTATGGAAGAGATTGTATCTCAGGACATTGCCTGCATTGAACAGTATGTATCTGACCACACCCCATTTCACTATCCTTCTTGTGCTCGTGGCTACAACTGCGCTCTTGACGTACTTTATCTTGCCTAGCTTGCTCAGCCTTAGCGTAAGGTCCAGATCCTCATAGGTTACTAGGGATTCATCGAATCCTCCGCATTTCTTGAAAGCAGACTTCCTGACCATGAAGTTTGACCCGCTTATCGCAGGCTTGCCTATGGCAAATGAGATCCTTGCAAGATAAACCGAGGCAAATTTGTACCCGAATCTTATGAACCTAGTGGTTTTTTCCAATGGCACGAGGGGCCCTGATGCGGCCACAATGTGCTTGTCCTTGAAAAGTTCAGAGTATATATTAAGCACGTCCTTTGATGCGCGCGTGTCGGCATTTGTGAACATTATTAGGTCGCCTTTAGCGAGCCTTGCTCCTGCATTCCTCGCAGCTCCGATATTGCTCTGTCTGTCAAGTATCACTTTGCCGCCGTTCTTCTTGACGATCTTGCTTGTCATGTCAGTGCTGCCTCCATCAACGACTATTATCTCGAAGTTGCGGAAGGTCTGCCTCTTAATGCCATCGAGAGGATACTTTATGTATTTCTCCTCGTTGAACGCCGGGATCACTATGCTTATTTCTGGTCTCATTAGTTCAGCCGTTTAACATTTTATTTTTGATAGCGTAGAACGAATATTTCAGAATCTTCCTTACGCTATAATAAGTATCTATGCCATCAAGCTCCTTTTCAGATATCCATCTAAGTTTTGGCGATTCACCTTTTGCCAGCCTGCCCTGCCTGCCCTTTGCAATGCCAAAGTACATGATGTCGAAGTGCATATGCCTCCCAGTCTTGTAGTGGACATCTTCGTATACGGTTGTGAATGGCGCCGGTAGCTCCCTGGCAGGCTTATATCCCTTCAAACCCACCGGCATGGGCCCAACTATAGAGACGTTGTACCCTGTCTCCTCCTTCGTCTCCCTCTTCACTGCCTCTATCGGAGTCTCGTTCTCTTCGACGTGGCCTCCGGGATACATCCATTTCTTGAACTTCTTATGGTTTATAAGGAGTATCCTGCCGTTCCTGACCACTATGCAGCTGGTAACTATGCATCTCTTTAGCATCAAATCACTGTGCGTATGCCTCGCAAAGCTCGGCTGCACCACGAAGGAGTATGTAAACCACCAGTATAGTAACAAGCACATATCCTATCCATGCAGGATATGCTGATATGTAAACAAGCGCGAGATATGAGAAAGTCAGGAACTTTACCACGTTTATTCCTCCGCGACCAATGTTTGATGAGTATACCATCCTTGCGAACTTGGTCTTCATCTTTGACGATGTCCCCTTTGCAGCCATGAAGGCGTCAACGAAGGAGTGCCTTATTATTACAATGAATACTACGAAGAGAGGCACCACCCCAGCAACGGTGTAAACTACCCACAGTATGTATTCAACTGCGCGGTCTCCTGCTACATCTATCCTCGGTCCGAATTTTGCAGTGTTTGAAAGCTTCTCCTTGAATCTCTTCACAGTTTTCATGGATCTCCGGTTGCCCATTAGCGACCTAATGTATGTGGCGAATCCGACCACACCGTTGCTCGCCTCGTTTACCGCAAAAAACCCGTCAACAGCATCGAGCAGCAGTGCTATTGCTATCAGTATTATTATCGCGATAGGGTTGAACTTGGCCAGTACAAGATAGGCTACAAAAACTATCAACAGCACTCTGACTAAGGTTGTGGCGTCTGCAGATCTCATTCGGGTCACTGACATTAAGGTTTTACAGCAAAAGCATTTAATAATTGGTTTAATATACTATATCGAAATCCAATTTGTAGTGCCTTTTATGTTCGATCTTAACAAGAATGAGGAGCAGATACTCGAATATTGGACTGATCACAAGATACTACAGGCGACTAGGGAGAAGAACAGGGGCAGGAAGCCCTTCTACTTCCTTGACGGCCCTCCTTTCGTGAGCGGAGACCTTCATCCTGGGCAGATGTGGGTCAAGTCGATGAAGGACGTGATACTTAGGTACAAGAGGTTCAGAGGATATGACGTTTATGACAGAGCCGGATACGATGTCCATGGACTGCCGATAGAGAAGAGGGCTGAGGCGCAGCTCGGTATAAAATCGAAGAAGGAGATAGAGGACAGGATAGGAGTAGAGAACTTCATAAAGACATGCAGGGAGTACGTTGAGGCATACATAGGAAGGATGGATAAGGACTATTACAGGTTCGGTATGTCACTTGATTTTGGGAACCCATACATACCGTCTAAGATGCCGTATATGGAGGTTGCGTGGAGCTACCTGAAGCAGATGGACGAGAAGGGCTTCCTTTACAAGGACAGGAGAGCCACAACCTATTGTACCAGCTGCGGGACATCAGTATCGCAGGGCAGCATGGAGGTGGAGTACAGGAATGATACAGATCCGTCGATATTCGTGGCATTCAAGGTTGACGAAAAACTTTCAAAGGCGAAGATAGAGATTGGTAGGGATCTTCATCTTCTTATATGGACCACAACGCCATGGACGCTTCCTGCCAATATTGCAGCTGCGGTAAACCCGGATGAGAGGTATGTTATAGCAAGAATAGGTGATAGACGGTATGTGCTTGTCAAGAGCAGGCTGGATGCCGTATCGCAACTGCTGAAGGAGAGCGTGGTTGTGGAGGGGGAGTTTTACGGAGTTGAAATGGAAGGAATACATTACATAAATCCTCTTGAGGTAAATGTGCCGATGCAGAAAGACTTCAGGAGGCACCATAGGATTATAATGGCAAAGGAACTCGTGTCGTCTTCCGAGGGAAGCGGCATAGTGCATATTGCCCCGGGACACGGACTTGAGGACTACCTTATAGGAAAGAAGAACAAGCTTCCGATATTTTCGCCTGTTGATAAGCAGGGAAATTACACTGACGAAGCTGGAAAGTATCATGGGCTGATGGTACCTGTAGACGCAAACAAGAGAGTGCTTGAAGACCTAAAGGAGCTTGGAGTGCTAATACACAATTCAACTATGTTGCACAGTTATCCGCACTGCTGGAGATGCGACACCAAGCTGATATACATAGCAACGGAGCAGTGGTTCATAAACGTGCAGAAGATTAAGGGCAAGCTAATCTCTGAGAACAAGAAGGTTTCGTGGCACCCTAAAGACGCTGCAAAATGGCAGGAGGACGTTCTGCAGAGCTCCCCGGACTGGGCAATCTCCAGGCAGAGGTACTGGGGCATACCAATACCAGTGTGGGAGTGCACCGAATGCGAAAATAGGTTTGTTGCCGGATCCATAAATGACCTCAAGAAGGTTGCTGTCAACAAGGACTACGTTGATTCGCTCACAGACATACATAGGCCTTACATAGACGATGTGGTTGTGAAGTGCCCGAAGTGCACAGCACAGATGAAGCGCGTGAAGGATGTCCTTGACGTCTGGTTCGACTCAAGCATAGCTTACAGGGCAAGCCTTACGGATGAGCAGTTCAGGCTCCTCTTCCCTATCGACTTCATACTTGAAGCAATAGAGCAGCTAAGGGGATGGTTCTCCTACCAGCTCAAGTCTAGCGTGATAGTGCATGGAAAGAGGCCGTACAAGAATGTAGTCATGCACGGTATGATGCTTGGAAGCGACGGAAGGGAGATGCATAAGAAGATAGGCAATTATGTACCCCTCAATGACATACTTAAAACTGTGACCGCAGACTCATTCAGGCTGTGGTGTACATCGCATACGCCACAGCTTGACCTTATCTTCAGCATGGAGAAGATAAACGAGGCCAACAGGACTGTGATACTTCTTTACAACATATCAAACCTCCTACAGGAGTATTCTGATGCTGTGTCATATGATCGGAAGAGGATAAGAATGACTTCGAAACTGGAGAGGCTAAGCCATGAGGACGCATGGATAGTGTCAAGGCTTAACTCGACCATTAAGACGGCCACGGAAAACCTTGATAATTACGATACCTACAGGGCCGTCAACGCGGTCCGCTCCTTCATAACCATGGACCTCAGCAGGTTCTACCTCAAGATAGCAAAGAAGAAGATACTCTATTCTTCTAAGAAGGAGTCAAAGGCCACCCTTGACGTGTTAAACTATGTGTTCTTCAATACCCTGATAATGATCGCCCCCATGGCGCCATTCTCATCGGAAAAGATATACCTTGACAGATATGCGTTCGCTGAGAGCATCTTCCTGGAATCATGGCCCAAGTACAGCGATAGGCTGATAAGTGCGGATGCCGAGAAGTCATTCGAGATTGTGCTAGATTCAATAACCGCAATACTGAACAGCAGGGAGAAGGCTAACGTGAAGCTCAGGTGGCCACTTGCAAAGGCAACTATAGAGGCAAACAATGACCATACACTACAGACGCTTGAGAAGTTATCTTACATCATTGAGGATTACACTAACATAAAGAAGCTTGACGCGAAGAGGGCTGGCAGATCAAATGTAGAGGTCAGGCCAAATTTCTCTAAGATAGGCCCTGACTTTAGGAAGGATGCCAAAGCTGTAGGCGATGGGATAATAGCAGCAGATCCTAAGGAACTTTCCGACACAGTAGCAAAGTCAGGCGAGTACCATATTCACACAGACAGTGGGACATTCACGATAAACCAGAGTCACTTCACTACGATAGACAGAGTCGAGGGGGAAAATGCAATACCGTTCAGGTACGGGATAGCGTATGTTAATAAGGAGATAAGCAAGGAGCTGCAGGAGGAAGCGATGCTCAGAGAATTCGAGAGGAGGGTCCAGATTGCGAGGAAGGAGATGGGTCTGAAGAAGGGGGACAGAATAAAAATAGTGTATAGGGTTTCATCTGATCTTCACGAAATGGTGCAGAGGAACCTGAAGCAGGTGAAAACAGACCTTAACGCCTCCGGGCTATCGAGGTTCGGCGAGGTAAAGTCCAGCTTCGTAAAGGAGTTTGACCTTGAGGGTGAGAAGATAGAAATAGGAATAGACAGGGATTGACTACTCCTTTGCCGCACTCTTGAATGCCTTCCTTGAGGGCATCTTAGACCAATCGTCCTTGCATATGACCAGCCTTATCACCTTTGAGACCCTCCTTGAACTCTTAACACAGTTAATGCAAACCTTGCGCTTGCAGTAATTGCATGTATTGTACTTGTGTATGTTATTTCCGCATCTTTCGCACATCACGTGAACCACTTTAATATCTATGATAAGTAGTAGATTATAAAGCAGTAGTATTTTAATAGTTTATGGTGCACATGCCACGCGCTATAATAGAGACGTACGGCTGCACGCTCAACAGGGCTGACAGCGACATAATGGAAGGAATCCTCAAGTCTAAGGGAATTGATGTTGAGAGGGGCAGGTACAGGCAGGGAAGCAGATATGACTATGTTATAATCAATACCTGCACTGTCAAGACGCCCACGGAGCAGAGGATACTTGACAGGATAAGGAAGATATCGGCAGGAAAGGGTAGATTGATAGCCACAGGATGCATGGCAGGAGCAAATCCTGACAGGATACTTGCAGCTGCGCCGAATGCAAGCATAGTCACCACAAGCAATGTGCATAGGATAGCAGACGCGATAGACGAAATCAACGATAACTGCAGAGCCGATTATTCAGGTTATTCCAGGAATGACAAGCTCCAATACGCCAAGCATTATGGATCAGTAATAGCAAGGGTTCCGATAAGTGAAGGTTGCCTCAGCAGCTGCAATTTCTGCGAAACGAAGTTCGCAAGGGGCCCTCTCAACAGCTTTTCAGAAAAATTGATACTTAAGGCGATAGAACTTAGTGTAAAGAGCGGATCGAAGGAGATAGAGCTAACATCCCAAGATGTGGGAGCTTATGGACTGGATCGCGGCACGAACATAGGCAGGCTTGTGCTTGGCATTGCAGACATAGAAGGTGATTTTAGAGTAAGGATAGGCATGCTTAATCCAGAGCACCTCAATAAGTACATAGATGAACTTATAGAAGGATACGGAGACCGGCGGATTTACAGGTTCATACACCTGCCGCTCCAGTCTGCAAGCAACAAGGTGCTAAGGGAGATGGACAGGAGATACACGATAGAGCAGTTCTGCGAGAGCGTCAGGGAGCTCAGGACAAAGGTTCCAGGAATAAGCATAGAGACCGACATGATAGTCGGCTACCCTTCTGAGAGCGCTCTCGATTTTGGCGAGTCTATGGATTTCATATGGAATGTCAGGCCGACATTCACCAACGTCTCGAAGTTCGGGGCTCGGCCGCATGCGAAGGCCTCCAAGCTCAGGCAGCTAGGGAACCTTGTGATAAAGGAGAGGAGCTTGCAGATGTCTAGGCTTGCAAGGGAGGTGCAAAGAGAGGACTTCTCAAAGCTGGTCGGATCAAGGGAAAGCGTGCTTATAACAGAGGAGAACGGCAGGTCTCTCATAGGGAGGGATGACTGTTACAGGATAATCGCTCTGGACAGATCTGAATGCGATGCAAAGATTGGGGAGAGGATTATGGCTAAGGCGTATGGAAATACCTCTGTCTGTCTTCTGGGAAAAGCATTATAGTCATCTGTTAGCTTCCATGAACTGTATGTTGGCTTCTATCTCTTCCAGTGTGTTTGCCAGCGCGTGGGCGATGTCATCTCTCTTGTTCTCCTTCTTGCTGAAGAACGCCTTGACCTCGTCCAGATCCTCTTTGGTCTTCAGACATGAAAGGTTGTCTACATACCTGCTGAGCATGTGGGTGCCGCTTGCAAATCTCTTCTTGAGCTGCTTCCAGTTCTTCTTTGTCCATTCGAGTATCAGTTCGCTTCCGGCAGGGTTTGACGAGCCCATGGCGACTATCACGAACGAGTCCTGAGGCCTGACCTCCTGCGACATCGAAAATTCGAAAGCATTGAGAAGTAGCCTCTTATCATTGAACATGGCCAGTGCCCTCAGGAACCTGGCCTTTTCCTCAGGAACCTTTTCTTTTATGTATCTCTGCCTGAACGTATTGAATACCTTTTCATCACCTACCCATGCGTTGAGATAAAATACCGCCGCGCGTATATTTATTTCAATCTCCTTTCCATGCGTTATGTAATCATTGAATATCTCCTTTGCACTGTCTATCGTAGTTGGGTGTCCTGCCATTCCTGATTTCATTATCGCTGCTGACCTCATCATTGTGTTGAATGTGCTCTCGCGCTCTCTCCTATCCCATCCCAGATTGTCGAGAATCTCATTGCTGTATCTTATTATGAGCTCCTTTGGCATGGTGTTTCCTTCTTTGTAAAGCATGTCGCTTATCCATCCGAGGTGGTCAAGCACATTTGCATTCATAGGATATTCGCCGCCAAAGCAGTACTTGTCAACAAACTCTAGATAGCTGCCTGCGGCTACCCTTCCAGATCTCGACATTGCATATATATCGTTTTCTATTCCCCAAGAATCGGCTCCGCTCAGTTTCTTGTCCCTTATGAGATGCCCCAATTTTTCTATATCAGTTTCATCGTATACAACCCTGTAAAGGCCGTTCTGGCCGGAATTCAGTTTTATCCACTGGTCTGCAACCAAAGGTATGTTTGCAGATTTTTTATCGAATAGCATATTATGCTCAGATCCTGAAACCGAGTAGTTTATTGGTATTGGCCATACGGTATTGTCAGATATCTTGTTCAGCATGAAGTACCTCTTCTGTTCCAGCTCTATTCCTGAATCTGACCTCTTTGCACGTATGATCGGATATCCTGGCTTGTCCACCCAGAAGCTTGCTACGCTGTATACGTTCATCTTCTTGCTCCTGCGCTTTGCTTCGTCATCTATGGACCTCCACAGGTCAAATTTTGTGGCGTTTGAATATGAGTGATCTTTTAGATAGTTGTGCAGGCCTTCTCTGAATATTTCGTATCCGGAGTAATGCTCTATCATGTTAAGTACTGTGCCGCCCTTCTCATAGCTTATCTCATCGAAAAGCTGGTCTATCTCGCCCGGGGATTTCACGGATACGCTTATTGGGTGGGTCGACTTGAGCTGATCTGCACCAAAAGCCGTAGCTATGACTTCACGCTTGTATTCGATCTTCATCTTCCATTCGGGAAATAGTGCATCAAGCGCCTTGTAGCTCATGAACGTGGCGAAGCTCTCATTGAGCCAGAGATCGTTCCACCACTTCATAGTAACAAGGTCGCCGAACCATTGGTGGACGAGCTCATGGGCTATGACCTCGGCTATCCTCTGCTTTGTGGCAACGGAGCTGTCGCTGGCAGCAAGAAGTGCGGTCTCCCTGAAGGTTATCGCACCCCAGTTCTCCATTGCCCCTGCTGCGAAGTCAGGTATGGCAATGAAGTCCACTTTTGGAAGAGGATATTTGACACCGAAATAATCCTCGAAGAACTTTATAAACTTCTTTGCGTATTCAAGAGGTAACTGGGCCAGTTTCCTGTTTCCCGGCATCGTTATCACGCGGATTTCTATCTTCCCAAGCTTGCCCTTGACGTAATCGTAATTGCCTACTCCAAGATAAAGAAGATAGGTTGACATCCTTGGAGTCTCCTTGAACCTAACCTCCTTTATGGACTTGCCTATTTTTTTAACTGATAGCACAGGCATGTTTGATATGCAGTCCATATCCTTATCTACAGTCATCGACACATCGAAAATCGCCTTGAAAGAGGGCTCATCAAAGCATGGGAATGCGTTCCTTGCATTCGCAGCCTCAAACTGCGAGGTAAGTATGTACTTTGTGGCCTTTCCGTGGAGATACCTGCTCCTGTAAAATCCGTACATGTTCTCGTTGTTCGTTCCGGTAAATTTGATTTTTATTGAGGCGCTGCCCTTGACGCTAGACTTCAGCTTAATGGTTATTCTCTGCTTCTCTCTGTCCTCCTTTACTGAGGCTTTGAGTTCGCCTGATTTAGACAGCACTGACGCACTCTTTATCTCAAGCTCGGCAGCATTGAGGGATATCTCCTTTGTGCTCTTCTTTATCTGGACTGATATCAGCGCCATGCCTTCGTACTTGAAGGTTCTGAAGTTTGGCTTGAAGTTTAATGAGTATCTGGTCGGGATTACATTGTCTCCCAAGGTCTGATAGTCCTCCGATTCCGATTTTTTGTGATTTGCTGCCATTTTTGCACCTTATTTTTCCAGCTCCATTATCGCCGCAATTATCTCTTTTTCATGGCCCAGCGGGTTTACCTTATTGAATGCCTTTACTATATTTCCCTTCTTGCCTATTATGAATGTCTTCCTGAGCGTTCCGAACCCGAATATTCCCTTGTTTCCGTATGCATCGTAGCTCTTTATGACTTCATTTGAGGGATCCGATAGCAGGAGCACCCTCAGCCCGTATTTTGAGCAGAATTTGGTATGCGACGCTATATCGTCGTTGCTTATTCCGACTACATCCGCGCCGAGTTTGCGTATCTCGTCTATCTTTGAGGTGAATCCTTTTGCCTCGATTGTGCACCCTGGTGTGTCGTCCCTCGGATAGAAATACATTACGAGATACCTTCCTGAAAAGTCCTTGAGGCTGTGCTTCTTTCCATCCGACCCTTCGAGATTGAAATCCGGGGCCTTAGAATTAAGATCTAACAACAGAACACCTATAATCTGTAGTAACAACAAAGATATAAAGGTTCTAATCCATATAATTTAGCTGGACCTTGCCGTGATAAATTGGTTTCAATTATTGATAGGCTATTTGGAAATAAGAAAGTGCAAACCTCTGTCAAAAAGGTCACGATAACTAGCATAAACCTGAAGTTTATGGGCAATTCACATGGACTTGCAGGGATGGAAGTCTCGGAACCGGTATTCGAATTGCGCATACCGTTCCAGAACAAGATGGGCAGTAATCTTCTTCCCGATAACCTGAAAGGACCAAAAATAGTATTGAGCAGCGTAACCGTTGGATCTCCGTTCAGGCTTGTTGACATCAGTCCAAAACTGCCTGTGGAGGTGCCTTACATGTCAAAGACGATGTTCACTCTCAAGATAGCTGCACCTGACGTCACGTGGGAAGGGCCGCTGTCAATAAACTTCGGCAATGAGTCTGCAAACAATGTGACAATAAGCATAAAGAAGGTAACATTGCATCATGGCGACAAGTCAATAGAGCTTGAGGACTCCGGCGTAACAACATCCATGCAGAAATCACAGCTCTTCAAGCAGAACCTGCAGATCTACAAGGTGCTCTCCTTAGGAGACACGGTAAACAAGATAGAAGTCAGCGCGCCGTTTGAGATAGTGAGCACCGACCCAAAACTGCCTATAAAGGCTGACAAGAAGGACAGCTACATAATAAGCCTGTACATGAAGTGCCCGGAATTCAGCTATGCCGGAGACCTTGATATTAGATTCTCATAGATGTTGAAATGAATTATATAGTATCGGTACCAGTAAATGAGGATGTAGCCGCATTCATAGGCAAGAAGGGTTCGGAGGAGGGACTCATATTCTTCAACAGGAAGATCGACAACGACATCATAGTCGTCATGATGCCGCCAAACAAAGAGGACAAGATATATTACAACTTGGCGGAGACGATGCTGATATCCGGTCAGGTAGTGATAAGCACTGAGACTGTTGACAAGTTCCTTGGCGAAGTGATAGTGGCAGCGTCGCTGCTTGGCAAGCACGCCATTGTCCTGAACGAGAATGATATCTCAAAGATGATCAACGGACTGCTCAAAGATTTTGAGGTGTGCAGTAGGAACGAGCTGCTTGCGAGGATAGTGGCGCATAAGGAGCAGCATGATGGAGACCTGAGGATAGACATAGACAAGGCTTTTCCTGTAAAGGGAATAGGCACAGTTATACTCGGGGTGGTGACCAGAGGAAAAGTGATGGTGCATGATTCTGTATACCATAGCTCCGGAAAACAGGTAAGCATAAAATCCATACAGAGCCAGGACGTAGATATTTCAGAGGCAGGGTACGGAACGCGCGTAGGGCTGGCTGTGAAGGGAATAGAATACGGCGAAGTTGACAAGGGAGACCTGTTCACGGCTAAGCCATTCCAGAAGGTAAAAGGGATGACTGCGTCAATCAATATCAGCTCTTTCGCAAATGAGAAGATGGAGCCTGGAAAAAGATACATGCTCGTGTCAAACTTCTCCCACGTAGTCTCCAAGATAGAGGAGGTGGATGGGCAGAACGCAAGGATCAGCTTCGAGAAGCCCATATCTGTGCTTCAGGGAGACAGCTTCATGCTTATACGCGACCAAAGCCCCAGGATATTCGCATCAGGCAAGATAACAAGCTTGGCTTAGAGCCTGCCCCACATCCTCCAGAATTGGTTCTTGAGCCTCTCTATGTCAGGCCTGTTGTAGATTACGTTTATCTGCTCTACATTCTTGTGGGTTCCCTTGTATGTAAGATTTGCAGAACCTGTTATCGCCATTCCTTCAGAGATGTACATCTTGGCGTGAACGAACTGCTTTGGAACCTTTAGCCTCACTCCTGATCCTTTCCCTGCATTCTTTATTATGCCTATTAATATGGGCGCAGTGGAAAGCATGAGGAGCATGCCCATGGCGCCGATAAACAGCAGCAACCCGAGAAGTATTATTGAAAGGCCAAGGTATGCTGGAATCCACAGCCGCGAGCCGCCATTGAACATCCTCAGCACATCTCCCTCCATTGATGAGGAGATAAGATAGAACTTCCTTCCCCTTGATTTCTCTAGTATTAATTTTGCGTAGTATCGGTCAACATATGGTGAGACTATGAGTACCTCACCCCCCTTGCCTATGAGATCGTTTATGTACCTGTAGGTATCGCTTCCGTAATAATAGGTGTTGCCAAGATCGGCTTTCCCGAACATGATTATTGATTATGCTGAACTTGAATAAATAATATGCGGATTGTAGCCTTTGCAGAGGCTAAGCTTAATTTATATTCTTTTCCGATAATAGTAGTATTGGTGTTTTTATCAAGACAGAAGTGCTATTGTTCATAATTGCAGTTGTTGCAATAGTAGCGATGGCAATAGTACTCGTGCTTTCTGTTCTATACCCTAACGGCGCGTTCCAGAACCAGGGACTTACATACATAACAGTTACGGCCTCTGGAACCAGCTATGCCTACCCTCAGTCGGCCACATTGTACGTATCTATGAATGGAACTGGGGCTACGTCTGAAATAGCGACGGCTAACCTTAGCCTTACGTTAAACGAATTCAACTACACTGTGCTAAAATACATAGATAGCAACACAAGCAGGATACGCACCCAATCCTATTCGCTCCAGAAGGTATGGAACAGCAGCAATTACGAGGCGACTGAGCTAGTATCAGTATCTGTTCCACAGGTTCAGAACGTTACCGCCCTGCTTGCCACCCTCTCGCTGATACAGGACGTATATATAAACCAAGTCTCCGCACAGTTTACAAACTCACAGGTCGGCCAGCTTACCCAATCTGCCCTTGCTCTGGCGTTGCAGAATGCGACCTCGCAGGCAACCGTTCTATCGGGAAATAACACTGTCAAGATAAGGAATATAACAGTGTCAAGGAGCTATGTATATCCTTTCCCTCTATATTCTAACGCGGGATTAAGCTCGCCAAGGTCTCAGACTCCAATATTCTTCAACGGAAGGCAGGGAGTCGAGGAACAGGTAACCGTATTGTACAGCTATAGCTAATTGTCCTGCAATTTACAGTTTTGATACGTATTTCCTAAGAACTGACATCTTTCTCTCAAGCTTCTTCTGGTTCTTGCTTCGGGTAAGCTCTGACCACTCCAGCGACTTCTTCACAAATAGCTTCTCAACCGAATAAGCACCCGGAACTCCCACCTGAAGATATGAGTATAATTCAGGGCTTGAATCTACTACGCTCTCTACAAATGACTTCAGGAACCTGAAGCTTGTGCTGCTGGTGTTGATGAATTTGTGTATCCTCAACTCCTTCCACGTGTCTCCGGTCACGAACCCTACAAAATGCGTAAGTGAAAGGACAGCGCCTATCATCTGGTCGTGCTTGCTTGGAGCCATCAATATGGCATTGAAGCCCTTTGACTTAAGGTATTTGGAGAATTGCAGGGCGAATGCCTTCTCCTTCCCATTTACCGGTGTAAGTATGAAGTTCTGGCCTTTTGCCTCTGCAGAAGGTCCGAACATCGGATGCGTGCCGAGGACCAGATTTTCCTTTATGTACCTATGCATTATCTTGACAGGAGCAACCTTCACAGATGTTACGTCGATCACTATCTGGCCGCGCTCCAGGTGCTTTGATATCTCCTCTACAGTATTCTCAAAGTTTTGCATCATGACTGATATGATTACCAGATCTGCGCCCTTAATCGCATCGATATTGCTCTTTGCAGCTGAGACCCCAATCCGACTTGCCACTCTCGCGCATTTGGCGTACCCTCTACTTGATATCGTCACTTTGCATCCTTGCAGCATGAAGAACTTGGAAAACCACTGGCCCATCAATCCGGATCCGCCTATTATTGCAACACGTCTTGTCTTAAACATGTTTTCCGAACCTCGCGCGCTTGTAGGAGCCCAGCACCTTGACGAACTCTGAGGCATCGTACAGGTCTCTTATTGCTTTTTTCACATTATGGTCCTTTATGCTGCCATCACAATCTACATAGAAGTTGTATTCCCACGGAGTGCCTAATATCGGCCTTGATTGTATGTAAAGAAGGTTTACCTTATTGTCTGCGAATGCGTTGAGCGACTTGAACAGCGATCCGGGAGTGTTCTTTGCGCTGAATACTATGGTGGTCTTGTCAGCAGAACTTGAAGCGATGTCCTTGGATATGATAAGAAATCGCGTGTAGTTGCGCTTGTTCGACTGTATGTTCCTTGCAAGTATTTTCATTCCGTAGACCTTGGCTGCTCTCTCGCTTGCTATCGCCGCTGCGTTTTTGAGCTGCTTGGCCTTGAGCATCTTTGCGCTGCCGGCAGTGTCATAAAACGGTATGGAGTCGAACTTGTTCCTCTCCAGGAAAGTCCTGCACTGACCAAGCGCCTGCGGATGCGAATATACAAACCTAATCTGACTTAGCTTCACCCGTTTTGCCGCCATAAGGCAGTGTGATATCTTGACTATCTCCTCTCCGACTATCGAGAGCTTGGAATCTAGAAGCAGATCGTAGGTCTGCGTTACCGCGCCCTCTATCGAGTTTTCTATGGGGACAACACCGAATTCAGAGTCACTGTCCGCAGATTCAAGGACTTCTTGAAGGAACTTGCACGGCTTCAGCCTTGCTGAGTCTCCGAAATGCTGCACCGCGGCTTGCTCGCTGTATGCACCAAGTTCGCCGAAATAAGCTGCTTTGAACATGCAATCATTTCTTATCATTCATAACATCAGAGACCCTTATGAGAGAAACCAGCGCTACACCGTTATCGCTGAGCATCTCAGTTCCTCCCTCCTCCCTGTCAACAACTGTTATTGCCCTTGACACTACAGCCCCCCTGTCCCTCAGGAGATTTACGGCCATCAATATTGAATTGCCAGTGCTTACAACATCCTCTATTATGTCTATCTCTTCTCCCTTGTTTATATTGCCTATGAGCCTCTCCTTTGTGCCGTGTTCGTATTTCTTCCTGACTATCACATATGGCACGCCTGAACTAAGAGAAGTTGCAACGAGAAGAGGGACTGCACCTAGCTCGACTCCTGCAATCTTCCTGGCCTTGATCTCTTTTGACAGCTCTTTCGCTATCTGCTTAAGGAATACTGGGTTTGTCGATACCTCCTTAACATCAACGAAATAGTTTGTCTTGTTCCCGTATGGCAGAATGAAGTTTCCTGACTTTATCGCATGATTGTCAACAAGCATCTTGCTCAGCATCTTAGCACCATCAGATTATTAGACAAATATTAATATAAAACATCCATAAATAGTTAGAAACAGGGCAGGAATAGTTCGGATTAAGCCTTTCAATGGTTTTTATGACTAATGGAGATGACATCCAAAAGAACAGCGTACTATGGATGATTGCATCCCTGCCAGCCAACATTGCGAGCAATCCGATGTCAACCCTTATCGCATTGTATATACTAAAAATAGGAGGAGGCATACTAAACGTTGCCTATGCAATAACTCTGGCTAGCGCAATAACAATACCATCAGTCTTCCTTTGGGGCTATGTGACCGACTTGCTTAACAAGAGGAAGGCGCTGATAGTTCTCTCCTATCTTTTCACCTCTTTCCTCATGCTAAGCCTTTTTTTCATAAAAAACGTTTCTGGAGTTACCCTGGTTTATGCTGCAATAGCGTTCGTCAGTGCAGCCAACGGAGCCCCAATGAACCTGCTGGTCATGGAAACGGATGAGCAGAGCAGGTGGGCACATAATTTCTCTACTCTGCAGATGATATCCGGAGTCGGAGGTACAATAGGCCTTCTCGTCGCCTGGGCAGTCACGGGAGTCTCTACCCTAAGCGTGCTTCTACTTGTGCTTTCAGCATCGTCTTTCATTTCGGCGGCTATGGCAGCAATGTTGATAACAGACCCAAAAAAGATAGTGCAAGGGCCTTCGCTATATGACAGCGCACATATGTTTATTTACAGACTCGTGGCAATACCTAACATAATAATCAGGATACCAAATCCACAGAACATAAAGAACTTTTTCAGGTTCCACGGATTTGCATCTGTTGAAAAGCGCTTCGTCCTTATGTTTTATCTGATATCTTTCGTCTTCTTCTTTGGCACTGCAATATTCAACACCGAATACCCTGTGGGATTGGAGTACAGGGGAATAAGCGAGTCGCTGGTCTTCTTCTTGATGTTGATTTCAATGGCAATACAGACGATAATATTCTATTACTATGACTACTTCACAAAACACCATAAAAATAAGGTTATTGCCGGCTTATCCCTGCTAGGCCGTGGTTCCGGATATATTTTTGTAGGATTGTTCTTCGTATTCTTCAGGGGGATTGCACTTTATTCTGGCAATCTTGTATTCTACATAATTTCTTCTGGAATAGCATACGCAGTGTATTATCCGACTTCGTATGCCATGCTCTTCAATACCATAACAGGTAAAGGCAAGGGAAGCACTATGGGGATATACGGAGCTGTTATAGGTCTTGGCACTCTTTTGGGGGCTCTGGCTTCAGGATGGCTCACGGTGGCCTATGGATTCGGGCTTACGTTTATAACTGCCGGGGCACTGATGCTGGCCTGCAGTTACATGTTCAGGCTTCTGCCAAAGTCCTAGCTTTTCCCTATTTCCTGAAATAGCTGACATAGACGAAGATAGCCATTGCAATAATCAAGAACGATCCGCATACGGTTGTAAGCAGTGCAATGGCTGCCGTGCTTGCAGAATTAGTAATGTAGTTCGTGAACTGCAATTTACCGCCCATTAGATACGGATACTGCACGATTCCAAAGAAGTTTATTGAGACGAATATCCAAATTAGCGCAGAGTACCTGGCTATTTTACTTCCCCGCATCTTAAGGGCAATCGTAATTAACATGATGGATATCGAGATCAGAAGAAGATAGTAGTTGTTCAATACTGCTGAGAAGATTGACGGGAGATATAGGTAAACTGATAATAGTGCTATCAGAAACGCAGCGGGAAGCAGGGCATAACTTAGCTTGTCCAGAAGGCCGGACTTGAAATGGCTTCCCACTATGGATAAAGCTATCAGAGTCAATGCAATGAATACAAGTATGTTGAAGGGGTTGAAGAAAAGCGAGAGCATGTTCAACGTAATCGTATTTTGCGAAACGGATATCCCTATGCCACTTAATCCGGACGTAAATACAGATATAACTATGAACGACATAATTATCGTTGATACGCCATAAATTTTCATGCATACCGACTCGTATTTTATGTCTCCTATATATTCGCTGTAGGAAACGAAAACATTTCGTAGAAGAAAGAACAATGAACCAAGCATTACTGGAACTATATAGGCATATACCACTCCGCCTAGAGTAGGGTACGTGGCAATAAGGTTCACAAAATAGAAAACGGCAAAGGTACCGTCTACACCCCATATGGGGAGGAGATATCTCCTTATGGAACTTCTGTTGTTGTTATATGCGAAGAGGACTAATGCACCTATTCCTGTCTCTATAAGGAATAGGCATATGAACATTGCAAAGATTGCGTAGTTTAGAAGATATAGAACTTCCATAGTATATCAGCTCATAGATTCTGATTCTTCAGTATCTTCTTGATTATCATTAAGGAGAAGGGTATTATGAAGAGATAGAAAGCTAATATGGCTACTGCAGCAGGCAATATGTTCGGTGAATAGTTACCTGCCTGTTCCACAGTCATTACACCATATACTATCCACGGCTGCCTTGCCAGCTCAGACATGATCCATCCAGTCTCAAGCACCAGCACTGCCGCTATGGCACACAGGAACAGGAGATACAGGCACAATTTCCTGGCGAGCGGTTCTTTTTTAAGAATCTGGGAGATGATTACGAGCACGAAGACCAGTCCAAGCCCGAATCCCAAGGAAACCATCAGAAGGAACATGACATGGACTATCAGCGGAGGCCATGTGTTTCTTGGATAGCTGTCCAGCCCAGGCACTATAGTATTCGCTGTGCCACCGAGCAGTATGCTCTGCATGTTTGGTATGTCTATGAAATCAACCATCGAGGTGGAGTTGTTGGAAGGTATGCCTCCTATCATTTCCGGAGCATACGGGCCTCCATGGATATTTCCCTCTATTGCAGCGTATTTCTCAGGCTGGAAGGTGGCAAGGCTCGATATCGATATTATTCCAGTTATTATCGTGAACACTACTGCTATGGCAGCAATTGCGAACGTAACTTTAAGGGCCTTGGCGTAGTAGCTTCTGGTCTTTTCGTCAGGTGCTTTGAGCAGTCGCAGAATGACGTATGCAAGGATTATCATGGCCCCTGCAAAATATGACGAGGAGACTACATGCGAGATTTCTATGAGCGCGGATTGGGACGTGAACACTGCAAAAGGATGGACGTTCGTTATCATAGTGTCATTGGTTGCAACATACTGGACTATGTTGAATCCGACAGGATTGTTCATGAATGCGTTTACTATGGTTATCAGAAGCGCAGAAAGCGCAGCGCCTATTGCGACAGGAACTGCAATCAGAACATGCGCGTATTTCCACTTGAACCTGTCCCAGGAATATAGGTAAGCCCCTATGAATATGGTTTCTGAAAAGAACGCAAAAACCTCGACATACATAGGAGTTATGGCTACCTGCCCAAGCAAAACAGCAAACTTTGGCCAGAGCATGAAGAGCTCTATGGCGACAAGCACGCCAGACGCACTACCTATGGCGAAAAGGACTAGGAATATGAGGGTCAGCTTCTTGGCGAAGTTTTTGTAGTCTTGGTCGTTCTTCCTTACGCCTAGGAACTCCATTATGATTATTATAACTGGAAGTGCCATCCCAAGAGATGCAAATATTATGTGTATTGCTAGTGAAAATCCCATTACTGCACAGTCTATATCAACTGGAAGTAAATAAACACCAGACTTTTCCCATGCAAGACTATATAGATTGGGGTATTTTTATATCTTAATGTATTCAATTAGCCTGTATCGTGAGGTGCAAATTTGGCGGATAGTAGTACCGATTCAAAAATAGTAATTCTTGTAAGGCATGGCCAGAGCGAGGGGAACGTTAGTGGCATCATCTCAAGTGCCATAGATGGATATTCGCTCACAGAAAAGGGCATAGCGCAGGCAACAGAAGCGGCCGAGGAGATAGCTGCATTGCCGAAGATCGATGGTCTCTATTCTAGCCCAGTGAGAAGGGCCAGGCAGACTGCAGAGATAGTGGGAAAGAGGATCGGCATGAACCCGGTGTTTGACGAGAGACTGCAGGAAAGATGGTTTGGGCTTATGGAAGGGAAAAAGGAGCCCCATGACAATAGCGAATGGAAGTTCAATCCTAAGAATCAGGTATTGCCTTGGGATGATCTTAGGAAGAAGATGGTCTCCTTCGTGCGTGAGGTTCCTGGAAAGGTTGTGGTCGCCGTATCACATGGTGACAACATGTCCTCAATCTGCGATTGGACAGACAACAAAGGCGAGCGGTTCCACGCGATAAGGTGTCCAAGAAACTGCCATTTCGTGATAGTTGATGTATATGGGGCAGAGCTCATTGCATATGATGTGAACGAAATACCCAAAAGCCTCATTGAAAGGCTGAAGTAATCTATTGCAGCCATCATTCCTCCCAGAGTTGTGTTGGAAAGGGCTATCCATTTGTAATGGATCCCAAATTTCTTCTCTGTTTTAGCGATATTTAAGTCGTATTTTGACGGTTTTTTCTGTTTTGCAGCCAATAAAGGACCTGAACTGGCCGTATGCGGCCAAATTTATAATCATTTTATGCTTGTTCTATGACCAAAGGAGAATTTATAGCAGATCTAGAAAGCAATACAACACATTGTCGAGTAAGAAGTGTAGTATTATAATCCTGTCTTGCTATAGAATGTATGCAGTTAGTTCAACAAAACTATTACGTAAAAACATATTAAGCTTTTTAGGTAAATTGTATTTATGGCAGTCAAAATCTCAGATCCAAGCGAGGTACAGAAGTATTCAAAGCAGCTGAGATCCTGGTCTGATTACCTTTTGAATCAGGTTAAACCGGGCAGTTTTGTTTCCGCATCGTCAGTCTATGTCCCATATTCACCACACTGGATAAGTGATTCCTCCTTCATATCAATTGAGCTTCTTGATTACTCTCTGTTCTTGAAGAACAATGGAGAAAATTATGATGAAGTGAAGGATGCCGCGCACAGTATAAATGCTTTCCACTGCGCTGTAACAGGCATCGAAAAGTTGCATCGAAGAACTGAGAACATACCCTGCAAATGCAGGGGAAGCCAACAACCTTCAGTCGTTGTAGGATATCACGATAAAGATGCTTTAAGGGAGTTGGTCAAGAGATGACAAGGAAAAGGGTATTTATCGCACCGTCGATACTCGCATCGGATTTTGGCGAGCTCAGAAATACTGTAAAAAAGATGAACGGCTGGGGCATAGACAGGATACATATAGATGTGATGGATGGTCATTTCGTACCTAACATAACCATAGGTCCGCAGGTGATATCATCGATCAGGAGCGCAACTGACATACCTTTTGAGACCCACCTCATGATAGAGGAGCCGCACAGATACGTGAAGGAATTCATTGACGCGGGATCTGACATAGTCATAGTCCACTGCGAAGCCGAAAGGAATGCAACAAAATCACTGAATCTCATAAAGAGATACGGAGCTTATGCTGGAATAGCAATAAACCCTGATACTGATTTTGAGTCGGTAAAGCACTATCTTCCAAAAGTAGATACATTCCTAGTTATGAGCGTTCACCCAGGATTCGGAGGCCAGAAGTTCATGAAAGAATCGTTGTCAAAGGTAAAACAGGCAAGAAATAGGATAGACCAGCTCGGATGCGAGACGCTGATATCAGTGGATGGGGGGATAGACGTTAAAACTGGAAGGATGGCAGTGGCAGCTGGAGCGGACGAGCTTGTAGCCGGAACTGCTATATTCAAATCAAGAAACGTCTTAGCTACTATCAAAAAATTGAGGGAGTCGAGATGATATACTGCAATCATCACTACATAATCAATATAAACGTTGAGAGGGTTAAATCTATTATTGAGATGTATTAATGACTGTTAAGACCATTGCAGTGATTGGAAGCGATTCTGGGCTTGAAAATTCAAATGCCATTGCAGAAGAGCTTGGGACTGCTATTGCTAAAAAAGGCTTTCAGATAGTCACCGGTGCTGGACAGGGATTGCCGCTGAAAGCAGCAGCTGCTGCAAAACGTGCTGGAGCAAGAGTGTATGGTGTCTCTCCTTGGGAAGACGCCGCCGAACATAATAAAAAACAGTCTGGTCAGGATGGAATATTTGATTTCATATCGTATACAGGATTCGGAATGAAGGGGAGGAACGTGATATTGATAAGGAGTGCTGATGCGGTGGCCATGGTAGGTGGAGCTATGGGTACCTTGAATGAATTCACAGTTGCATTCGATGAGGGTAAGATCATAGGGGTCCTGGAAGGGAGCGGTGGCAGCAGCGACATAGTTAGGACGATAGCCCCGTTGGGCAGGGACAAAGGAGCTAAAGTGGTATACACAAAAGATCCTGAAAAACTAGTCGAAATGATTGAAGAATTACTTAACAAATAGATTAGCTTTAGGAGCTTGGGAGCAGATTTCTAGAAAGAATATGAGCCTTAGGAGGGGATCGAACCCCCGACTTCCGGTTTACAAAACCGGCGCTCTACCACTGAGCTACTAAGGCACGAGACTAATTAGAACTACAAAGCTTAAAAAAGTGACTTGGAAAGCTTGATGCGAATTTATGTTGCAATCCCTGAATTGGCTTTCGCTAGCGGTTGCATCAAAATAAGGAAAGGGGAGCAGCTTCAATCGCTGCTCCTATTCGCGTAAAATATCTGGTGCCTCTTTGGCTTGAGCTCCGATACCACATAGTTGAATGCAGCATGGGGATCAGAATGCTCTCCACAGGTGTATATGTCAAGGGTAGCGTATTTATACTCGTTCCATGTGTGCAGAACCATGTGGCTCTCTGTGACGAGTGCAATCACTGAAACGCCCCCCTTCTTGCCTCCGAATGCCTTTGCGTCTATATTGACAAGGGTCATCTTCGCCCTGCTTACCGCGTTGAGTATCAATCCCTTCAGGAATACCGGGTCTGAGGCCAGCTTCGGGTCAAGTCCATAAAGATTTCCAAAAACATGTAGACCCACAATCCTATCTTCCTTTTCTTTAGGAATAGTTATCTGCACTTCCCTGCTCTTTGCCTTTGGTTTCGCGTGTTGTGTCAAGAGTGTTGTCATTTCATCTAGAACCTGGTTGTTGAACCAAACCCGTAGCTTTTTAATTTCCTTTCAGTAATTTGTAATTATGCAAGGAATACTAATTTAAATATATTCCCCAAGATTCGCATACATCAATACGCAGATTTTTATGAACATAAAGGATTTGGTAGGCAAAGTGCCGGTCGAGTTAGTCGAATCCCTAGACAAAAGAGGGATATCAGAGCTCACCCCTCCGCAGAAGCTTGCAGTCGAATATGGACTGACTAGCGGGAAAAATTTCGTGGTAGCCGCGCCAACTGCAAGCGGAAAGACATTGATAGCAGAAATTGCGATGCTGAAATCTGTAATGTGGGACAGAAAAAAGGCAGTTTACATAGCTCCTATGAGAGCGCTTGTACGGGAAAAGTACAACGACTTCAAGAAGGATTATCCATACCTCAAGATAGCGATGTCGATAGGAGACCTTGATTCGCTTGATAGGTGGCTAGAGGACTACGACATAATACTTGCATCGACAGAAAAGCTCGACAGCCTGATAAGGCACGGAGTTAACTGGCTGGAGAGCATAGGCTGCATAGTAGTGGACGAGGTGCACATGCTGGATGAGCAGGGACGGGGGCCTACCCTAGAAATACTCATCTCAAAGCTGAAGAGAATGTGTCCGAATGCGCAGATCCTCGCACTAAGCGCGACTGTAGGAAACTCGAAGGAGCTTGCCGAATGGCTCTCTGCAGAACTTATAGAGAGCAATTACCGGCCCGTACTTCTTGAGAAGGGAATAGAACTTGACGGAAAGGCAGTATACGATACTGGAAGGGAAGAGCAACTCGAAAGCAAGAACAAGATACCGGAAATCAGAGTAACAGAGGACACGATAAAGAAAAACAAGCAGATAATCGTCTTCTATAGCACTAAAAGGAATGCCGAAGCTGGATCTGAACGGCTTGCTGGGGTTGTATCAAAATATCTCTCGCTGGAGGATAAGGAGTATCTCAGCGGGCTTAGCGAGAAGATCCTGAAGGTCCTTGGCAGGCCGACGCTTCAATGCGAGAAGCTTGCAAAGTCGATACTGAGTGGCACTGCGTTCCACCACGGAGGCCTGGTTAATGAACAGAGGGAGCTTGTGGAGGACGCATTCAGGGAGAATAGGATAAAGGCAGTCTGCTCCACAAGCACGCTTGGGTTGGGTGTCAATCTCCCCGCGCACACCGTTCTGATAAGGGACCTGACAAGGTATGGCGAGAGGTTCGGGCAGGAGTACATAGGAATAAACGAGGTTACCCAGCTCTTCGGAAGGGCCGGAAGGCCGAAGTATGACAAAACAGGAAGGGCCTTGATAATCGCAAAATCGAAGGCAGAGGAACAGGATCTTTACAACAGGTACATACTATCAGATCTTGAGCCGGTGACATCGAAGCTTGGGATACTTCCGGTGCTGAGAACGCACGTGCTGGCATTCGTAGCCACAAAATTCCTTACAAGCGAGGGATCAATACTCGACTTTATGGGAAGCACATTCTACGGCTACCAGTACTCTGACAACCGTGAGCTTAAGAACATGATAAATGAGGTGCTGGCAGAGCTTGAGGAGTGGAGGTTCCTCGAAAGGAGAGGAAGCATATACAACGCAACAAGAATAGGGCACAGAGTTAGCGAGCTGTACATAGATCCGCTTTCAGCAAAGTGGATGATCGACTCTATACCGAAGATAACTGACGACATATCCATACTGTTCATGATATCAAACACTGCGGAGATGAGGCCGTATGTCAAAGCCACCCCTGAGGCTGAGGATAGGTACTTAGAGTACCAGTCCATGGTGGACAACAGCATAGCTAGATATGAGGAGGGAGAATCAATGTTCTATGACCCGGTGAAGCCGTTCAGCACTGCACTTATGCTTAATGACTGGATAGCGGAGAAGGTAGAGCGCGAGATAATGAAGGATTACAGGACAACGCCAGGCGCGCTCTTCGCAAAGGTCACGAATGCGGATTGGCTGCTCTACGCCGGTATGGAGCTTGCAAAGCTTTCAAGGATGAATACCGTGAAGCTCCTTGAGATGAGGGTGAGGGTCAAGTATGGGGTGAGAAAGGAGCTTATGGACCTGATAAGGCTTGAGCAGGTAGGTCGGGTCAGGGCGAGGATGATGTTCGACAACGGCATAAAGAAGGCATACGACATAAGGAAGCCTGAGTCTCAGGAGGCCATAAGGGCAATGTTCGGCAAGGATATAGCGAACAGGATAATAACGCAGGTGGTAGAGGTCAAGGAAGGCGAAGTCACCTGAATTAGGCCCCTGCGCCACCCAAGTTCTCGCCATGTAGGCGACAAAATCCTGTTTTTGGCCTAAAAATCGCGATTTGTATACGGAAAATCCGCTTCCTTGATAAAAAGAACCAAGGGAAAGCCTTATAAAAATGATTTGCACATGAATATGTAGTCGTTAAAGGCGACTAGTGATATAAATGGGAGTTTTCGACAAGCTTGGACAAGCATTTGGATCCAGCAAAGAGATGAATATAGAAGAATACATGAATTCCGTAGAGATGGAGAACGTAGACCTGTTGCACGAGCCTGCAGATATGTATGTGAAGCCAGTATCGATATCTAGCGAGGACGAGGTAAAGGCAATACAGGACGAGGTGTCAAAGAAGAACATAATACTTCTTGACATAACCGAACTGAGCAAGAGGCCGACGACATTGAAGAATGTCATAGCAGCGCTCAAGGCGTACGTTCAGAAGCTCAATGGGGACATCGGACAGATAGATGCCACAAGGATACTGATAACGCCTTCAAAGGTAAAGATAATAAAAAGGAGAAAGCAGTAAACCTTACTTTAGAGCAGTGATCAACGCGTGTATCTCCTGCCTATTCGGCTGGGAGATGTACACTAGACGCCTGAAGATGCTCCTTACTGCTTTTTTGTTCCTTATCCTTTTCTTTTCTATTAGCATGTCAAACAGCCTGAATAGATAGTCCGTCTCCTTCTTGTCCAGCTTCCTGTTTGAGATGTCATCGTATACAGGCTTGAATCCGCTTGAATTGAGCAGGTACAGGATTATCCCGAGCGCGTGCGATATGTTGAGAACTGGATATTCGGGGTTTGTGCCTATGTATGCTACCATATCACACCTCTCTATCTCATACTTTGTAAGGCCTATGTCATCCCTTCCTATCAGTATCCCTACGGTCTTGTTCCCTTTGAGCTTGGAGATCTTCTTTATTGTCTCGTCTATCAGATAGATTCTCTTGAAGTTTACCTTTGCCTTTCTCCATATGCCTGTAGTGCCAACAACCACATCGCAGTCGGATATTGCAGACTCAAGGTCAGGATATATCTTCGCTCCGGCGAGGAGGTCCCTGGCATGCTTGGCGAACATTATCGCCCTCTCTCCTATCTTAGTCCTGGGTTTTACAAGAAAGAGCCTTGACACGCCGAAGTTTTTTGATATCCTTGCTATGTATCCGATGTTTATCTGGTATCTGGGCTGGACTATTATTATCTTGAACCTCAACGGATCACCTCAGCTCAGGGCTATTAGCCCTATCACTGCGATGGTGTTTACAAGTATGTGCGCCACTATGCCAGGGTATATGGATTTCGTCTTCTTGAAGACATATCCGGTGATGAGGCCGAATATCAGCGCGCCTATCATCTCGACTCCAAACGTCGACATGTAGCTGTAGTGGGCCAGCCCGAATATGACGGCACTTGGTATTATGCCTATCCTTGGCACAAGGAATCCCCTGAACATTATCTCCTCGTTTATTGGCTCTATTACCGCGATGAAGACAAAGAACCACATCGGCGCACCTGCGTAGACTATGCTTGTGTTGGTGTTTATCGGGACGTTGGTAGCCGCGCTTATCAACCCTATAAGTATCTCGAAGATGATTATTATCAGGAAGATGAAGATCCCGAGCAGCACCTTTCCGGACACCCCATCCGATATGAAGCCCAGGCTCCTGCCAATCTTCGACGGAGTCATCCTCTTGTAGAAAAGAAGGTATAGTCCTATGGCTATCGAGAGAGGCAGCAGTGAGGCTACATCGGTAAGGAAGTTGAAGTTATTCTGGCCTATGTATCCCTGCTGGTACAATAGGTATACCAGTGCGGTGAGAAATGTCGCTATGACTAAGTATATGAATACGAATATTGCTGTAGCAAGCAGGCCCTGGAATAGGGTCGGCCTCTTCGCTCTCCTAGGCATTCATTGACCTTTTGGGCTCTTGAACTCGGTATAAGCGCATCTGCCGCATGCTAACCTGTCCGCATGGTCAGCCATCCTTGCTCCGCACTTGGGACAGAACTTGGCCGCCGGCGTGTACTTGAATGCCGGACCCTTCTTCTCCTTTTTAGCTGGTGCATCTACCATATATGTCATCTTATTTTGCAGTCGCGCTGCTCTTCTCCTGCGGCTTCTTGCCCTTCTCTCCCCTCTTCTTCACGAGCTTCTCCATTACTTCCTTACTCGCGTACGTGTATGCAGTTATGTCGCTAAGCCTGAGCCCGTACTGCTGCTTTATCTCCCTTATCTCGACAAGCGCAGGGTCAAGGCTAAGCCTCTTGCAGAGCTCCTCCTTTACCTCGTCCTTAGTAGGCGTCTTGTCTGTATAAGTCGCAGATGCGGATATCTCCCTCCTGCCAAGAAGCCTGTTGTCGTAGTCGTTAGTTATCTTAAGTTCCATTTCATCCACCCCCCATCACCCTTGATATCGCCTTCTTGTTCATGCTCTCCATTACCTCCACCTCCGCTCCTGGCTTCAATGAGCCTTTCAGGTCCTCAGGTATTGGAACTTCATAAGTTTCATAGCTTTCAAGGTCCATGAGTTGAACGAGATTTTCAGTTATTGAAACCACCTGCGCCTTCTTCTTGTTTATTACCGGTACTTCTATGTCTGCAGAGCTTGGCTTTAGGAGGGTCTTCTTTGATCCGTCGAATATGCCCACTGCTGTGATCCTCATCTTGGCAGCACCGTGCTTCCCTGGGGAGGAGACATCAATCTCAACAACCCTGCATGGAACGCCGTCTATGAGCAGGAATCTTCCTGGCTTTAGATCCTTCATAGAGCCGTAAGTTATCTCCTCTGACAATGAATCACGCTAACTTGATGCAAATTCAAATTTAAATACTTAACGACTCTTTCCTTGCCCTGGTGTCTTGCGCGGTTTAGACCCGATGAAGCTGATTGCAGCCCCAGTAGACCATGCCTGGGGACTGCATGGTGGTATTTTCATCCGCCAGTCAGGTATAAGCTCGTTCTTCCTGCTGACCCCGTAGAACTCAGGGATAGCTCCCTTGGCTTCAAAGGCACTGATTATTGCGTCCCTGATCTGGAGGTACCTGCTGCTGTTCCTGCTGCTGCGCAGGCCTTTTGCTATAATCCAGTTGTCGTGCGGCCAAATCGATCCGCGCTGGTATGAGAGCTCATCGAACTCTCCGCTATTGGACGACTCTGTCCTTATCCCATAACTTGTGAACATTCCGCCTCCGAAAATTGATTCTATCACGCGCTCCTCCTGGTCTCTGTCAAGAATTCCTGTGAATAGGAGATGGCCCACGTTGCTTGACACCTGCCTTATCGCCCTGCCGTTTGCAACTGCGACTACTGGAGATTTGATGCTCGCAGAGCGTACTTTTGATATTGCCGTGCATTACCGCCTTGGTGAAGAAAGTGAGGCGCGGGCCAGAAGGATGATTGGCTTGGTCTCATTCTCGAATGCTATGAGGCTAGAAGCTGAAGGGAACTGACTCTGATTTTATCGCCCTATGCTTACAGTCTTTATGTCATCCATTGAATTGACAATGAAGTCCTCGTGCTCTACCACAACATACCCCAATGACCGCCTTCCAAAGAATTCTGCTGTCCTATTCAGCGTTCCGCAGAACGTGGTCCTGCTTGTAATCGATTTCCCGAGGAAATGGAGATGACCAAGGAAAAGATAGTCGCTTGGCCTGGCCTTTAGCAAGGTCCTTGCCAGTATGCCTACAAGAAAAGGTACCGGACCATATGCGCCCCTAGAAACGGATAGTAGCACCATTCCCTTGCCTATCTTCTCCAGGTGCCTTGAGCGCTCTATGTTTCCATGGGAGAAGAGCATGTTGCCCTTTCGGTATACGAGATGGTTTCTGTTCATCGTCTTTAGGGAGTTTGCATACTGAAGCACCTTCCTGCGCTTGTCCTGGAACAGGTAGTCTCCATCCCCTAGCATTAGTATGGTCCTGCTCATTGGAAAGATCCCGGATACCTGTGCCACAAACTTTCTGTAGAGCACAACTGCGTCGTCCCCGTTTCTAGTGTCTATATTGTCCCCTAGAAATGCTAGGTTGTCCGGTTTTACCTTCTTGATCATCTGCCTTACCTCTGCAATGCTGCCTACAGGATAATGCACGTCGGATATTATTAGGAGTCTCATCTCACTTGACCTGCTACAAGTAGCTTGTGTTCAATAAAACATAAAAAAAGAGAGGGCTTTTGCCCTCTCCCAATCAAAATCAGTAGAGCGTGCCTATGCTTTCTATATTCAGGGCAGCGACCTTCTCCTCGCTTCTCGCCCTCTCCCCGAACTTTGCCTTGACCCCTGTTACTACGGACATTACGCGTATCTCGTCCCTTAGCTCAGGGACCATCCTTGCTCCGAATATCACGTTCGCGTTTCCTGCAACGCCCTCGGTCACTCCTTCACCTATCTGCGTTGCCTCGCTTATGGTAAGGCTCGTTCCTCCGACTACCTGTATCAGGCCGCCCTTTGCGCCATCATAGTCGACTGAAAGCAATGGATGCGCCCTTGTTGACTTTACCGCCTGTTCCACTCTGTCAGAGCCTCTCCCGTATCCTAGGCTTATCACTGCGGTTCCGGTATTCCTGACCACATTCTTCAAGTCTGCAAAATCAAGGTTTATCAGGCTCGGAAGTGTTATGCAGTCTGCTATGCCCTTTACGGCATTCCCTGTGACGTTGTCAACTACCTCGAATGCCCTCTCTATGGGCAGGTTGGGCACGTATGACAAGAGCTTGTCGTTCTCTATCACTATCGTGCAGTCAGCTTCCTTGTTAAGCTGCTCCAGGCCCCAATCGGCCTTGAACCTTCTGCTCCTCTCAAGAGAGAACGGATATGTGACTGTGGCAACAACCACTGCCCCCAGCTCCCTTGCAACTCTTGCAACTGTAGGTGCAGCTCCTGTACCAGTTCCTCCTCCCATGCCTGCGGCAACAAACACCAGATTGTACCCTTCGAGCATCTTTTCTATCTCTCCGCGGCTTACGTCTGCGCACTTCGCTGCCACCTCTGGGAACCCTCCTGCACCCAAGCCGTTTGTTATGTTCTTTCCTATAAGAAGCTTCTTGTTGGCCTTTATCATGTTGAGGTGCCCTATATCAGTGTTTACTGCTATAGTGTCAGCACTCTTCATTCCGTAATTGAACAGCCTGTTCACCAGGTTGCTTCCCTGTCCGCCTACCCCTACCACAGCTATTTTTGGGCTGAAGGAGTCATAGTCAAATTGGTCTACCATATTGGATCACCAAATACCAAGATATGAAGGCATAGCCCTCATATCATGTCCAAGCCACCATACTTGACCTGCTGTGGTTCGTCGGCGAATTTCCCTACGATGCTTGATCCCTTCACTCCTGTAACTATGGCAACTATCTCTAGCTGGCCCTCGTATCCAGGTATGATCCTTGCACCCCACTTTACGTTTGCCTTTGGATCCATCCTCTCGGTTATGATCTCTCCGGCTTTTATCGCATCTCCAAGGCTCAAGTCAGATGCACCAGATATGTGAATTAGTGCTCCCTTTGCATTCTCGAAGTCAACATCCAGAAGCTTATTCTTTAGGACAGCCTCAGCTGCAGAACCAACCTTGTCGTTTCCCTTTCCAGTTCCCACAGATATGAAGCCAACGTCTCCGCTTCCCATTATGGACCTTACGTCTGCAAAATCAATGTTTATCAGGCTCGGCTGGGTTATTGTCCATACCAATCCTCCTATTGCCTTAGCTAGGATGTCGTCCGCTACAGCGAATGCCTCATTCATAGGCAGGTTGGGTACAAGCTTTACCAGCCTGTTGTTGTCCAGAAGTATTACACTGTCGCTGAACTTCCTTAGCCTCTGGATTCCGTCCTCTGCCTTTACCTTTCTCACCCTTTCCAGGTCGAATGGATATGTGACCATTGCAACCACTATCGCGCCCTGCTCCTTTGCAATCTGGGCAATTACCGGTATTGCTCCGGTTCCTGTTCCTCCTCCCATGCCTGCGCAAAGGAATACAAGCTGTGCTCCGGACAGAACCTCCTCGAGCTGCTGTCTGTCAGCCTCCGCGGCCTTGGCCCCGACTTCAGGATCTCCTCCTGCTCCGAGCCCCCGGGTCATGCTCTTTCCTATGAGGATCTTCTTTATTCTGTCATCGACTATCTTAAAGTGTGTAACATCAGTGTTGACAGCAATGAGTTCCGTGCCCTTTACGCCAACCTTCAGTAATCGGTTTACGGTATTGTTACCTCCGCCTCCTACTCCTATTGTTACTATCTTTATCTGTGGAGCGCCGCTCGCGCTCTCCTCGCTTCTACTCAAGTCATTTCCGAATTCTACCATGTTATCGCCTAATAAAACTTCGCATGAATATATTTAAATATCTTTACTCAAATTTTTGGAAGGTAAAAGTTGAAACGGTATGTATTATTATATATACTGCAGTATAAGCAACGCTTGATGATTACATGAAATGGTATCAAAAGATAATGGAAAGGTATAGAAATATGGACAGGGCATTGTAATTATGGACAGCTCGGATAAGGCCGTATTGCTCAAGCAATTCAAGAAGTATAGAATGACAGAGTTCCAGACTGCAGTTCTTAGTGCAACGCTTGATATACCAAAGGGTGAAACGAGATCCTACAAGCAGATTGCAGTCATGATCGGAAACCCAAAAGCTTGCCGGGCAGTAGGCAATGCACTTAGGAAGAATCCTATGGCACCGATGATCCCTTGTCACAGGGTGATAAAAAGCAGCGGCGAGCCTGGAGGCTATGACGGAATCCCGAATTCAAGGAAAAAGGCGCATCTGCTAAAAGCCGAGAATGCAATATGATAATGCAGTGACTTGATTGAATTGCGCGACAGAGGCGATACTTATATTAATCAGGGGAGTGCAGTAAAAACCGGTGTGATTATTAGCGTCTTCAGGTATAACGGCGTGCCGCTTAGCAGTGAATTTGAGCGGGTACATACGGATCCGTCAATAGTTGCCTATGCAAGGGGGAAATTGTTACAGCCAACAGGTCAAGAACTAGTTTATTTCGCTCACCCCCAGCCACTGTATGGCACGGAAGAGGAACGTGGCTATATAAGGGCTATAGAAAACTATTTCAATGGAGCAAAGGTAGTCAATCCGGGTGAATTGACTGACGTAAAAATACGTGACATGGGTTTCTACCTAGACATAGTGCAGGAATGCAATGCTCTGGTTTATGTAAGGCTGTTAGATAGAATACTTGGTGGAGTTGGATTGGAAACCGAATTTGCATTCAATTCAGGCAAAGGCGTTTATGAATTGGCAGGAAGCGAGCTGACCAGAATTCACAGAGTTCCAGAATACCTTGACCGTGAAGGCACTGTCGAAGTCCTTAAGGCAGTGGGATTCAGAAAATAAAGAGAGCTTCCAACCATCAAAAAAGTGTTAATAAGCTTTATTCAGATAATTATGCGTGAATGCATGGTTTCATTGTTGCTAGCTGGAATAGCATTCATTGTCGCAATTATATTCGCCTTTTTCATAATAATTTACAACACACTGATCGCATTGAGGAACAGCATTGGCAGGGCCTCAGCCGATATAGATGTACTGCTCGAGAAAAGACATGACCTGATCGGAAGACTGGAAGACGTTGTAAAGGGCTATTCTAATTATGAGAGAACAGTACTTGTTCAAGTCACCGGATTGAGGACCAAATGGATGGCAGTACAGAATGGGAGCATAAATGAGAAGATGGAGCAATCCAACCAGATATCGCAGATGATTAAGACAATATTTGCTGATGTAGAGAACTATCCGGACCTGAAAGCCGATAAGAATTTCCTTGATCTCCAGTCAGCCATATACGAGATTGAAAGCCAGATAGCAGACAGGAGGGAATTCTATAATGACTCCGTTTACGAATTAAACACGAAGATACAGCAAGTACCGTATAACCTTGTGGCCGGTAAGCTCGGATTTTACGTGTTCCAGTTCCTGCAGGTTCCTGATGACGCCAAGACTCCAGTAAACGTGGATGCATAATGGTTGTTGAATGGATGTCTCATTACTGAATAGCGAATTTGCAAACGGCGGCGGAGGTGGGGCAAAGGGCAGGCACGTAAAAAGGATGGAGGGAAGATTGCTGTATCCATTTTTTGTATTTGTTATTGGAGTGTTCTTGTTTGTCTTTCTGCTGTCCGTTACTGCATTTGCAATCTTCCTATTGGTCGTGATTGCGGCTTCGGTATATTTTGGGCTTCAAGGATACGGCGAATACCAGCTTTTTGCCAATACGCCGATAGCGAAGATCGACGGCGCAGCAGACGGGCTCAACGAGATACAGGCAAACGTTTATCCGTACAAGAATCCGGGAATCAATCTTCCCATAGGAGAAGGGAAGTGTGCACTTTACGGTCTTGAGCTGCACTACAGGACTGGCGGGAAGAATAGCCAGGATTACCTACTCTCTTCGCATTATTTCAGTTCTGCTTCGCTTCTATTTGACGGAACCGGATACCTGTACGGCGACTACAACAGCGCGGAGTTTGAGATGCCTTTCAGAATTTATAAGCTTCAGAAGAAGAAATTTGAGTGGGTGACCAACAGGGACAAGATTATCCAGGCTTTTGATGATACAACAGGCATTGACAGGCAGTTGGACATAGGGAAATACGACCAGAATCTGACTCTGGCACCTATGGGCGGTGAGAAGATCCTCAGGACAAGCGGACAGTATGGCGTGGGAGCAGGACCGGTCGGCTATTACGTAAAGCTGTATTATGTGCCGATAGATAGGCCTTATTTTATAATAGGCAACATATCTGACAGTGGAAAGTTGTATAATGAAAAACCACTGAAGATGTTCTCTATTGACCAGGCAACAGGCATATTGGCGATTACTGCAAGGTCAAAGAAGCAGTTGATATCAAGGCTGAGAAACTACGCCTTCCTGGACATAGCTCTCGCACTCGCATGTTTTATTGCCTTGGTCTGGGTATTCAATCTTGGACTGATATAGGTTAGCTTTCGACCTTTACCTTCTTCTGCAGCTTGTACATCTCTATTATCTCCTTTGTAGTTGTCGCATCTTCTGGGCTCTTGTCTTCCCTCACTCCGTCGCTAACCAGCCTGGGGAACCTGAGTGCATAACCTGTCGCGTCTGGAGAAGGACCCTCCCTGCCGCATGTATGCATGGGTGATTTTGTTATCTCGTCGGCGCGGACTGTTACGACATATTTTGGCTCCACCCAGAAGTTGGGCTCTATTATAGCGTCCACCCTGGCAGGCTTTCTTTCCTTGCTTATCTTTTTTAAAAGGGACTTGAACATCTGCATGTTCTTCTCTGTGAATCCGGTGCCTATCCTTGTTATCGTCTCGAAGACGTCCTTCTTATCGTTATACACAGCGGCGAGAAGGCCACCGAACCCGAATTCTGCACGCTGGCCCCTCCCAAGATAGTATCCTATGATTACAAGGTCTATTGTATCTGAGAGCTCCCCTTTGTAGCTCCTCTTCAGCTTTATCCAACTGAACTTCCGTGCGCCGGCTATGTACGGCGCGCTGAGGTCCTTTGCGACTATTCCCTCAAGCCCGGACTCTATCTCCTGCTCAAAATATTTGTCTATCTGCTTAGGCGTGGTTGCAATTATTCTATTTGAAAATCTTATCGTGCCTTCACCGCTGACCAGTTTCTCGAGCTTGCTCCTCCTTTCCTCGTAGGGCTTGCTCAGATAGTCTTCTCCGTCAAGATACATCAGGTCGAATGCAAACAGATGGAGAGGAAATTCAAGGCTCTTCTCCTCGATTCCGTGTTTTCTCTTTCTCTGTATGGTTTCCTGGAATGGGCGGAACTCCCCGGTCACATCATCGTATGCAAGGGCCTCTCCCTCAAGTATAGCTTCTTTGGCTGCAACTTCGATGAGTGCGGCCTTGGCTATATCAGGAAACATGTCTGTAGTGTTCTCAAGATTCCTTGAGAAAAGCTGCACCTTCCTGTTCTTCTTGTCAATATGGATCTGCACTCTGAATCCGTCGTACTTGCTCTCTACCGCGCACTTTCCATTCATCCTCTTCAGTATCTCTTCTGCAGTTGGGAGCCGCTCGGCAAGAGCTGGCCTTATCGGGCTGAATAGGGTCACCTTAAGGTGCTCTATTCCGGACATTCCATTGTCAACGAGTATGTAAGCGATCCTTCCTAGATCGCTGCATATGTTATAGGCGTTCTCCAGCTTCTTCTTCGACTCCCTGTCCCCTGTCGACATCTTTGACAGCGCCTCGAGTATGGTGGCATCGCCTGCACCCAATCTAAGCGTGCCTAGTGCAAATCTTGTCACGTATCGCGCTTCAAGGTGCGAGGAGGCAGCTAAAAGCTCTACAAGCATCTTTATCTTTGCATCTTGGCTGCCTAAGCCGCTTGTCCCGGCAATCTTTAGCATCGCGTTGAATACGTAGTTAACATCAAGCCTTCTTTTTGACATGATCCTGAGCTTCGATTTTTTAGAGAATTCCTCAGCAGTCAGGCCCATATCCCCGGTCTTCCGGTATACAGCCACAACCTCCTCGTTAGAGAATCCGCTTGCCATTGCTATCGAGCGCTCTGCGAACTTCTCAGCCATGCCCATCTGAACGCCCTCGAAGGGTGGCGCAAGGACTCCTTGCGTCATATAAACAAGGTTCCTTATCTCTTCCTTCTTGGCTTTGGAGAGCATCTCTGACAGTATGTCCACCATGCCCAGCCTGGAGGATGTATTCTCCAGTTTTTCATAATAAGTTGATACTTCATCGAAGAGCATGATTCTCACAGGGCGTGCGATTTTATTCTCTCTCATGAAAGGTATATATTTATACTTAATGAAAAGGGCGAAAGGGAATCGGATTTATATTTTAGGGTCAAAATCAATCCATGGAGTATGCGGGTTTGGACATAACCACAAACGAGGAGGTCTATGAGCCTGCGGAGGATTCTCTGCTTGCTGCCGACGTGATTTCAGAAGAGCTTGACAAGCTTGAAGGTACCTTAAGCGTGTTGGACATCGGCTGCGGCACCGGAATACTGGGCCTAGTGGCAGCGACAAATCCAAATGTTGAAAGAGTGATTTTTGCTGACATAAATGAGAAGGCGCTTGATCTGTGCAGGTTGAACATAGGCAGAAACATGGGAATAGTGAGAGCGAACTGCGACGTCATAAAGAGCGACCTTTTTTCCGAAATAAAGGAGAATTTTAACATGATAATATTTAATTCGCCTTATCTTCCTGAAGGCGGCAAGGACAAGCTATCCAGTGCGTGGTATGGGGGAGAGACTGGGATAGAGGTTTCAACGAGATTCCTGCATCAGGCAGTTGACCACATGTCCGATAATGCAGAGATAATTCTTGTCGTTAGCTCTCTTGGCGACCTTGAGACGCTGAGGAAGGAGATAAACTCGCTTGGACTTTACATTAAGAGAGAGAATAAGGAGCACATTCATTTTGAAGACATAATAGTGATGGTTCTGGTCAAGACAATCAGTATAGGTTCCTGAAGCCTAACATTGCTGACTGGGCATCATTATCTTTTATCCAGCTTCAGAACTCTTCTTACCTTGTCTATAGCATCTATTGCCTTGTCAATTTCGTCCTGCTTGTTGTATAAATAAAAGCTTATCCTTGATACTGCAGCCTCATCGAGCACACCCACGACAAGTGGCATGGCGCAGTGATGGCCGGCCCTTATTGCTATTCCTTCGGTATCAAATATTGTAGAGACATCATGGGGATGGGCTCCGCTTATGTTGAATGATATTACTCCGCCGCGGCGGTCCACGCTCTTTATTCCGGGACCGTAGAGCTTCATGACTTTCACTTCCTCGAACCTCTTTAATGCGTATTTTAGCATCTCAACTTCGTGTGACCGCACCTTTTCAATGCCTATCTTGTTAAGATAGCTTATGGCCGCGCCGAACCCTATCGCTCCCTCTATGTTTGGGGTCCCCGATTCGAACTTCCATGGAAGTTCATTCCATTCTGCCGATTCGAAGGTTACTGAACGGATCATATCGCTGCCCACTATTGCTGGTGTGGTCTCTTCGAGGATATCTTCCTTGCCGTAGAGCACACCTATTCCGGAAGGACCAAGCATCTTGTGGCTCGAGAACGCCATGAAGTCGCAGCCGATGTCCTTTACATCCACCTTCATGTGCGGGACTGTTTGTGCGGCATCCACAAGAACCGTGGCGCCTGCGTCATGTGCAAGCTTTGTCATAAGCTTTACGTCGTTTATTGTGCCTAGCACGTTTGATGCGTGCGTGAATGCTACGACCTTCGGCTTCTTCTCCAGCTTCTTCTTGAAATCATCCATGTCAACGAATGACTTTTCTACCAGTGCAGTGTGATCCAAGAACGCCTTCTTCCTCTTTGCAAGCATAAGCCATGGGACTATGTTGCTGTGATGCTCCATGTCCGTTATAAGTATGTGATCTCCGGATTTTATTTTAGGCTCAGCGTATGAAAGGGCGGCTATATTTATAGCGTCTGTGGTATTTCTGCAGTAGATTATGTTCCTGTATGATTCTGCATTTATGAATTTGGCTGCAAGCTCCTTTGAATTCACATAGGCATCGGTGGACTTCATTGATATCTGATACAGTCCTCTGTGTATGTTTGAATTGTACGTCTCGTAGTAGTCTTTTACCGCATCTATTACCTGCCTTGGCTTCTGTGAAGTTGAGGCGCTGTCAAGAAAGACAAGAGGCTTGCCGTTTATCTTAGTGCTGAGTATCGGGAAGTCCTCCCTTATCTGGTCTACATCTAACACTGCCATCATTTCTCATCCGGCGTATACCCTTCATTCTCAACCTGTGCGATAAGCTCCTTTCCGCCTTCCCTCACCACTTTCCCGTCTGCCATTATGTGTATGAACTGGGGCTCCATGTAGTTCAGTATCCTGCTGTAGTGCGTTATAAGGAGTACGCTGGCATTTGCCTTCCTCCTTATTTCGTTTATGTTCTCCGCAACCACTCTTACAGCGTCTATGTCCAGGCCTGAGTCTGGCTCGTCGAGTATGGCCAGCTTCGGTTTGAAAATGGCCATCTGGAGTACTTCCATCTTCTTCTTCTCTCCTCCGGAAAACCCGTAGTTTAGCGACCTTCCAATAAGGTCCTCCCTAAGCTTCAGGCTTTCGACGTTATTCTTTATCTCGCCCATGAACTCCTTGTAGCTTATCTTCTCCTTGTTCAGTGCGCCCCTTGCAGAGTTCAGGAAATTCACTATCCCCATTCCTTCTATCTCAATAGGATTCTGGAACTGAAGGAATAAGCCGAGTTTTGCGCGTTCGTTTACGGGAAGATCGTTTATCACTTTTCCGTCTGCGGTTATTTCGCCGTTTGTTATCTTCACTGCAGGATGGCCCATTATCGATTTTGCAAGGGTTGTCTTTCCACTGCCGTTCGGGCCCATGAGCACATGGAGCTCGCCTTCGCCAATCTTGAGATTGACCCCCTTAAGCACGTTCCTCTGCTCCAGATCTGCATGCAGATCTCTTATATCTAGTATCACATATTCACCTATTTGCTTATCCAGACTCCCTTTGCAGTCAGGTCAGAGAGCACTCCAAAGGTTCCTCTTTCAAGCTTTTCAAGCATGACAGACATTGCGATTTCACTTGCAGCACCGTTAGTTATATTCGACATGTATTTTGATATAAATGCTGTTATGAACATCTTCTTTGCCTGCTTCTCTTCTAGGCCGCGTGACTCCAGATAGAATAGCGCCTCCTGGTCTATTGGTGATGTTGCGGCTGAGTGGGTTGCCTTTACCTCGTTGCTGTAGTCTATGGCCATGTCTGGAAGGGCGTCTATGTGTGCATCGCCGCTCAGAAGTATCCCTCTTTCGGTTATCCTTGAAAAGCATCCCTTGGTTCCCTTCTCTACCTTTGCGAATCCCTTCAGCATGCAACGCGACTTGCCATCCAGCACAGCGCCTGAATTTAGCTGCGCGTGGCTCCTTGGCCTAGTATTTGATATCGAATTTGCAAGGTCAAACTTCTGCTCCTTTACTCCAAACGCTATCTCGTTTATCTCGACCCTGCTCTCTGTTCCGGAAGAATCTACTACGCACCTTGATTTTGTCATGGATCCCCCGTTGTATACGAAATTTCCACGAAACTTTGTATTGTCAGCTATGTTGGCCTTGCACAGATTCACAACATTAGAATTTACATTTTCATTGTGCAGGACGTTAAGCTCTACTTCTGAATCATGTGCAGCTGAAATTTCATGGAGTATGACGACAGAACCCTGGCTCTCCGGCTCCGAAGCGCAGATCTCAAATATGCCTAGTTTGGATTTGCTTTCCACATTTACGATTACCTGCACAGGAAGAAGGCCGTCATTCAAGAATAGCAGGTTTACTGATTGTGACTTCTTGCCGTTTGAATCTATCATTATGAAATATTTTGAGTGCGCATTGGAATAAGCTGCAAACTTATCATCCCCGCTCTTGAAGATCTTGCCATCAAGGAACCTTGCATCAACCTCGTTTGCTTTAACTATCTTTATTGAATCGTTAACGCTCTTTGCGTAGCTTACGGATATTATCGCATCAAATTTTATCTTTGTTCTTTCGGATATCTGTTGCGCCACTGATTCTGACTGCGGAGTCTCTTGGGGTAAATCTTGGTCTGGAAGAGGTATGTCCAGCGAGAATTTCTTGTAGAGATAGTTTGTCTCCAGGGGAAGGATCTCATAGTTCGCTATAGCATCATCAATAAACTCTTTGTGCGTCAACACGGCTACACCTTTTTGTAATTAACCTACTCCTTTGCTTGTATCAAGTTTTATGAGCCTCTTAAGCTCCAGAGAATACTCTACAGGGAGAACTTTGGTGAGATCATCTATGAACCCTAAGACTATCATTGCAGTTGCATCATCTTCGGATATTCCTCTTGACATTAAGTAGAATATTTCGTCGTCGCTTATCTTTCCAACCTTGGCTTCGTGGCTTATCATTGCATCGCTTCTGTTTATCTCGTTGTAGGGGAAGGTGTTTGTCTTCGCATTCTCATCAAGCAGGAGTGCATCGCATGAGACGTGTGACTTTACGTTTGCAGCATTCTTTGCAACATGGAGAAGCCCCCTGAAGCTTGTGACTCCAGATCCCTTTGAAACGCTCTTCGATATTATCTTTGAGGTTGTGTTTGGAGCGAGATGGTATATCTTGCCTCCTGACTCCTGTGTTTGGCCGTCTCCGGCAAGTGCGATTGAAAGCACCTCTCCGCTTGCTCCGTCTCCTTGAAGGAATATGCTTGGGTACTTCATATTCACAAAACTGCCTATATTCGCGTCGATCCATTCGACCCTTCCTTTCTTCGCAACATGCGCACGTTGCGTCACAAGGTTGTAGACATTTTTTGACCAGTTCTGTATTGTCACATATCTTATGTGAGCTCCTTCAAGTGCAACGAGTTCTACAACTGCAGAGTGCAGTGCATTGCTAGTATACACCGGGCTCGTACAACCCTCCAGATACACGACGTCTGCACCCTCATCTGCGATGATTAGAGTCCTTTCGAATTGGCCGGAGTTCTTTGCATTGATTCTGAAGTATGCGTTGAGCGGCATCGGGACCTTTACGCCTTTTGGAACGTATATGAAACTGCCTCCGCTCCATGTCGCAGTGTTGAGGGCTGCGAACTTATTGTCCGTTGGCGGGATTATCTTCCCCCAGTATTTCTTCATCAGCTCAGGGTAATTCTTCACTGCCGTATCAGTATCTGTGAATATTACACCAAGCTTTTCGAGCTCCTTGTTTATGTGAGAATATACTACTGAGCTGTCGAACTGGGCCTCTGCGCCTGCGAAGAACCTTCTCTCCGCTTCTGGAACCCCAAGCTTGTCGAACGTCTGCTTTATGTCATCTGGCACATTCTCCCACTTGTTTGATTCCTCGTTTGCCTTAGGGCTCATGTAGTAATAGTAATCCTCGAACTTTATGGCGCTGAGGTTTGCTCCCCATTGCGGTACTGACTTGCTCTGGAAGACCTTATATGCAGTGAGCCTCTTCTCCAGCATCCATTCGGGCTCCCCCTTCAGCTTTGATATTCTTCTTACAACATCCTCTGACAATCCTCGCGGAAATTCGTCGTAGGAGACATCCTGATAGAACCCATACTTCTCCTTGTACTCTCTCTTCTCAACTACCTCTTCTAGGCCTTCGTTCACCATAAGGATAACCTTCAGTTTGCACCGCTGCTTTGTGGAGCTGAAAACTTGCAGTCAAACTTGTTTAGCGTGCCGCATATCGAGCAGATGCACTGCTTGAGCTTCAGCTCGTCTCCCTTTGCGATCTTTTCTATATACGCATCTATCTTTGACCTGTCTATCTTCTTGTACATCTCTTCAACAGAAAGCGAATATTTGTCGTTGAGATACTTGCTCACTGCGGCCTGTGCGACCCCGAGTATGCTAGCTATGTTGCTCTCGGTGAGATTGTATCTCTCCCTGAGTGCCTTTGCTATAGCTAACCTTGCTGCAGGAACAACCTCATTAGATGCAAGCTCATATCCATTAACCATAAAAATCGCCGTTTATAACAGAGTTATAAGATGGCTGCACCTATTTAAATTTATCTGTGGAGAACCAGGTTTGCACTACCTGTAATCGGTGAGTATGCCCTTGGTCACCTTGCTTATTGCAGATATAGATATGTAGGATAAAAGGAATACAGTGGTCATCACGACCAATATCCCGAATAGCTCTATTCCAAGCTGTGCAAGCGCTGCGGCGCCACCGCCGAAAAGAAGGCCGTTGGGCAGGACCAGGTTACCTGAAGCTGCTGCAAATGCGCTTTGGGTGAAGAATGCAATCATTATGACTCCGAAAAGGCCACCTACCAGATGGCCTGGAAACAGCCCCACAGGATCTGTGAACCACCTTGCCTTCCCCAGCACCTTTTCTGCGTATACGTAGATTGGGCCTCCAAGCAATCCGAGAATTATCGCACTTAACGGACTTACGAATCCTGCAAGCGGAGTTATTATTATCAGGCCCATGAGTATTCCGTTTGCAGCCCAGAGTATTTCTGGGTCCCTTTTTATCTGGAGATACTTAAAGAATATTGTTGACAGTGCAGCAGCCGAGGCTGCTAGGAAGGTAGTAAGAACTACCACCGTAGCCTCGCTGTTGAAGGCCAGCACGCTTCCTGGATTGAATCCGAACCAGCCGACCCATAATAGAAGTATGGAGAGTGTCAACCATCCCTTGCTTACATTTATCGAAACTGTCGGACTTTTCTTCAGACCTCTTTTCCTCTCTTCAACCCATATCCTGTACACCAATGCAAGACCTGCAGCTCCGGCAGCGCCGTGGACTATGAGACCTCCTGCAAAATCACTCATTCCCATCTTAAATAGCCACCCGGTGGGATTCCATATCCAAGCCGCAGGAAGGTTCCATATCAGGATGAAATATATTATGGCGAATGCTATGAACGCAGAGAACTTCATCTTCTTCAGCACTATCACGCCAACAAGAGCAAGAGTGACAGATGCGAATGCAGCTTCGAACAAAAAGTATGTGCCTGTGGTCAGGCCTGTGCCGAAGTATGTTGAGGTCATCGACCACCAGACATTTCCAAGCAGCGAGGTTGGATTTGAAGAGAAACTACCGAGAGCCAGCCCTGGCAGATATAACGGATTGCCTATTATTCCGTTTATTGTTGGTGCAAATGCAGTGTTGAAGCCCACCAAGGCCATGACGACTATTGCTATTACTGTTATAACCACCGTCTTGGCTAGGCTGTTTGAGAATTTCTCTCCAAGCTCGCCGATCTCCAGAAGCCCTACGGATATGGTCATGGTGAATACAAGAAGCGCTGCCACAATCACCCAGAGATTGTTAGTGGCTGCAGAAACAGGTATTGCTGAGGGTATAGAAGAAACTATGCTCAATGCCAACATGCCTAACATTCAAACGCTAGAATAGTTTTGTTAAAGCTTAATAATCTAATTGAACAAATCAGTATGCTAGTGTTCCAATGGCCAAGGACTCCTTTTCAGAAGGCTACCAGACCATGAAGTTTAAGTCTTTGCTGCCAGTGTACAGGAGGCTCCTTCTCGAAGCGAAGAAGGCCATGAAGACAGGACATAACCCCTATACAAAGACGCAGGTAGGTGCTGCAGTACTCACAACAAATGGAAGTATAATATCTGCATCGAATGTAGTTATAAGTGCAAAATGGAACAGCATCTGCGCGGAAAGATCTGCAATAGTCAAGGCCAATTCGGTTGGAAAACCGATTTTTACTGCAATAGCAATAATAGGAAGGAAGGGCAAGAGGACAACGGAAGCCAAGAAATACATATTCACACCGTGCGGCGTGTGCAGGCAGTTCATATACGAATTCAGGCCGCCTGGGAAGGATATAGACGTAATAATGTCTGATTTGGAGATGGACAGGATAATAGTGATGAAGATATCCGAGCTGCTCCCCCTTGCTTATGAGTAGAGTCTATAGGACTTCTTGGCTATTTGTCTTTTCCGTTTCCGTTCTTGCTAATCAGCTTGTCTAGCGGAACCTTCTTGCTGTTTCCGCCGAAGTACTGTGTGTTCATGTACGTAATGGCTTTTGGTGTTATCTTTATGAAAACTCCGCCATGCTCCTTGACAAAGTGCCCCTCACCGGCTTCTGGCAACCAATTGGAATCTACATTCAGTCTCTTTGTGCGTATAGAGTAGACGGATTCTATATCTTCGTCTGGAACAAGGCTCGCCTTTCCCTCAATTTGAACGCCTATCTGATGTATGCCCGCTATGGATTGCGGAGTGAATACCGAAAGCACGACCCTTGGATCTGACTTTATGTTTCTCATGTGTCTAGTGTCTGAAGAAGATACGAAATAAAAGTTAAATTTACTGTCATACGAAAAGTATACTGGATTTGCCCATACGCCATTTTCATCTACGGTAGCAAGGGTTGAAACTGTAGTCGAGTCCAGGCATTCGGTGAGGTTCTTTTTCCATTCAAAATCTTTGTCAGCTTTCATGGCGAATCGCCTTAATCATTTCTTGCTGGATATATTATTATCCTTATCCTTTATTGCACCCATAAGCCCACCCTTTAGTATAAAGGTTTTTACATTATATTCGTCCTTCAGCAGCTTTGCGATCTGCGCAGAAACATTTCCGCTATAGCAGGATAGTACCTTCCCCTGAAAATCCTTGAGGCCTTCTGGGCTCATGTTAGTTATGTCTATTGGATTGACCCTTGTTATCTTTTTTACATCTATTCCGAGCAGGTATGACACGTAATCCGTAGGCTCTACGCCGAGCCATATTATACTCGTCTTGTCTTCGGCTATCAGGGACTTTGCAAAGGCGAGGTCTATTTCAGGTGTCTTCTCCTTGTCTAATTCAAGGTATTCCTCAAGAAGGTTGGAGAACTTCTGAGCATTTTCTATCTTTATCCCCTCGATGTGCCATCCGCCTTCTAGAGACTCTGATTCTCCGCCAGAACCCCTTATCCTTATCTGAATGGAGGCAAGAATCTTGCCGTTTGAATTTGTAGTGCCCATTATATTGTCGAGCATTACTGTGCTTATTCTGGTTGGGGAGATGATATTGTGGCCGGTATACAGCCCCCAAAATGAATTGTGTATTATTATAACTCTCTTGTCTGTAAGGACTATGGTGTCTGGAGATATCGATGAGAGGTAGCTCTGCCTAAGCTTCATCAGTGCGGTCTCGTTTTTGTGCAGGAACCTCTCTACATCTTGCAAGGCATCACTAATGATAATTGCGTGTGAAACTATTAATATATTCCCCGCACTGTAGTTGGACATATACAGAAGTCAATTTAGATCGCGCTTGAAGTCCTTCTCAATCCTGCTTACCTTAGGCTTTATTACAAATGTGCAGTATCCTTGGTATGGATTCTTCTCGAAATATTTTTGGTGGTACTCTTCCGCAGGATAGAACTTGTCCAGCTTCACCAATTCGGTCACTATAGGTTGACCGTACTCCGGCTGCTCCTTCTTTATGAACTCCTTTGCGATCTCCTTTTGGCTTTCCGTTGTGTATAGTATTATTGATCTGTACTGCGTCCCAAAGTCAGCACCCTGCCTGTTGAGTGAGGTAGGGTCGTGCATCTTGAAGAATATTTCTAATATCTTTTCTAGAGAAACTGATTTTGGGTCGTATTCCACCAGAGTTACCTCGGCGTGGCCCGTATCCCCGCTGCATACCTGCTCATATGTCGGATTCTTGGTATGCCCTCCAGCGTATCCTGGTGTTGTCTTGACAACGCCCTTAAGCATATCAAATATCGCCTGAGTGCACCAGAAGCATCCTCCGCCCAGAAGTATCCTCTCATTTTTGCTTTGCATCCTAGTCACCCTTGTCTGGTATGAATTTTAAGGATATTGAATTTACGCAATGCCTCGTGTTCTTAGGCGTGAATCCCTCTCCTAGGAAGACATGCCCAAGGTGGGCGCCGCATCTTGCGCACTCTATCTCGGTGCGCATGCCGTCGATGTCTGGAACCCTCTTCACCGCACCATGAATCTCCTGGTCGAAGCTTGGCCATCCGCATCTTGCATCGAACTTGTCCCTTGATCTATATAATGGAGTCTCGCATCTCCTGCACACATATATGCCTGGCTTGAAGAAGTTGTCGTACTCCCCTGTGAAAGGCATCTCCGTGCCCCTGTGGACAATCACGCGCTCCTCTTCTGGAGTTAGCTTGTTCAGCTTCATGGATTCAACATCTTGATTTATGTCGGAACTGCGCCGAATACGCGGCCTATCAGGTATCCGGCAAACCCTGCAGTAAGGCCAATCAGAAGCATCTCCATCCCGCTGCGCCACAGCGAACCGAGGGTAACTTTTGCCTCGTAATATCCCACTATGAAAAGCACAATTGCGCTGAGTATAACAGATGCGATTGCAGCAGTTGCTATGTTACCTGAAAAGAATATGAACGGTATGAGTGGTATTACTGAACCAAGTGCGGTTGCAATAAGAACTGTCACAAAGCTTTTCGCTGGTGCTGACTTCTCGACAGGTGCAAGCTTCAGTTCGAATGACATCATGAACTCGAGCCATGCCTTCTCGTTGGAGCAGATCAAATCTGTCATTGACTTTAGCTTCTTGCCCTTGTATCCCCACTCTACTAGAACATCGACGACCTCCTGCCTTTCCACTTTTGGCACTTCCCTCATCTCCCTTTTCTCAGTCTCTACCTCCTTTAGATAGTGCTTAAACCTAGATTTAGTTGAGGTGTATGCTACTGCGGCCATAGAGATTGTTTCTGCGCCGAGGGCCGCAAGAGCCGCAACAAAGATAAGTCGTACGTCAGAAGTAGCGGCGGAAACTCCCAGAATGATTCCAAGCACATTCACCAGACCATCCTGCCCGCCAAGTATTACGTCAGAAAGCATAGTGGGTCTGGAGTGCTGCTCGCTGTGCTCATTTCTAATATTCAGGGCAGTCATGCCATACGCCAGTAGCAGTCGCTACAACTAGATATGGAAGCAATAATATTATATACTGGTTTTCTTGAAACTGTGGCTGTGCGGCTACGTTTCGTTTGCAGCTATTCCGGCAAGAACAGTATAATTTACTGGGAATCCTGGATTTGAGAATGCCTGCACAAAGACTGCATCCCTGCCCTTCCAGCCAGTTATTGACTGGAAGTTTCCTGTGCTATTTTCATAGAGCTGATAGGTATAGCTTAAACCGTTGACCGTACCGTACAGCGTCTGCGGTGGGGAGCTGTAAAACTGGGATACGGATGAAACGATTGACGAAGACAGACTTGACGCGTTATACGCATACATTACCAAAAAATATATTGATTGGTTTTTGGTCAGGTTTTGGCCCTGCACCATTGTGACCCAACCCTCGGTGACATTGCCTGCGGCGTAAGGAGTGACATTATACATATATGTTATGTTTATTGGCGATGAGGCATTGAATAGGTCAGATGTAGAATAAATTGAAACCTGACCCAACAGGATTTGTGACTGTGAAGCGCTCAGATAGATAGGCGTGCCTCCTGTTGAGCCTAGGCTGGGCACCACTGCAGTTGTCGTTCCCAATACGGATGGCCCTGTTCCGGCGCTTGGCTGTAAGACAAATATTAACACTAGAGCTATTGCAATAAGAAGCACAACTACAATGACTAATAGCGTCTTTGTATTGCTTTGCTTGCTTCCTGCGGCATTGGACGAGGTGTCCTGATTTGCAGGGTTGACTGGGCTCTGGCTGGTTGCTGAACTGTTATTATTTGCTGGCATGACTACCTCCGCGTTCTATTGCATGTATGGCATGCGACTTTTTAAAGTTTGCTGTGCATTTCGTTTTTTTATCTCTTGTTATGCCCGAAATGGATTGAAGAGAAAGTAGTATATAGTAGAAAATACCTAATATGTATTAGTGGAAGCATGGCTGAAACAGAGATTGATGGTGTTCAAGCAAAGGTAAACAAGCTCCTGGAGCTTGCAAAGTATGCTGCGTCAGTCAGTCCTGCGGATACGGATCTGTATTCAAAGTCGCTTATTATTGATTTCAGGTATTATGATGGCTCGCCGCATTCCGGTCCTGTTAAATTATACCCAAAGGACATTTTGAAGATGACAGATTCTGAACTTAGGGAGGTGATTACGTCCCAGGGCAAGCCGGCTGCAATAAAATACCTGCAGAGCCTTAACCTGCCATTGGTCAACCCTGCATGGCCATTGACCAAATCAAAAGAGAAGGGACACGTGATTAATACTTTCAAAAAAATATACAAGTATTTGGAACCTGACCCTAAAATTGAAAAAAAAGATGAAAAACCACAAGAACCTAGTTCAAATTATGCCTACAGGTGTTCAAGGTGCGGAAAAGCGCCCCTTACAGGACCGGTGCTCTACTGCGACGGATGCAGCCAGTACATGTGCTATGAGTGCGGCATTCCGAGCGGATACATGGTCTGGAACTGCCCAAACTGCGCAATAGAGACCCAGCGTGTGGTGCTGTAGCAAGTATGTCTCTTCCTTTTAGCAGCGGTTTAAATAAACAAATGCATTAACAGTCTTATTGATTGCATGTGCCAGGCTCCAGTAGGCAAGGTAATAGGACTTGATAGTGACAGCATAACCGTAGAGTACAATGGGAAAGATAGGGTGCTAAAGAAGTCAAAGTTCCTTGACGCTAAGATAGGCGAGTACGTGCTGTTTTCGCTGGACATAGCGATAGACAAGGTGGACAAGGAAGAAGCTGAAATGATATTGAAGGGCATGAAATGAACGCTGAAGACAGGCTGCTATTTCTAAGATATGCGCTCCCGTGCGCTGGCACTCTTGTAAGAAGAGGCAAGGTCTCGCAAGACTATGTAAACAGTCTGATAAGGCTGGTCTCTGAAGACAAGTTGCCCCCTGAAGGAACGGAAAAGATGTTTATAGTGGCTAGCACCATGTGCAGCAAGATAGCCAATAGGCTGGGAAAGGCTGAGATAGATCAAGACGTAATAAGGACTTATTTCCTTTTTGAGCACGGTGAAGTTGTGGATGATAGGTTTGCACTCATGAAGGACTTTAATCCTGTTGACTGCAAGACATATCCGGGCAAAGTGATAGACGTGGAGGCCACTTCCGCAGTTGTAGAAACAAATCTGGGAAGCAAGGCATACAGTATAATTTTTGCAAAAGGAGTGAAGCCTGGAAACAGTGTCGTTGTGCATTATGATTACATAATAGAAAAGATAAGCGAGGATGCAGTCAAAAGGATGAACGTACTAGGGCAGGGTAAGCAATGAATAGGGAGAAAAAGGGGATAATCCTTGCTATACTGGCTGCAATTGTCAGTGGTATCTCGATTCCTGCAAACAAGTTCTTCATTGTAAACTTGGACCCGTCAGTCTTTACCGCTGTCCGATCAGTAATAATAGGGATTGGCTTCCTGGCCATATCCGCATATCCTGCAGTTAAGGAGCATAAGCCGTTCAGTAAGGCGCCTTGGAAGTACCTTATAGCCATAGCCGTGATTGGAGGTGCAGCTGCATTCTGGCTATACTTCACAGGCCTGCAGTTGACAACTGCCGGAAGGGCTGCAGTCCTCTACCACACCCTTCTTTCTGGATTCACTGTTATTCTCGCCTTCGTGTTTTTGCGCGAAAAGATATCAAGGAAGATGGTTTACGCTATCATCGCTATGCTTGTTGGAACCCTGATCCTATACATTTCACAGGTCCCGCAGTCACAGCTGTGGGCCAACCCTAACCTAGGAGATTTGATGATAATATCCGCATCGATCCTCTGGTCGATTGAATACGTGATTTCCAGGAAGGTGATGAAGATGGGTGAGACGAATTTCGTCGTTTCATTCGCCAGGATGTTCTTCGGAGGACTTATACTGTTTGGCATTGTGATATTGTCGGGTGATTTGGGAGCGCTGTTCGTCCTGACAATACAGCAATGGATAAACATATTGATATCCACGGTATTGCTGTTTGCAGACGTCCTGTTCACGTACTGGAGCATACGGTACATAAACGTCTCAAAAGTCGCCACGCTGCTGCTTCTGGCTCCGATTATATCGCTGGTCGGAGGAGCATTGCTACTCGGTGAACCGACTCCGCTGCTGCAGTTGGTAGGGTCGGCTATAATGCTTGCCAGTGCATATTTTGTCATAGGTGTTAGGAGTGAATCGCAGAAAAAGACATAGGATATTGGTGTTTGGCAACCCGATGGTCAGTAGAGACAGCCTGCCTCTAAGGATAATTACCAGACTTGCCGAGAGACTGCCTGATTTCGATTTCATAGAGTTCGATCCTAATGAGAATCTGGAGAAGGAGGGCAGGGAACTTAACATAATAGATACTGTTGAAGGTGCAAAAGAGGTAGTGCTAATAACTGACATTGACAGAATACAGACGCAAAAGGTATACTCTATGCACGATTTCGATCTTGGCCACAGTCTGAAGATCCTGGATAAGCTTGGCTATATAGACAGTGTCAGGATATTCGGTGTCCCGATGAAGATCAGTCAAAAAGATGCACTTGACCAGCTTGTTGCACTGATCAGCGCCACTTTACCTTGAGGAAATGGCTTGCGCAGCTCATGCACGGGTCATAAGCCCTTATTAGTTTCTCTATCTCGAACTCTATCTGGCTCTTTGGTTTATCCATATTGGCATTTACAAGCTCCAGAACACTCTTCTCCATGCATACCTGATTCTGCTGCGTAGGCACTATTATGTTGCCGTATTTTACCTTGCCGTCATTGCCTATAGAAAGCATGTAGTATAGCGTGCCGCGCGGTGCCTCAATCATTCCTATTCCCTGACCTTCCTTTATGACCACCGAATCGGAATGCTCTTCCTTGAAGTCGTTGGATTCGAGCAGCTCTATGGATGCATCTATGCAATGCAGGACCTCTATTGCCTGTGCAAGATTATTATGGAATATGTTCTTTGATGGAAATGCCGATGTGTATTTTGACGCATCCGCTTTTGTCTCACCATGCAGATTGTCCTTGTTCAGGTTCATTCTTGAAATTGCACCGACCATGAATTCCTGGCCTTCAAACTTGTAGCCCACAGCCTGCGAGTAGGGCATTATCACAGCATTGAGATAGTCCCAGTATCTGTCCTCAAGGATGCATGACCCGCGCGAGTCGATGATCTTGCCTTTCGAGAATGAATAGTCATCTGTAACCAGCGAAACGAAGTTTGTATCCCTTTCCAGGTTCAAACCGCACGAATAGAATATCTCCATGAACTCTATTGCATATCCCCTTACTGATTTCAATTCCTTGACCAGCTTGTCTACTTCGGCCTTGTCAGGAATATGAGAAAATTTTCCTACCTCTGCAAACGTTGCGTGCACTGCCCTTCCCGCTATCACTTTTGACAGGTTATTTCCTGTGCTTTTTATTGCAAACGCCTTCCTTATCATATCGTCCTGGGATTTATCAAAGTCCAGTATTGAATCTTTCCCGAAAAGGTCTGGGAGGCAGAACAGGTACAGGTGCAGCGCGTGGTCCCTTATCATCATGCCATACAATGATAGCTTCCTGAGCATAAGGGTCTGGTCGGTCGGCTCGAAGCCTATTGCATTTTCAACAGCTTCTGAACAGCAGGTCAGGTGGGCTATGCTGCAAGTCCCGCAAATTCTTGAGGTCATCAGAGGCAGGGAGATTGCAGGTTTTCCGCGTATCGCCTGCGTATAAAACCTCTTGCTTTCTGTTATCTTCAGCTTTACATAGTCCACTTTTCCATTCTTGATTCGGATGTCAAGATTGCTATGTCCTTCAGTCTTGCTGATATTGTTTATACGGATATGGCCTCCGCCACCGGGTTCATATGCTGAATCTTCAAACCTATGCACTTGATACACCGAATTCTTTAATATATTTGTTCAGGACAGCAAGGAATGCAGACTCGTCCATAGGGCATCCCTGCACCTCGTCGTCCACTGGCACTATGTCCTTGACCGATCTTACGTTTGGAGTCTGCTTGAATCGTATTATAAGGAACTCTATCTCCTTCTTTAGTTCGTCGTTAAAGGTATTTCTTTGGGCTGCGGGCATGCCATTTATTGCACATGAACCTATCATGACCAGCTTCTTGGAGTTTTTCCTTATAGTGCGCAGCTTTTTGGCGTCCTGCTCCGTAGTTATGGCGCCCTCAACGAAGGCGACATCTATTCCGCTGAGCTTGTTTCTTTTCTTGAGCACCCGTGCATGCCTGATATCAATCATGTCCTTCCACTTAAAGAAGTTCTCGTTCATCAGCTCTATCCAGACCATCGTGCTGTCCTCACAGCAGGTAAAGGAGAACCATCCGATCTTCAGCTTTTTGGATTTCATGGTGATACCCATACGGTCTTGCTACATCCTCCCGCCCGCAAGCGGCGCGGGCGTCCAATGCCGCTTTTTTGATTGATCATCTTGAAACGCCAAATTTATAGCATACCTAGAAAGTAATACAACACCTTGTCGGGCAAGAAGTGTAGTATTATAATCCCGTCTAGCTATAGTTACTGATTCATAGTCAACTGCCTTCATGTGCAAAGGTCTTGCACCATCTTCGGAGTCGTTGGCTTCCTGCACGTCCTGCAGTAGTTGGACTTTTTCAAGTCGACCATTTTTATTACGGCTTTGGGATTAATATACGTTGCAGTGGTCTTGTATGCCTGGCCTGAAAGAGATGGTTTTTACTTCCACATCAAGAAACCCGGAAATTTTTGATCAGCGTTTATTTAGCAACATTTTAAATTTAGCGTTTGCTAATATTATCATGGGATTTTTCATATCTAACGTCTTAGCATACAAGTTCAGACCCAGTTGGTGGGAACTTGAAAAGGATAGAAGGAAAATGATACTGGATGAGCTTAGGGAGACGCTTAAAGGAGTGGGAGGGGGCGGCGGGAAGGTGCTTAAAGCCGAGATCTACTCGTCATTGAGGTACGACTGCAGCATAATCTTCTGGCTGCTCTTGAATAAACCGGAAGAGCTTCCGGTTGCAAGGGCGAAACTAGAGAAGATCCTTGGCAGGCACGCTTCGATAAAGCACGGCTTCCTCTCTGTATACGAGCAGAAGAAGGAGAAAGGCGACGAAAAACGCGAGTATTTCGTAGCGTACCCGATAAGCAAGGATCCGGAGTGGTACCTTCTTGATAAAGTCGAGCGCTCCGAGATAATGGCGGAGCACATAAAAATTGCGACAGAGAACCCGAATAACAAAGGGATAAATTCTTATACAACGATGTCATTTGGTATAGACGATAATGAATTCGTCGTCCTGTACGAGCTGAACTCGATTGAAGAGTGGGTGCTTGTCACGCAGAGCTTGAGGGAGGCAAAGGCAAGGAAGTGGATGACTAACGAGAAGCCCATACTGGTCGGGAGAAAGGACAATGTTGAGGCTTTTTTGGCATGATCATGGTGGTAAAATGATAAACGTAGGGATGTATTACAATGTAAAGCAGGGGCATGAAGCCGAGTTTGAGGGGACATTCGCCGGAGTGGTGGAGAAACTGAAAGGCGCTGGAGTAGGAATAAAGGACGCTAAGCTGTACAGGGAGATAGGAAAGAGCGAGTACATGATATACACAGAATGGGAGAGCCTTGAAGCCTTCAAGGGATTCATACAGAGCAGGGCATTCGGTGAGACCGTTGCCAATGGAAAGTCCATTATAGAGGGCAGGCCGAGGCACAAGGTATTCGCAGAGATGGATGAGTAGTTTAGGCTGGTGCAATGAAGGGAGTGTTGCTGATGGCATATGGAGCTCCGAATTCCATAGAAGGGATAAAGGACTATTATACGGATATAAGGGGAGGAGTAGCGCCATCAGTCGAACACATTGGTGATCTTGTCAAGAGGTACGAGGCCATAGGAGGTGTGTCGCCATTATACAAGATAACTGTAGACCAGGCAGAAGGCCTGCAGAAGGCCCTTGGTTCGCGTTCGGTGGTCTATTTTGGCATGAAGCATTCACGGCCTTTTATAAAGGATGCTGTTGGAAAAAGCGCGGATGAAGGCGTAGATGAGCTTCTTTGCATAGCAATAGCTCCGCATTACTCCATAACAGGAACAGGATCTTACATAAGCAGGGTAAAGGATGCAAACACGGCGTTGGGCAACAGAATCCGCACAGTGTTTGTAAATTCATGGCACCTTAACAGAAACCTGATAGAATTCTGGAGCAGAAGCATACTCAAGGCTTCTGTAGGGATGAAGAAGCCGTTCATCGTATTTTCAGCGCACAGCCTGCCTGAGAAAGCTGAAAGCACAGGCCCCTATAAGGGCCAGCTTCTGGAAACTTCTGCAGCGGTTGCAGAAAAAGCAGGGATAACGGACTGGGGGCTTGCATTCCAGAGCCAGAGCAGCAGGGGAGAAAAATGGTACGGACCCACCATACCTGAACTTATAGAGGCCAATATGGAGGAAGACAGATCGTTTGTCATCGCACCGATAGGATTCGTTTCTGACAACCTTGAGATACTTTATGACATAGACATTGTCTGCAGAAGATGGGCAGAGGATAAAAAGATAGTGATGAATCGTGCGGATATGCCGAATAACTCTGCGCTGCTCATAGCGGCGCTTGACGATATTGCAAAGGATAATGGATTATGAGCTGGCTTGCACAAGACGTATTAAGTTGGCATTTATGGAAAAAGTAGTGATTGGAGCAAGGGGAAGCAGGCTGAGCATTGCGCAGACGCAGATAGTCGTTGACAGGATAAAGAGGTCCTTTCCCAAACTTGCAGTGGAAATCCGAGTCATAAAGACTTACGGAGACATGAAGAAGGGGATGAAGCTTGACAGCATGGAGCAGAAGGGTGTTTTCGTAAAGGACATAGACAGGCAGCTTGCCGATGGGCAGATAGACCTTGCAGTGCACAGCCTGAAGGACATACCCACAAAACTGCCCGATTCACTGAAGATAGGCGCAATAGTGGAGAGGTCTGATCCGAGGGACGTACTGATATCAAGGGATAACAGCAAGCTAAGGGACCTCAAGAGGAATGCCAAGATAGGGACGAGCAGCCTGAGGAGGATGGGGCAGCTGCTTGCGTTTAGAAAAGACCTGAAGGTTGTGGAGATGAGGGGCAATGTTGACAAAAGGGTAGCAAAGCTTGACAGCGGAGATTACGACGCGATAGTGCTTGCCGCTGCAGGAATAAAAAGGCTAGGATTGGAGAAGAGAATATCCGAATATCTGCCATTTGGCGTGATGCTTCCTGCGCCGGGGCAGGGAGCCCTTGCAGTAGAGATCAGAAGCGGTGACAGGCGTGCCGAGGAGATAGCGCGCAGAATAGACGATGCAAAAGTAAGGGCTTCTGTTGAAGCCGAGAGGATAGCGCTTTCGCGGATTGGAGGTGGCTGCAACGCCCTTCTTGGGGTATTGGCTGGGGTCAGGGGCGACAAGCTGAATATGTCCGCTGCGATAACCAGCAGGGACGGGAAAAGAAAACGCAGATACACTCAAAGGGGACTTCTCGGTTTTCCAGAGGAGGCGGGGTTGATGCTGGCCGAGAAGATACTGATGAGCGATGTTGCTGATATTATAGGAGACAAAAGACCATATTCTCCGCTCAGTGGGAAGGTCGTACTGGTGACCAGGGAGGAGGCAGAGGGAGAAGGCATATGCCAGATGCTTCTTGAACGAGGGGCCGTACCTGTATATTTTCCTACAATAAAGACCGTGGATATCGACAGCCGGGATTCCGGGAAGAAATTAGATAGGCTGAACAAGTATGACGTTGTGGTAATTACGAGCAGGCGCGGAGCGTCCAGGCTTCTTGGCCTGCTAAAATATAAAGGCATGAGGATGGGTCTGGCAGGCGCAAGGGTGGTTGCAATAGGAACTGAAACGAAAAGGTATCTCGAGGGCAGCGGAGTGCCGGTGGATTATGTGCCGGATGACTCATATTCCAGGGAGATAGTCTGCGGCCTGAAAGGGATAAAGGGAAGGAGGATCCTTGTAATAAATTCTGCAAGGGCAGGAAACGGACTGGTTGAGGGATTGGCCAGCAAGGGCGGAAAGGTAGACAGGATGACCCCGTACACGGTGACGAAGCCGGATACAAGCGGGCTCAGAAGGAAGGCGATATTGGGATATAAGTTCGACTTCGTGACCTTCGCAAGCCCGTCTGCAGTTGAAGGGTTGATTGCAATCCTTGGGGAGCGCAATGCAAAAAAGGTTCTCTCAAAGAGCAAGGTCGTATGCATAGGAGATACAACGTCAAAAAAATGCTCCGAAGAAGGAATAAGGGTTCATGCCGTATCGGAAGTGCATTCCCTTTCCGGGATTGTAGACTGCATGGAAAGATCAGGATGATTTCAATGAGGAACGACCTGTTTTTGCGTGCCTGTAGAAAAAAGGATGTTGAGCATACGCCCATATGGCTCATGAGGCAGGCAGGAAGGTATATTCCAGAATATAGGAGGATAAGAGAGACTTACAGCGTGATGGAGATATGCAGGGATCCGGAGGTCTCATCCAACGTGTCTGCAATGCCGATAGAGATGTTCGGTATGGACGCTGCGATAATATTCGAGGATTTGATGTTGCCGCTTGAGCCTGCTGGAATAAAGTTCGATCTCGTTGACAAGATTGGGCCGGTGGTCAAGGATCCGATAAGGAATGCCTCTGATGTGGACAGGATAAGGGAATATGATGTGAGTGAAGTTGGTTTTGTGGCTGACACAATAAAACTGCTGAAGGGCAAGGTGAATGTTCCGGTTATAGGATTTGCAGGAGGACCGTTCACTATTTCATGCTACCTGATTGACGGTATGCGCTCAAAGGGATTTGAAAAAACGAGGCAGATGATAAAATCAGAGCCAGAAACATTCGGACTTCTGATGGGCAAGCTCACCGACATGGTAATGAATTACCTGGAACTGCAGGTGAGAGCCGGGGCTGACGTGATACAGCTCTTTGATACCTGGTGCGGAATGCTGGATAGGAATACATATAGTGAACTGGTACTGCCCTATTCCAAAAAAATCTTTGAATTGGTTTCCAGGATAAGCCCTTCGACACCGAAAATACACTTTGCTCTTGATTCTATGCATATCATCAAAGATATAGCAGGCGCAGGATGCGACGTTGTCGGCGTGGGATGGAACAGCGACATATGTGCGGCTTGGTCGGAGATTGGATTTTCAAAGGGTATTCAGGGAAATCTGAACCCGTCGCTCTTGGCAGAAGGCGGCAAGCGAATGACTGATTCCGCAATAGACATACTCAGACGGGTAAATGGAAGGAAAGGGCACATATTCAACCTGGGCCATGGCATTCTGCCTAACACAAGGCCGGAAAATGTAAGGAGACTTGTAGATGAAGTGCATTCGTTCGAGATGAAGGATTGATACAATGCTGAGCCTGCATGCAACTTACAAAAAAATGGGCCTGAAGGAGCTGGAAAAATGGGCAAAACTTGACCAGAAAATCTTCAATGATATGCTGGTGTCAGGGCGGATCAATGGCTATGTAATCTTAAAGACATGCAATAGAGTAGAGATCTACTTCAGCACAAAACTGCACAGCGATATCAAAAATGAGTTGGTTGGGATTGCGGTGAAGATGGATTCGCCAAATATTTTGTTCATGGAAGGCATTGATTCCGCAAGGCACCTGATGCGGGTTTGTTCCGGATTGGACTCCATGGTTATCGGCGAACAGGAGATACAGAGGCAGGTAAAAGAAGCGCTGACAAAGGCCCAAAACGAAAAATCTTCGGATAAAGTCCTCAATTATGTTTTCATGAAGGCGATAAATGCTGGCAAAGAAGTGCGCGAAAAAACACGCATTTCAAAGGGAAAGGTGTCCGTATCGCAAGTTGCGTTGAAACTTTTGGAGGAGAGAGGCAGGTCAGAAGATATGAACAGGATATGCGTTGTCGGAACTGGAAATGTGGGGACCACGATTGTAAAGTACCTTAAAGGTTCAAACAAAGACATAACAATTTCAGGCAGGTCGGATGCCAGGCTAAGGCAGTTTACGAAGAAATTTGGGATTAATTCCGTAAATATATCAGATCTCAATGCAGAAATGTTTGACTGCGTTATCACTGCAACTTCTTCCCCTGATCCGGTTGTAAAAGTAAATGAGGGCCAAAAAATGCCAAAACTGGTCATAGATTTGGGTAATCCGAGAAATGTGACTGCACCGCGCGGAAAAAATTATGTTGATTTGGATTCATTGAATAGTTTTGTAAACAAGAACATTGAGAACAGGAGGATGGAGATGGAAAAGGCAGAAGGCATAATAGAAGGCAAGGCGGCTTTCCTCTCAAAACAGTATCCTTTCCAGAACTAGGCTATGCCAATTCCTTGAATTCAGTAGTTGGCCATAATCCTTCCAAATACGACCCTGTTTTATAGCCAGAGTGTGTTAGATGAGGGTAGTATTTGCTTCATCCCGCAGACTGTTCCTTAACTCAAATATATCTCCATAGGTCTTAACTGCCCTTTAGC
>DAHWIK010000002.1 GCA_027345185.1 Microcaldota archaeon
CACTCAACTCTGGACACTCCTCACGGATGTGTTTCAGATATATGCAGATGACATTGATGGTATTATGATGACAAAATATAAAATTATTTCGCATTCATCCCCTAACTCAAGGTTAGGGGCTTTCTGCTATTCATCTTGTAAGTTGTATAAATTTATTTAAACATATAAGGGATGTACAGAGTGAGGTAGGATACTAAAACGGATTAGTATGGTCTGATTTATGGCTAAAAACAAGCATATGATTTTTACTATAGGCCACTCAACACATAAGCTTAGTGAATTTGTGAGGTTGCTTGACGCATACAAGATAAAGGAATTGGTAGATATACGTACCATACCTAAGTCTAGGGCCAACCCGCAGTTCAACGAGAAACGACTTGCTGCTAGCCTAAAGAGACATCGCATACACTACAGACATATAAAAGGTATAGGGGGCCTCAGGCATCCGTTGAAGGATTCGGCCAATACGTACTGGCACAATGCGTCATTCAGAGGCTTCGCAGACTATATGCAGACCAGCGAGTTCAAGGAGAGTCTCATTGAGCTTATAAGCCTGGCAAAGAAAAGGCAGACGGCCATAATGTGTGCAGAGGCAGTGCCATGGAGATGTCATAGATCGCTTATAGCGGATGCACTTCTGGTCAGGGGTGTGGATGTCAGGCACATCTTCAGTCCAACCAATTCAAAACCACACGAGCTAACAAAAAGCGCAAGGGTGAACAGGCTGAATATAGTGTATAAATAACTGGTCTGCAAGAGATAATCAGTGCGTTTATGGACAATGTTGTTGCAACGAGCAAGATGGTAAGGCTTTACATAGCTACGGGGTTCTTGTATTTCGTGATCGGTACGATACTTCTTGCTTTTAGCCTGTCAGGCGCAGTCGCTGTAAGTAGAGACCCGGTATTCATACTATTATTGTATGGTTTTGTCACACAGCTGATTTTTGGCATATCGTACATTTTTGTGCCTGGAGTCTCACGCCATAGTGGAGCAAATTATAAGGTCATAGCCGTAGAATACGTTCTCCTAAATGCAGGGATAATTGCATTTGAGGGTATTGCACTCACAGGACAGAAGGACGCCGCAGTAATCCTTGGAGGGTTGATGGCGATGATTGTAGCTGTTCTGTTGCATGCAGTCAACATATGGCATACAATAATCGGCAGGAAGAGCGGGAATGCGACATAGAGTGAGGATTATACCATCCTTGATAATGCCTCCTTCTTTGCTGTATCATCAAGATAATTATCTATCCACGGATACATGTCTTCTTCCTCCATCTTATCATGCGCTGCCAGCAACTGCTCCAGGTCGTCCTCAAGGGCCGTATCCCTGGGTTTTAAGCTATCGGCCAATCCCCTTAGGTCATCTTTAATCCTGTTATGCTGCACTATCAGTTCGTCTATCATTGGTGAGTCACCGCCCATTTTCTTCTTGACAAGCGGGAATAGGATATCCTCCTCCCAGCTCATATGGCGCTCAATGCCTGCACTAAATTCCAGAAAAAGTTGTTCTGCTTCTGCCACTTTTTTCGATTTCCTGAACTCCTGGAAAATGTAGTCAAGCCTTGAATGGTCCCTGGACATGAATTCGTATATGTCTTGCTCCCTCTTAGAGTAAGCACTCTTTGCCTGCTTCCATACATCCCATGCGATGGCAAACTTTATTATCTGCGGTTCTGTGCCTTTTGTTGCTTCATTCAACGTAAGTTTATACTTGGTCTTCATGTATTCCAAGAACTCTTTATCGTACTGCTCCATACAGCATATGTTGTCTTTTAAGCAATTTAAGCGTTGCGGGGTGAAATATATGCTGCAAATTTCCATCGTGCTGCTGAGCATTGTGGTCGTACTTGAAGCGCACATACCTCTCGAAAACATATTCGCCGCATTTGGTCTTGCTGAATGAGCCTTTCGGAGGGGTAAATTTGTAGCCCGGCAGCGTCTCTATCTTGAAAACCCTATCATAGAGGCGGTTCGCCTGCCTTTGCCAATAGTCGATGTTGTTTGTCATCGGGGTGGCACTGTGCCATAGATGAATATAAATAGCTTGTGGCACGGGGGTATAACCTGAAGCGCATCGCCCGAAGCAGGCGTTAGGATCTGAGGTTCTACGCCCGTTTGTTTTGGGAATAGTTTTCACAATATTTTCGTTAATCGTAAACCTCGTCTCTGTGCTCAAATCTTAATAATATCAAATTATTGCCTATAACAGCATATATTAGCCTGTATGGAGGTATTCTTACAGTTTTCTCTCCCTTTAGACCATAGCCTAATGGTTTTCCAACATCAGGGTTTTCCCGTATTCGTTTAACTTCTGCGTCTATTCGCTCTTTAGTCTTCTTATCTCTAAGCTTCTTGACATCTCTAACAAATTTATCTGTTGGTATTACCTTTTCTATTACCATTTGGCCAGCTCTTTTGAAAATTCATCAGGGCTTAGCACCTTATATTTACCATTTTTTATATCCTTCCATGCCTCTTCCAGGCCTTTCAGTGTCTTCAGGTCGGCTTTACTCATCTTTGTGTCGAGTTTCCTCATCACTATCATCCCCTTCTTTGAAGTTACGGCAAAGACACTTCCTTTGTTTATCTTTAGACGCTTTCTAATATCTTCAGGTATGACTATCTGCCCTTTTGAGCTGGCTTTTGTTATCCCCACCATTTCAGTTTCCATACTAGTAAGATAGTCTTACAGATATTTAAACGTTAGGGTAGGGTGACTGAGATTAATAAGATATTTATCACTAATAACTTAGAAGTGCCTGAAGGCTATCGTCCAATGCGCAAGATGCGCCACAGGCATATCTCCGACAAGGAAGTTTTGAATACCCCGTCGATTTTAGCCCTATTTTGCATATAAGTGTGTTACTACATATACATTCATTTAATGCTAGTCTAATTGGTACATTATACGCTTCTACTCTTTTTTCTTTACCGGACATATTATTGTACCTTGAACCTCGTCAGCAATAACGAATTCGAGACCACAGTAACAGAGCTGAACGCCATGGCAAAAGCGGCAAGCAGAGGCAGGAAACTGTAGATGCTTATCGTAAAGAAGGGTATGAGCGCCCCGGCAGCTACGGGTATCAGTATCATATTGTAGCCAAATGCCCAGAAAAGATTCTGCCTTATCTTGGACATTGTTCTCTTTCCCAGTTCCAGCGCAACATATGCATCGTAGATGCTGTTCCTTATCAGTATTATGCCGCCTGCTTGCACGGCCACTTCGGTTCCTGCGCCTATGGCTATGCCGAGATCTGCCTTCGTAAGCGCCGGCGCATCGTTTATGCCATCGCCGACCATCGCCACAACTTTGCCTGACTTCTGCAGCTCGATAATCTTTTCCATCTTCTGC
>DAHWIK010000021.1 GCA_027345185.1 Microcaldota archaeon
CAGATTCAGGCAACTCCTTTCATACAAGGCTGAAAGTGCTGGTATGGAAGTAATAGAAGTAAATCCACATGATACCTCAAGGACATGCAGTAATTGTGGCAACATTCAGGATATGCCACTATCCGAAAGGACATTCTTCTGTCAAAGATGCGGCATGAAGAAGGACAGAGACTACAACGCATCAATAAATATACTTAAAAGAGCTAGGGAGGGACACTCCCGAAGTCACGCTCAGGGAGATATGACCTCTGCGGTGCAACAGGCATCGAAAAGCCGCATCGAAGAACTGAGAACATACTCTGCATCATCTGCATCAAATATTGCAGAGGAAGCCCACAGCCTTTAGGAGTGGGAGGATGTCACAATATTGCAATTTAATAATTAATTAGTTATTCTTATGAAGAATGTCGATGTAGCAAAGCTAACTAGCGATCTTGTCAACATAAGATCAGAGAGTGAAAAAGACGGAGAGGCGGAGGTATCCAAATACATAAATGAGTACCTTCAAGATCTAGGCATCCAATCTGAGATTACGGAATTCGCAAAGGGAAGGTGCAGCGTTACCGCATCTGTGGGAAGGGGGGAGGGCCTGATGCTTAATGGCCACATAGATACAGTTCCGATAGGTGACAAAAGCAAATGGAAGTACGGAACCGAGGCAAAGGTGGTAAACGGCAATATCTATGGCCGCGGGACTTCAGACATGAAAGGAGGGGTTGCAGCGATTCTGGCTGCCATTTCAGACATTGATCTTTCCAAGGCTAAGAGAAGGCTTGCCTTTGCATTTGTTGCAGATGAAGAGGTGATGTCCAGGGGTTCAGAATGGCTAATAAAGAACAGGAAGGAATTCTTCAGGAACGTAAAGTACGGAATAATCGCAGAACCTACAGATATGCATCTGCAGGTGGCCCAGAAGGGCATAACAGAGATGATTGTAACGGTGAAGGGCGTAGGTGCGCACGGGTCAAAGCCGGAGCTGGGCAGGAATGCCATAACCGATGCGTCCAGATTCATAGTTGCACTTGAAAAACTTAAAAAGAGTCTGAAGGTCAAGGATAAGATGCTTGGAAAAGGGACCATAAATGTGGGCCTGATAAAGGGCGGTACTGCAGTCAATGTAGTTCCAGATTACTGCGAGATTGCTATAGACAGAAGGCTGGTTCCTAGGGAGACCCCAGAGATTGCATCTGCACAGGTCAAGAAGGTACTGGATTCCGTTAATATGGATTACAAGCTCGAAGTCTTCAATTCGAGGCCGCCGTTCAAGCTTGGCGAGAGCGCGTATATAGTGAAATTCCTGAGCAAGATAATTCCCGGTATCCATATAGGCACTACTGGGTACACAGAGGCGGAGTTGTATAAGAGCATGGCAAACATGGACTGCGTTGTGTTCGGGCCTGGCGCAAAGCCCGTCATGCACATAGCTAACGAGTACGTAAGCATATCTAACCTTGCAAAATCAAGGAAGTACTTCTCGCAGATAATGCAGAAGTGGTGCTCAGGAGTCAACTAATTTACACGCAATAGACAGCTTCAGGGCACTCGAGCAAGATTCTCGCTCCTTGTACTATTTGATTCACTGGCACATTAAAATGTATCATATATATCATAAATTTAAAAAATCATAGCGGGAAAACCCGCTTCCTTCAGAGGCTGGATGAAAGCGAATGCGGCAACAAAATACATATAAATTTTAACGGAATAATAAAAAATAGTCATCTTGAAAAGCGCATACAAATTCAGGACATATATCCTTCAAAGGAGCAAAAGGCCACCCTTAATCATCATATGCGGCTCTCGAAGCAGCTCCACAATCTTCTTCTTGAAAAGTTCAAACAGCACTTCAAAGAGACTGGAAATGCCTTCACAAAATACGACATGATCAAATGGACTACGAAGCTCAAAAGGGAATATCATGAAGCATCATGTCCGGATATAGCGGAGACATAACTCTAACCAAAGGCCCTGTAATTAATGGGTTTTCCCTAGCAAAGGGCAGACTGAAGATAGGGTCACTCCTATTCAAGAACCTGAAGGCAAACAAGAAGAACTGCGCAAAGGTCCTTATAGAAGAGGTCTACGCAACGCACAAGGCATATGAGCTTGTACGGAAGGGCGTGCCATTCTGCGATGCGCACAAGCAGGTTGGCATGAAGTACGCAGGAAAAAGCCAATCCTGAAACAAAAAGGAATCAATATAAAACATGCAATGCAAATAAGATAGTTGTGGGCTTGTAGCTCAGCTTGGATAGAGCGGAACCGTCCTAAGGTTAAGGTCGCGGGTTCAAATCCCGTCAAGCCCGCCACTGCAATGATATGTATCCGAGTTCAAATCTCGGTAGCCCATTGAAACCTAGTGTCTATGGCCCTGGGTTCAAAACCAGAGTCAAGAAATCAAGAAGGAAGCCAGAAAATGCGGGTTCGGGGTTCGTTTCCAAGGACTTCCTAAGCAGTGTGTAAGAAGCGAACAGAACGGCCTCAAAGCGGTAGCTAGAGGCTGCGCGGTCTGTAACGGTCAAGTCGTACGCCCAGCGTTTCAAAAAGAGAAAAGCGCTAGATAAGGCGCTATAAACAAAGGATTTACGGAACCAGAACTGCAACGCTTCCTCAGAAGCATCGCAAGCGAGAAGTTCGCGCTTCTGTTCAAGTATCTGGCGCACATGGGTCTTCGAGTGGGCGAAGTATGCAAGTTGCATATAAACAACATCGACTTCGACAAACTAAAAGTAACGATTAAGAGCGAGAAATCTGGGATACCTTACATAAACTTTAACCATGTAAGAAACGCCTTCCGAGAAGTTGACCAGAAGGTCGGCGTAAACCAGACTTACGCGACTTCGGAAGAGGCGTATTCAACACATAGGCCAAGGCCATTACATGGGCTTACTATGCACAGTCTGCGACATTACTACATAATGCATTTTGCCGAATCAACGCATGGCGATATAGCCCTAGCTTCTAGGTTCTCCAGGCACGCCAGTCCATCAACTACGATGCGCTACATAGCGAAGGACAAGGTCGAACTATACAAGAACATAGCCTTAGCTTTCAGCGACAAGATAGCGCCGTTGAAGCATTATCGAAGGCTATTTCAGGAAAAATAAACTTCCTACACACATACCGAATTATATGCAGCAACTTGTGTCTTTGATATTTCTAAAGAAAGATTGGGCAACTATCTTTAACGACTCTGACATAGTTGGAAATACATGTATGGTGTCTATTACATCCTCTATTTTATACCCATTTTTTAGTATCATGGCAGCTTCATGGATAATTTCAGCAGCCATTGGCGAAAGTATCTGCACTCCTAAAATAACATGAGTTTCTGGATGTGCAACCATCTTTATCATGCCTCTTGTATCACCCATTATAATTGCTTTTGGTACATCCGTGAATTTAACCAATCTACATGTGCAAGTTTTGAACCTTTCAATTACCTCCCGCTCTGTTATGCCAACACTTGCAAACTGTGGGTCAGTGAATATGGCCTTAGGTACAATATTTTTATCTATTGTTTTATGAACGCCTAAAATAGCATTTTCTACTGCATGTGTACCCTCTCTGGCGGCCAGAGATTCTAGCATCGGCTCTCCAGTTACATCGCCAGCAGCAAATATATCTAGATTATTTGTTTTCATTTCTGAATCAATTATTATTTCTCCTTTAGCGCCCAGTTTAATTTTGGCGTTTTCGACGTTTAGTGACTTTGTGTTTGGAGTCCTGCCAGTGGCAAAGAGGATAGATGACGCTTCAAACATAACTTGTTTGCCATTAACCTTAGCATTCACAATAACCTGATTGTTTTTAGTATCTTTCTCAAAGCTTTTTAGATCAACATCTGTATGTATTGTTATACCGTCCCCTTCCAGGTATGATTTTAATGCCTTTCCCATTTCTGGTTCCTCTTCAGGAATGAGTGATGAGCTTCTTTGTAGAAGAGTTACTTTGGTTCCGAATCTATTGTACATCTGTGCGAATTCTAGACCTAGGGCGCGCCCGCCAATGACTATGAGTGATTTAGGAACCCTCTCCTGTTCAAGACCTTCTACGTTTGTCCAGTAATCTATACTGTCTATTCCTTGTAGTTTAGGTATTGATGGGCTGGCGCCAGTTGCAATGACAAATCTTTCCCCTGAAATAACTGTGTTTTTACCGTTGTGACTAATCTCTACCTCTTTTCCAGATCTGAAGCTTGCAATACCTTCATACAGCTCTACATTCTTGAGCTTGCTTAACACATTTTCGTATTTTTCGTACCTTAAATTTTCCACAAGCTTATTCTTAAATTCCATTACTTTTGAGAACTCATACTCTTCGTCATGTTGCACTATTGCATTTTCACCTAAATTATGATTTCTTGTATTTCTTATAACCTCTCCGCTGACGAGAAGCCTTTTGCTTGGAACACAGCCTACATTGACACATGTGCCCCCTATTGTGCCGCCTTTTATCATAGCAGTCTTCTTGCCAAGTTCATCGGCCTTTATTGCAGCAGCAAACGCTGCTGCACCATTGCCCAATATAACCAATTCGTATTCTACGCCATTGCGGTTTTGCATAAGATCAACATTTAATATAATAAATAATATCTGGGATAACTTTGAAGATGCCGTGTCAATTTAAAATTTCATATAATTCACTTTAGAACGGATTCTATGGTAATTATCGCAGGTAGTGAGCATACACTTGCATTGTTGTTTATCGACTTGCATAGCGCAGCAACATATACGTCTGCAGCTGCGTATTCCCCCTGAGCAAATTGATCAGTAGGATTCGCCAATTGTGAAAGGACTTGGGCGTGAGTCATGTATGTAAGAGGCAGCGTGCTACCAGTAGGAGTTGAATTTCCAAAAACCACGGCATCTGCACCTGAAAATTGATATTCGCCCCATATTGTATATGGCGTCCCCTGAAATGCAGTTGTCTTGTTATTGCTAAGATTCAATATATAATCAAACTCTTTTATATAAGTCTCATTACCTTTTGAGTCTACATTGTGTTGTATTGTTGAAATTGGATTTAGTACAAACCCTCCGGTGATGGGATGTGTATCTTCTATTGGTAAGAAGTTTATTATGTTACTTGAATAGTAGCTTCCTATCTCGTCAGTTGAGCCGTTGTAGTTATCAGCCGTCCAATAAAGGGTTGGAAGGTCATAGTCCCCAAAAGACGAATAGCCTATAAATAGTTTTGAGAAGCTACCGAATCTGGATAGTGCCAAGGCCATTGCCCATCTGTTCTCACCGCAGAACACGCAATCAATTGAACCTAAATATACAACTGATGTTTTGTTATTTGAAGTAAATCCTTGAACTTTGTTTGCATTTGGATATATTGGGTCTGAAAGCGAGCCGTTTATGTATTCTTCGCCGGCATTCTCAAAATATGAATTTGGTGCATTGTTTATCACTGCAAGCGCGGAGTTGTTTAGCGGGTCGTCTATCCCAGCAATAGTACTTCCGAAACTGCCCTGCGTTTGCACAGAACTACTTAGATTGCCTGACACCGATACATGGCTAGACAAGTTTCCAGATCTCTGCAGCTGAGATTGCAAATTTATTGAATTTGATAATCCCGGCACTATAACGAGAAACAAAAACATAACTGATATAATCGACAGCACCCCTAAAACCAAAGCGCCATATGCTATTATCTTTAGATGCTGCATAGTTCTTTGATTTTCCTGCAGGGTTTTAGGCGTTTTCATAAAATCCAATGATATTAATTCATTAGAAACATATATAAATCTTCATATATAAATATTAACATATGAACAACTCAGATAATGTGCTTGTTTTCAAGGCGCTGGCAAACTCTGTGAGGCTTAAGATCATCGATACGCTATTGGATGGGCCAAAAAGCGTAGAATCGATTTGCATTCGAGTAGGCGAGGCGCAATCGAGAGTATCCCATGAGCTTTTCTGTTTGAGGAACTGTGGCTTTGTAAAGCCGAGCAGAAACGGAAGGATGATAATATACGAGTTAAATAAGACTTCAGTAATGCCAATCCTGAACGCAGCAAACAAGCACGCGTCACTATTCTGTAAAGAGCTGAAGAACTGCGACATTCTGTCAGAAATAAAGGAAAGTGCTCAAAGCATTTATAATAAATGAGACTGAGGTGGGGCAATGTCAAGTAAATGCCGATTTTGTAACAAGGAATTGGAGTCAGATTCCGGGCTTCTGATGCATTTCAATGACAAACACAAGCCAGAAAAAGGTGCCCTGGGCATTAATGAAATAAAGAAGTCAAGCATAAGCGCACGCACTGCTCTAATAGTGGCTGCCATAGCATGCTGCGGCATTCTTATCGTATTAGTAGGTCTGGGTGGTATCGGCATTTTTGGTTTCTTGGTACCACATCAGGCAAGTGGTCAGTCGGCATATGGAATCGTCAATGCGACAATCGGCGAAGTAGCCCCGAACATTCCCATAACCTTGGCAAACGGCACCAACATTACCCTTAGTAGCCTGAGGGGACATCCAGTAGTTCTATGGTTTGTAACTACTTGGTGTCCATCATGTCAAGAAAGTGAGAGTATTCTAGCAAATAATGGATACTATAAGGAAATACATGCGAAGGGTGCGCTGTTTGTAACAGTTGAGCTTTATAACGATTTAAACGAGCCAGGCCCGTCCCTATCAGATTTCTCATCCCAATATGGTGCAGGGTACACACAGAACAAAAGCTGGCTGCTATACGGCACCTCAAACCTTAATGCAACCTATTCGTATGATCCAAAAGAGTACCTAGAAATATATTATGTAATAAACTCCTCTGGGGTGATAATAAACACTTCGAGTACGGGACTTGTAAATAATATAGGCAGCGTCATACAAGAGATATGAATCCGTAGGCTTGTAGCTTAAAATATAAAATTTTGATACGATGTCTCTGTTGAAATACGAACGCATTGTAATGCACATGGTACTTAAGGACAGACGGTATGTTTTGCTATTAGTGCTGCTGTCAGCCATATTTACTGCAATTTACCTTGTTCTCCTCCCATCACTTCCGAACGGAACTATAAACCCCCTGTTCATAGAATTCATTACGCCAATGCAGATAATTTTCTCATTTATATTTGGAATTATGATAGGTCTAATGATAACACTCAATATATATGCTGCGAAATTAAAAATACACACACCAAAAGGCGGACCTGTTGCCGGTGTTCTTATTGGCACATTAGTTAACGCATTGTGCTGTACGCCGATAATACCTTCTATTTTAGCACTTTTGGGTGCATCTACGCCAGTTTTATTTGCATATTCGCCGCATATCCAGGCTTTCTTCGAACAAAACTATCCATACTTTTATATCCTGTCCTTTTTGATTTTCCTTGCAGCGTTCCATTACACTGCCAAGAATATCTCATGCTGTAAGAGAGGTTGAAACATGAAGAAAATTTGGCTGCTTTTTGGCGCCATTCTTGCAGTGCTCGTATTTGCATTGATTGGAAAAACGATTCTTCAGCCACGCCAGAACAGCGTCGGAATAGATATAGGCCAAGCTGCGCCCAATATACCAATAACATTGGTAGATGGCACCAACAGATGACAGTGCGTATAAGTCTATATTAAACGATGCACTTTTACCCTCTTGGGCAAAGTAAAACACCACGAAAATATCACCATTTTCATGACGCTGAGAAAAAGTTAATATACTTCATTTCGCAACATAATTCTGCATAGGTGCAAACAAATGGCCTTCAAATCAAGAGATGCAACTCCAGTAAAGATGGAGGAGGGTATATTCTCAATCACTTCGGGCAACCATCTAATAACAGCGAACCTAGTCGTAGTCAGGGAGATACCCCGATCGTTTGACAAGGGCCTCACAACCCAGAAGATAGGCAAGCCAGACTATGATAAAATCCGCGAACAGCATGAGGAATTTGTCAAGGCAGTGCGCAGACTTGGTCTAAACGTGATAAAACTGCCTGCATATGCGGAGCACCCAGACATACAGTTCCCACGAGATACCATCCTTTCGTACAATGGCGTCCTATTCAACCTGAATCCAGGATCAGAGTCAAGGAAGAAAGAGGTCGATAAGAATATTTCAGATCTAGGCGGCGAAGGAATAGCTGTAAGGCGCATCGATTATCCTGAAGGTGCATTCGTGGAAGGCGGCGACGTCCTGGCATCCGAGAGCGAGCACCTTGTCATCATTGGCATTTCAGGAAACAAGGACAACATAAGAACAAACAAGAAGGGGGCAAAGACCCTGGCAAAGATACTCAAGAATATAGACCCAGAAGTCACAGTTGTAGCAGTAAAACACACTGGCGTGTTGCATCTTGAAACAGGGTTCACTAGACTGACCAAGGATATAGCACTTAGGGATCCAAAATGCATAATAGACTGGAGCAAGCCATATTATCCCCTTGAAGAAGGCAGGAGGATAAAGCTCCCTCCCTGGCAAATAATAGAGCTCCCAGAGGCAGAAGGATACGGTGCGCACGTCTTGCCTATTAACGGAGCGATCATAATAGCCAAAGGCCACCCAACGGTAAAGATGCTCGCCGAAAAATATTACAATCTTGTAATAGAGGTGGACATGAGCGAGTCGCACAAGATGGATGGAAGCATAAGATGCTGGACAATACTGCACAACGAAAATCCAGCAACTGCCCGAAACTAAACATTTATATTCAATAAAGGACATCTAAATTGTTGTTGACTATGGCCAAACTTAACAATAAGATAAACGAGCCCAGCATACTCGTAAAGCCAGTTTCAAGGTTCGGGGGACTTGACAACATACACATTGCACTAATGGCTCTGGTTGTAATACTGATCCTTCTGGTGGTTGCAGTATCTCATAACACAACCATAACCATTGTGAATGCCACAAATGTCACTAAAACCAATGTAACCAACTCAACTCCGGGAACACCTATCCATACTGCGACCCAGGCAAAGCTTCAGGCAGAGCGGATACTGGCAAGCTATCTAAACGAAAACAATTCGCTGTCGTTGCTCCCTTATCTTTCCGATGTGAATGACGCTAATGTGTCATATATCCAGAGTTCAAGGCAGTGGTACATATCCATACCATATGTTGGTCCTGCTAATGGCAAGACATACCTGTTTGGAATCCTCATGAGCGATGCAAACCTGTCAAAGTTCAGCACATTTGCCCAGGACATCAATCCCAGCGCAGTATCGCAGAACTATGTTGTTTCGCAGGGAGTCATAAAGCTGTACGGACGGACCTCCTGCACAGCCCCAAACAATTCAGTTCCAGTCTACTTATTCATGGATCCATACGCTCCAGGATCAATACAGTCACTGCATAATATAACAGAACTTGAGCAGAGATTCGGTGACAAAGTCAACGTAAGTATAAAGATACTGAATACGCAATACTCAGTTGCAATTGCAGATGCATATGGCGGGTTGAACAATAGTCTCCAACTCGGTAAATACCTGCTGTGCGCTTCGACGCAGCGCAACTTCACGGCGTTTGTTAACGCGGTCAATTCGACATACCAAGGTAAATATGTCCCTGCATACCTGCTTCAGGAGCTTGCCGGCCAATCAGGATTAAACACAACATCATTGAGCTCATGCGTAGCCTCTTCGCAGGCCGCCATAAACGCCCAGTTCACAGAAGCACAGTACTACAATGTGACCTCTTCGCCAGCCGTACTTACCAGCTGCGAATACCTTTCAATCCCGCAGACAGTGCAGAATGCAGTATGCTACTCTGATCCTTCTATATGCTGATGTTTATTGAGGGTGTCACTCCGACATGCATGCAAATAAGCAGCTAAAAAAACACATGCGACCTTAGAAGCACGTTCAACAACAAATATTTTAAGTTATAAACTAAATCGGGCATGACGGGATTTGAACCCGCAACCAACGGCTCCGCAAGCCGGCATGCTATCCAGGTTACACCACATGCCCACGATGATACTTTATATAGGTTTCTATTTATAAAGACTTTACATCAATATTATACTAGTGAGCATATGTCATCACAAAGAGGTAAGCTCTGTTCTTCATGCGGAAAGCTCAGCGTAGAGTACGTAGAGTTCAAATGCCCAGGATGCCTTCAGGAGGTAATAGTCAGGGACAGGGGCTGCAGGGAGAAGCACACCCGATACAGATGCTCAAAATGCGGAACGGAAGGTCCATGATATGGGAAAGGTTGCAACAGTATTCAAGGTTTACGCAGAGGACATAGCCCAGACTGATTCTATAAAGGCAGAGATATTAAAAGTCCTCAAGCCAACCGGCATACAGGTCGATGACATCGGCTTCGGTATAAAGGTAATAAAGGTTATGTTCGTCCATGAAGACCAGGACGGCAGTACAGGCTACGAAGAGGGCCTAAGGAAGATAAAGGGAGTAAGGGACGTGGAAGTAGAGGATGAAACTCTCATATAATTAATAATATTCCTATTCCTAATCATATAAGAGACAATCCTTATCCGTGAGTCTGTGATAAAGTCAATAGAACTTAAGAACTGGAAGACCCACAAAAACACCAAGCTTGACTTTTCAAAGGGCACAAACATACTAATAGGACAGATGGGTGCGGGAAAGAGCTCGCTTATGGATGCGATATCCTTCGCGCTCTTCGGAACCTTTCCAGCCATACAGCACAAGAAAGTCAATGTAGGCAAGCTGATAAGGAACAAGCCGGAGCAGGAGAAGGAGGGTCACGTAAGGCTTAATCTTGAAATAAACGGAGACAATTACACCATAACAAGAGAGATGAGCCTAAATGGAAAGTCAACTGCAACAATAGAGAAGAACGGCACATATCTTCAATCACAGCCAGAGCGCGTGACAGAGGAAGTCGAGAGAATACTAAAGGTCGATTATGATCTCTTCTCAAAAGCGGTATATTCTGAGCAGAACCAGCTTGACTATTTCCTTGATTTGAGATCTGCTGACAGGAAGAAGCAGATAGACGGCCTTCTAGGTCTGGACAAGTTTTCAACAGCGCAGGAAAATGCAACATCAATCGTAAACAGGATAAGGGACATGATAGCGGACAGCGAAAGGATGGCCAGAGAGTTTGATGTCAACAAGGTGGCCAGCGAGCTTCAGGAGCTCAAGTCAAGCCTGAATGCGGTTGAAAATGAAAAATCAGAGGCTGAAAGAGGCATAAAGCAGTGCAAGGAGGAGAGGTCAAGGCTCGAATCAGAAGTGAACAGGCTAAAGGAGATGCAGAGCAGGAGAACATTGCTGTTAAAGGAGATTGAGGGCCTGAAGGGCAGAATGAGCCTGCTCGAATCTGAGATGAAAAAAGCTGATAATCAGCAGCTGCACAAAAAAGTGGAGGTACTTGCGGAGAAGGAATCACTCCGTAGTGCGCTCGAAAAGCTAAAGTCGCAGGAGAGTCAGAATGCAGAAGCAGAGAGGAGGCTTCACACAGAGATGGCAAAGATAGATGCAGCTCTTGCAAACGCAAGAAAGGATTCGCTTGAGAACTCAAAGATCACCAAGGAGCTTGAGAAGAACAAAAAAGAGCTGATACAGAAAGACATCGCGGAAATCAACGACTCAATAGGTGAGCTTTCCATAGCGCTTGCGCATTCAATATCTACAATATCAGAGACTGAGAAGCAGCTTAAGGAGCTGAAGGGCCATATCAGCAAATGCCCGATATGCGAAAGGGAGCTTGACGCGCAGATGGTAACAAAGATAACGGATGGAAAGAACAAGCTCATGCATGAGCATGCAGTTAAGTCAAAAGAACTCGAAGCGCTGCTTTCAAAGAAGAAGATAGAGCTCAAAGAGCTTACCTCGCTGCTAAATTCAGTATCCCTGATGGAGGAGAAGCACAGAAGCTATTCCGGAATAGAGGAGAGAATCAAATCCTATGAGTCAGAAATTTCAAGCGCAAAGAAGCAATACGAGAAGATTAAGGCGGCCCGCGAAAGTTATGCAAATGAGATACAATCATCAACTGAGAGACTGCAGAAGACCATATCATCCATAGAGACTATAGAGAGGATAGAGAGATATGTGTCCGAGAAGGAGAAACTGTCAATAGCACTGTCAGAAAAGACGGCTTCCTGCTACGGCATCATTGTCGACGAGAAGATGATAGACGCTCTTCAATCGCAGCTGATAAAGTCAGAGTCAGAAATCAGCAAGCACACTGCAAACCTGAATTCGGCGATTAAGAGCATCAGGGAGAAGGAAGTCCAGATAAAGGAGAAGGAATCAGAGATTGAGAGGATAAACAAGATACACGAAGAGCTATCGAAGAAGAAGTCGCTTGTGGAGAATCTCTCAAAATTTAAGATATCCCTGGCAGAGACCCAGTCAGTGCTACGCGTGCAGCTTATCAATTCGATAAACGAGATAATGCATGAGGTATGGAAGGAGCTTTATCCTTATGGAGATTACCAGAGCGTAATCCTTGATGCATCAGAGAATGGATATGAGCTTAAGGTGAAGACTCTCATAAACAAGGAATATGTATGGGAAGATGTAGAGTCGATAGCCAGCGGAGGAGAGAGAAGCACTGCGTGCCTTGCAATGCGTGTGGCCTTCTCCCTTGTTCTTGTGCCTAATCTCAAATGGCTCATACTTGACGAGCCTACGCACAATATAGACCAGCAGGGACTATCAAAATTTGTGCAGATGTTCAGCGAGACCCTGCCAGGAATAGTCGATCAGGTCTTCATAATAACTCACGACGAGCTTCTGAAACAGGTAAGCGATGCCAAGATATATGTCCTTAGCAGGAATAAGGAAGAGAACGGGCCCACACAGGTCTCAGAAGCGTAGCTTTGCAGGTACGCAGAACCATCATATGGTGTCAAGTCCGAAGTTGTCTCTCTTCTCCTCGGTTTTGGCAATAAGCGAAGATCCGCTCACGCCTGTGAATATTGCTATTACTTCTATGCTGTCTCCCATGTCTGGGTCGAGTCTTGCCCCCCAGATCACATTTGCATTTGGTGCGCTTCTTGAGGTAAGCTTCTCTCCTATCTGGTTTGCTTCTCCGAGCGTAAGGCCTGCACCTCCTGTTATATGAAGTAGAACTCCTGTAGCATTTGAATAGTCCACATCAAGCAGCTTGTTCTTCAGCGTATCCCTGACTACATCATCAACCCTGTTCGAGCCCCTTGCGCTTCCGACGCTTATCATCGCAAGCCCTCCTACAGACATTATCGTTCTTACGTCCGCGAAGTCAAGGTTTATCAGGCTTGGCTGTGTTATTGCCTCTGTTATCCCCCTTACGGCCTTCATTGTTATCTCATCTGCCATTGCGAATGCCTTCTCCATTGGGAGGTTCGGGTATACCTCCACAAGCCTCTGGTTGTCTATGACTATGAGTGTGTCAATATCCTGTCTAAGCTTCTGTATCCCCTTCCTTGCAGTGTCAAGCCTCACTCTCTCAAGTGCGAATGGAATCGTCACTATTCCTACGACTATTGCTCCGTTCTCCTTAAGCGTCCTTCCTACCACAGGCGCAGCGCCGGTTCCAGTTCCACCCCCCATTCCTGCGCAAAGGAACACCAGGTTCAGGTCTCTTGTAAGTATCTCAAGCTCATTCTTCGAAAGGTCAGCGGCTTTTTCTCCTATCTCCGGATATCCTCCTGCTCCGAGTCCATGGGTCAGCGAACCGCCGAGCATGAGCTTTGTTATGCTTGGATGCATCATGTTGAGCTGCTTTGAATCAGTGTTGAAAGCGAAGAGCTTTGCTCCCTTCACGTCAGCGCTGCTCAGTCTCTGCACTGTGTTGTTGCCTCCGCCCCCTACTCCAACTACTCCTATTCTTGGTTTGAAAAGATCATAATCCTCAAAATCAGATCCTTTATCTGCATTTACGTTTCCATACATGGTGTCGCCCGATGTTATTTGAGCAGATCAGATTAAATATCTTTCCCATGTCCCTGGCATGCACCAAAGTTATTAATTTGTTGACCGTCAAATCAAAGCATGTACAATTCGCGTGTATCCGAACTACTGGAAGAGATTGCAGACATGCTCTCTCTTGATGAGAAGGACCGCAGGTTCGAGGTCCTCGCATACCGAAAGGCTGCGCTCACCATAGGCGGACTCCAGGAGGATGTAGGAGATATATACAAGAGGGGCGGGGTGGAGGCGCTTATGGAGCTTCCAGGAGTTGGGAAGGGCATAGCAGGTTCAGTAAAGGAGTACATTGAGACTGGGAGGATGGGGAAATACGACGACCTAAAGAGCAGATATCCGGTGGATTTCAGGACTCTCACAAAGATACAGGGTATGGGCGCAAAAAAGGCATTCCGGCTTTACAAGTCACTTAAGGTAAAGAATCTTGACGACCTGAAGAAAGTAATATCGCAGCACAAGATAAGGTACCTCAAAGGATTTGGGGAGAAGAGCGAGGAAGACATAGGCAAGGGAATAGAACTCCTGGAATCGAGCAATGGCAGGATGGCTCTAGGTGAGGCTCTTCCTGAGGCTGAAGGCATAATAAAGAAGCTGAAGGGGTCAAAGCTTGTGGAAAGGGCCGTGATAGCAGGATCAACGAGAAGAATGAGGGAGACGGTTGGAGACCTGGATATACTGGTCACGTCGAGCAAGCCGGAAAAGGTCATGGACTTCATATCAAAGATGGACGAAGTTGCAGGCGTGACATTGCGCGGTCAGACAAAGACCACCGTAAGGCTAAAGATAGGGCTAAGCTGCGACATCAGGGTTGTGGATGCCCGCAGCTTCGGAGCCGCGTTGCAGTATTTCACAGGAAACAAGGACCACAATGTCAAGGTCAGACAGATAGCGATAAAGCTTGGATACAAGTTGAACGAATACGGACTCTTCGACAAGCGCGGAAAGAACATTGCAGGGACCGAGGAGGATAGCATATACAAGAAGCTTGGAATGGAAATAATGGATCCTGAGATGAGGGAGGATCGCGGTGAGGTAGAGCTCTCACTGCAGCACAAGATTCCAAGAGTCGTCAAGCTTGAAGATATGGTTGGTGATCTACATGTCCACACTAACCACAGCGACGGAACGGCAACTATATTGGAGATGGCCGAGGCTGCAAAGGGCATAGGCAGGAAATACATAGGCATAACAGATCACTCGAAGAGCGAGTATGTCGCACACGGAATGGACGACAGGCAGTTCGTGAAGCACCTCGGCGAGATAGACAAGGTAAACGAGAAGCTTGACGGAATAAAAATTCTAAAGAGCGGAGAGATAGACATACTAAAGGATGGGAGCCTTGACTTGAGCAAGAAGACCCTATCGCTTATGGACTACAGGCTGGCAAGCATACACACAAGCCTGAACATGGGCAAGGATGAGATGACAAAGAGAGCAGTTACTGCTATAGAGAGCGGATATGTCGACATACTAGGGCATCCCACTGACAGGATAATAAACACAAGAAGCCCTATAGCTATGGACCTCGACAAGGTCTTCCAGGCTGCAGCAGACAACAATGTAGCACTAGAAATAGACGGATATCCAGACCGGCTTGACCTTAACGATGAGAACATAATAAAGGCAAGGCAGTACAAGGTAAAGTTCTCAATAGACACCGATTCGCACAGCACTTCGCATCTTTCGCTGATGAGATATGGTGTGAGCACAGCGAAGAGGGGATGGGTTGACCCTGCTCAGGTTCTCAATACATTCAGCTTTGACAGGCTGCTGAAGGTTTTCAAGAGTTGAAAACTATGAAATTTCGTAGCAAATCTTTAAATATGCTTTAAATGAGACTCTATAATCATGGGTAAATTTAGTTGGAAAAGTCGTGCTAGGTCTATCGGGTTAGTGAGTGATACGCAGGATCTCAAGGCTCAAGCAAGGTCCGACGAGAAAGTCACTAGTCGTGAAGTCCCTGCAAACAATGCCCATGAAAATGCAGTACTGCTTGCAAAGCTCAAGGATTTCTATGCGCAGCTCTCAGCCCCATTCGTAAACAAGGAGGAGGACGCAAGGATTATCACGCTGGCGCTGATAGCCAAGGAGCACGTAATGTTCGTGAGCGAGCCTGGCACCGCCAAGTCTGCGCTTGCAGTAAGGGCAGGCGATCTCACAAAAGCAAAGGTATTCAAGAAACAGCTCAGCAAATTCACAGATCCTGCAGAGCTCTTCGGTCCACCTGACGCAAAGGCCATAATGGAGCAGGGGACATACAGAACCGTAATAAAGGGGATGCTCCCAGAGGCAGATATCGCCTTCCTAGACGAGATATTCCGCGGAGGCTCGGCAATAAGGGACACCCTGCTTTCAATAATGAACGAGAGAAAGATGTTCAATGGACAGGAAACCATAAACGTGCCCGTTAGGACGATAATAAGTGCCACAAATTTTGTATCATATGACGAAGAGGATCAGGCATTATACGACAGATTCCTTCTTAGACACTTCATCTTGCCACTGGACAAGGGCAAGTGGGGCAGCCTGATTGATGCTGCCTGGAAAGTAGAGTTCAAGGGCACTGCAAATGTAAAGGATCCGGTACTGTCGCTATCAGACCTTGACGCCATATACGATAAGGTGGGAATGGTGGATTCATCTAACGTAAAAGAGATGCTTCTTGAGATATTCGAGAAGGTGGAGGAAAGGCAAAAGATACATGTAACAGACAGGAGGAAAGGACGTGCACTGAAGATGATAGCAGCCAATGCGCTGCTTGAAGGACGGATGCACACTGCTGTTGAGGATCTGATAGTTCTGAAGTACATAATACCGCGTGACGAAGAGGAGGCCGCAACCATAACTGCAATGCTCGAAGACCTTATATCTCCTGTTAATCACACCCAGAGACTCTCAAGGCTTGATGAAAACACTAGGATAGCCATCGAACAGATCAGGGAGCATCCAGAGGTAGTCAACGATCTTGATCATGACCTGGCCTCTGTTGCAAAGGCCTCGAATGAGGCAAGGAAGCTCATGAGGATGCATTCAGATAAGGAGCTTAGGAGGAATGCAAGGGCCCTGATAAAATCTACAAAGGAGCTCACAATGCTACTTAATTCGTTGAAGGAAGAGCGCAATGCAAAGGCCGATGCGCTTACTGTGATTGCGAGGAATGGGGTGGCCTGATGCCCGTTGCTGCAAAGCAAGAGGAAGGGCGGGTCAAGGAAAAAATTCAGGAAAGCGCTCTCAAGGGAATAGATCCAGCATCTCCGGCAAGCAAGTACAGATCTGATGACATAGGGTACATCATATCAGAGCTTACAGGAAACAGACTGTCGAGCGTCCTCATAAATGACATCTTCAACCTGCTTTATCTTCCTGTGCCTAAGCTAAAGGAGAAGTACCCAGAATTGGACAAGGATTATTATGCGACCATAGCTGCCCTTCTTTCCGAGCTGAAATCTTCAGATATAAGGATGAGGACAGTTGCAAACGTTGATGCAAGCACCGTAGCCACCGTAAATATAGCTACAAACCTGATCAAGTCGCTTGAGGAGATGTCTAATCAGGAAGGACAAAAAGAGCAAAAAAGCAAAAACGGGCAAGGCCAACTGCAATCAGGTCAGCAAAATGAGCAACAGCATGGAGATCAACCCCAGCATAGTCAGGATGAACAGAACCAGCAGCAGGGACAAGGCGGCCAGCAGCAGAACCAGCAAGGAAATCAGCAATCAGGTCAGGGTGGCCAACTCCAGCAGGAAAGACTGCCATTCAAGCTTAATGGCATAGGCGATCAGTTCGATGCAGCGCGGCTCCTCGAAAAACTTATAGAAAATGGTCTGTCTGAGAAAGAGGCAAAGGAATTGATGAATCAGCTGTCGTCCATGGCAGAGTCTATATATGAAATGGGGGGCCGTATCCAGCCTCCAAGTGGAAAAGTACCAAAGGAGGCTGCAAAAGAGGCAGTTGACAAAACAGGTGAATCTAATGAAAGCATGGATGAGCTTAAGGCAAGGGCGCACGGCGCAGGAAAAGGTGCAGGCGTTCTCCAGTTCAACAACTCTGATCCTCTTGCAGTCTATCTTTCAAAGAGAACAGACATACGCAACCTTCTCAAGATTCTCAGCGGAATTCCTGATTCAGCATCGGCTTCAAGGGACAAATCAAACTTCTCAAGGGGTGAGTATGATGGATATGGCTTTGGCAAGGACTTCACCTCGCTTGCGCCTTCGGTGTTCGCCTACCCTCCGGAGCTCATCTATGCACTATATGCACACAGGAGGCTGCCTAAGTATGACAAGATAGTAAGAGAGAACGAGAAGACGAGATACGTCCTTTTCGACAAGTCGGGCAGCATGAACAATGAAAGGATGCTCTTCGCAAAGGTAGTTGCAATATCACTCTATCTCTCCGCCATGGAGGAGAAGGGGGATTTCTATCTCACTTATTTCGATGACATTGTGCACCAGAAGATAGAGGTGCTGAAGAACGCCAAGCGCGACAAGAAGGAGGCGATGGTTGCCTTCCTGGACAGTGCATCAGAATCAGGTGGCACTAACATAGGACTAGCAATACTTACGGCATGCGAAGATCTCGCCAAGGACAGGAGCAAGAAGAAGAAGGAGATAATACTCATAACTGACGGAGAATGCCTGATAGACGTTGAGAGTATAAAAGCCCGACTGTCTGCTGTAAAGGCTGAACTGATAACTATCTACATAAACCAGAATTTCAGTTCGCAATATGTTGGCATACTTGAGAAGATATCAAAGCGACTCTTCCTAATAGAGAAGGTAGACAAGGACAATCTGCTAAAGCTGGTCAGCGAAATGGACAGGCGCTAGTACCAGCCCCTGAACTTCATTGCCCTTGCAACTCTGTCTACAGCAACTATGTATGCTGCAGTCCTAGGGCTTATCTTCTTTCCATTTGCAGCATACTGCTTTTGCATCCCAATGACGTCGTTGAATGACCTCGTTATTATCGTGTCGAGCCTCTTGTAGACGTCTTCTTGTGTCCAATAGTATCCTCCGATGTCCTGTACCCATTCGAAGTACGAGACTATGACCCCACCTGAATTTACAAGGAAGTCCGGCATGTCGAGGATCCCTTTCTCGAAAAGTATCTTGTCTGCATCCGGGGTGACCGGGCCGTTAGCGAGTTCAAGTACTATCTTGGTCTTTATCCTGTCTGCGTTTGCAGCGGTTATCTGGTTCTCTATAGCAGCAGGTATGAGTACATCTGCATCGAGTTCGAGCAGCTGTTCGTTAGTCACTTTCTGCCCCTTTTCGTATCCCTGCACTTTTCCTGTCCTCTTCTTAGCTTCAAGGAGCTTGTTGTAATCTATCCCATCGGGGTCATATATTCCTCCTTCAGAGTCGCTTACTCCAATGACCTTCCCTCCTGACAGCCTTGTCGCAATCTCGAACGCGAACATTCCTGCATTTCCGAATCCCTGTATAATTATCTTCGAGTTCTTTAAATCAAGGTTTATCGTCTTTGCAGCTTCCCTCAGTACGTACATTCCGCCCATTGCTGTAGAGTCGAACCTGCCCTCAGATCCACCTATTTCAAGTGGCTTTCCTGTTATGACTCCTGGCTCGTCGTAGCCTACTAGCTCACTGTACTCGTCCATCATCCACGCCATTATTTGCGGGTTTGTGTATACGTCAGGTGCTGGAATGTCAACTTTAGGGCCTATGGCCCTTCCAAGAGCCCTTATGTAGCCCCTTGAAAGATTCTCGAGCTCGAAATCGTTAAGCGTTTTAGGGTCGCATATCACCCCGCCTTTCGCTCCTCCGAAAGGTATGTTTGCAAGGGAGGTCTTCCATGTCATCCATGCAGAAAGAGCCTTTACAGTATCTACGTTCTCGAGAGGATGGTATCTTATGCCTCCCTTCCCAGGTCCGCGCGCGTCATTGTAGAGCACTCTGAATCCATTGAATACTTTTGTTGTTCCGTCCTGCATCTTTACTGGTATGTTTACTGTCAGTATTCTTTTGGGCTCTCTTAGTATTGCGTGTGCAGTCTTGTCGAGACCCATGGTCTCAGCCGCAGCGTCAAGTTCCTCCTGAGCTATTTTAAAAGGGTTCAATTCTTCGGACATTCAATTCACCAAATCATGATTTACAAATTTCGAGCACAGATCGTTTACCATCATGTCTATTGCCTTCGGGTCATTGATCTTTGCGGCCTTTCCCACCATGGCGTCCACCAATCCAGATTCCTTTACCTGTGACGCAACCTTTCTCAAAGATCCGGAATAATTTCCACTAAGGTATTTGCTAACTGCCACCTGCGCGACTCCAAGCCTGTAGGATATCTCTTTCTGGTTGAGTTTGTATTTGTGCTCAAGCTGCTCTGCAATGTTTATCCTTATCGCAGGCAGTACGAGCCTTGTTATATTATTGCATTCCATGTCCATTGGGATTCACTTTTCATCCTGCTACTGTTTCTTCTTCTTGTCAGGTTTGGGCTTGTTCACATCTATTATGCCAAGTGAGTCCTTCAGCCAGCCCTTAACTCCAGGCCTCTTTGGAAGCTCTGGTTCTTCGCCGTACTCTGCTTTTGGCGCTGCGGGTTTAATCTGCTGCTTCTTTTGGAGGGATCCTATGCGTTCATTCACAGCCTGATCCTGTCGCTCCTTGACTATCGGCTCTTCAGCTTGCTGCTTAGGTTGCGGTTTCTGTATTGTAGGCATCCTCATCTTCAGCTGAATACCCTTTCCCTTTGAGAATGACGAGATTATCTCATCTATCTGCTCCAGATTTCCATATTTTACTATAACCACATTTACTCCCTGCTCCTTTGCGGTCTTTGCCTCCTCAGCATCATGGCAGGCTATTGCTGTTATGCCTTCATACTTGTTGAATGCAACATTCGCCCCTACTGTATTGTCCGTAATTGCAATAATGAAATCATACCTGCCGTCTGCGAATAGTATTGCAGCCGACTTTGCAAGCGACTGCGCGCTGCCGCTAACTTCCTTAGATACTACAGTGGCGCCTTCAAAAGAAAGAGACTCGATTAGCTGGTCCGTTCCACCTTCAATGTTGCTTATAACTAGTACCCTAATGATAGCACCTTATATATATTTACAATATGGGCACTAGTATATTTAAATATCTATAGAAGCTATATACTATCGTAATTTCAAGGCGTTAACATGAGAGGAAGCGAGTCATTAGTAAGATGCGACAATTGCGGCAGAACTGTTCCAAGAAACAAGGCTGTAATGGACGAAAGGACGATAAGATACGGGATTGATATGAACAACAGGGACACAAGGTTCATGACAACAAGGAAGGTTTACTACTGCATAAGCTGCGCAAAGCACAAGGGCATATTTCAGAGAAAGGCAGAGCAAGCAGCAAGGCATGCTGCAAGGAATAATGCATGATCCTCAAATGAATTGGTGGGATGTTGGTTTCCGGCGATTACTTCTCCGATCTTCTAATCTTCAAAGGAAAGAATGCAAATACAGGAACAGATCCAAAAAAGAATTACAAGTTAACGATCCAGCCCCAGCAGGCTGACCGACTTCAAAGCAAGGACGATGTGCAGCCCCAGGCCGGACAGGCACCACAGCAGGTTAGCAAGAATCAGAAGTCAAGCGAGGACATACGCGCAGAGAAACCAAACGTCACGAGCAACGTATTCTGCATAAACCATCCATGGAGAGAGGCATACGGTTACTGTGCAAAGGACGGATTGCCTTACTGTTATGTTGATTTGATAGAGTACGGCGGAAAGGCCTACTGCCTTAATGACATTGACTCAGCGCTGAGGAACGAGGGTGAATCAATAAAGGTCGAGCCTAAGAACGGCTTTTCTGCTATGTCGTCAGTCCTGCTATTTGCAAATGCTGCTGTCTTACTCTATTTCACAAGAAGCCAGATAGCATTCATAACCTCTCTTGCGCTTAAGCAAGGCGTGATCAGCTTCCTTCTTAACCTTAATTCATTGTACATCTTTCCTATTGCAAACATCGCAGTCGTGGTCCTTGCAGTATTTGCAGCAATCGCAATCCTCGGAAGGTCGCTCTCACTGTTTGCATTCGCATTCTTCGTTACTTTCGGGTCACTTTTAATAATGATATATCAGTACTTAAGCAATAGCGTAGTCTATTCACTAATATCCAGCGTGGTTCTCCTTATAGCTGTATCCGCGATGGTTTACAGTAGGATGAGTGCTGTTTCAGCAAGCTCTGAAAAGTACCTTGCAACTCAGGAAATAGACTGGCCAAAACCCGAAGTGTTCTAGGCAGCAAGTCAGGGCGTTGCCAAAAGATTCAGGCTGGACGCAAACATGTTTATCGTATCCTTCACGTACATATGGTCCTCAAATGTATGCCTTGAAAATATCGAGAACACGCCTTTGTCTTTTTTGTATTCAAATTCAATGCTGATATTCTCCCTTTCTCCATCAGGAAGCCTTGCGATGGTTTTACTTGACTGATCAATGAGCCTGCCTAATTCGCTGTCCTCCAGACGCCCAATTAATCTAGACATCGATTCATCGTCCATCCTGATCCTATAAAGGTAAGTGCATCTGGAGTCGCTTATGGTTTCTGAGACACGCGGGAGCCCGTCAACTACCTCTCCATGTTCAAGCACGTTGGCCCTAAAATCAGTTTTTGGTATTTGAGCATAGGGATCAAGCACAGCTTCAGAGAGCTTCATAGCTAGGCCATACACCATCGAAGGGCTGTCTGCTCTCCTTGCGAGCTCCAGCGCCCGCTGTAGAGTCCTCACTCCTGATTTGCTGTCCCTGAAAGCGGAAAGGTATTCATATATTCTCGCAGAGTCAGCCAACAGGTCTTTTGCATGGCGTGTATCTCCTGCCTCCAGTTTGTTCTCGGCAAGAGTGCCTGTGACGTATGCAAGGGTGTCCGCTGCTGCGTGTTTGTTTATCTTGGAATATGCCACCAAATCAAATAGTCTGTGTTTAAATTGTTATTTAAACTTTGCCTATTACTAGGCTTTGAGACAGAATAGCTAATCCTTGCTTACAAGAATATACGCGCGCCTGCCAATAAATTCTTTCGGGCAATCCAGTTTCGCTCCAGTTCCGAACGGTGTTACCTTTTTTTCTATTATGACATCAATATCATCTTCAAATTTGAATGTTCTCTTCTTTAATTCTATTTTCCTCATACAATCACATATATATTCATATATCTTAATATATATTAAGATATATATGCTTTTCGGTTGTAATTATATTGGTGACTATATGGGTATGATTGACAGACTCCTTGATCAGGAGGAATTGAGGGAGATTGTTTCCAGAGTGTGGGACGGAACGTTTCCTTACGAAGAGAAAGACACAAAAGAGATAGACTTCTTGAAGAAGGGGGTGCGGGGTTCAAGTAATCTAGGAACGACCGCCCTTTAGGGCGGAGTCGAATTGAACCCCGCCTTGCAGGAATAACACAAAAATCTACTCCTTCAGAAAAAATATCAGTGGCAGCAGTGCCGCGGTCATTACGCGGCCGGACACTGCCACCGAAGGAACCAATATGAA
>DAHWIK010000023.1 GCA_027345185.1 Microcaldota archaeon
GTGACCACAAGATATATAATTCTAATCGTTAAATTAACGATTATGGAAACGTTGCCAAAAGAAGAATGGCCTAAGTGGATATCGAAGAGGTTGTCTGGTAGAAAGAATGTGGAGGTTAAGCAACATAATGGACGTTACTACCTTTACACATACACAAACATGTGGAATAAAGACGAACATAAACCGCACAGAACTACCAGATACGAAGGCGTACTGACTGAAAATGAGAAAGGAAAGGATAGAGTTATGGAAAGAGGCCATGTCGCACTCCTCTATGATATGTTGAAGAAGGATATGCTTGGGCAACTAGCCGACTATTTCCCGACACAATGGAAATATCTTATCTCTCTTTCTATGAACAGGACAATTTATCCGATGCCACTGAAACGGATTGGTTCATGGTATGAGAAGACTGCTCTATCAAAATTTATAGGACTGGAAGACATAACTGCAAAGACCCTGTCGAAGAAGTTGGAGCAGATTGGCACATTTGATGGAGCATGTACTGAATTTATGAACGGACTTGTAATTGATAATGATATGCTGCTTTACGACGGAAGTTTCATACACTCGTTCTCAAAAGAGAACAAACTTTTGGATATTGGATATGACAAAGACGGCCTACTTCTTCCAAAGGCAAACATAACACTTTTGTTTTCTAAAGTGAGAAACCTTCCTGTGTATTACAGACTCTTCTTTGGCGGCGTTCACGAAGTAAATTCAGTCCAAAGCCTAATCGAAAAGTTGAGAGATAGAAACATCATCATGATAGCAGATAAAGGTTATTACAAAAACCAGCTCTATGAGGAATTGAGAACAAATCACGTAGATTTCATAATGCCGCTTCCAAGGGACGACAAGAGGATAGATTACAAAATTTCTCTCGATGGTGTAATGGAGTACCATAAAAGGATTGTTAGGTATTCGTCCTACAGAACAGAAAAATACCATGTTTATATCTACGAAGATCAACGCTTGAGATATGAAGAGACTTCAGAATATTACAGAATAAAATTAAACAGGAAGAAGGTAGAATTCCATGAAGAGTGGGCCGGTAAAATTGCAATAATCTCTACCGTCAAGAAGAATCCGAAAGAGATATATGAAATGTGGAAGAGCAGAGATGGAATCGAAAAAGCATTCGATGTTCTTCAGAATGATCTTCAAACAGATGCCCCATACATTTCCAAAGAGGCTACCTTCAAGGGTTATCTTTTCGCGTCGTTCATTTCTTTATACATGCATTACAAAGTTCTGAATCTGCTGAAGAGTGCGGGAATAAATGATAAGATTAGTGTGAGTGATCTGCTGTTTGAATTGTCCAAAGTTATGGCGTACGAAAGGAATGGCAATCTACTCGAAATCCCAAAAAGGACCTACAAGATGATAGATGCATGTGACTTAAGAAACCTAATCGTTAAAAATGGGCGGAGTTAAGGATTTAATGTCTGTGGCTCTTGAGCTTCGCTCTTGAAGTCTTCTTCATTCTTGACGCTATTCTCTTCCTTGCATGATGGCCTATTTTCCTGTGCTTTCTCTTTGTTGTTTTTTGTACCATGTTATCAATACCATTTATCATAACCAACTATTTATACCCCGTTGCCCCCTAACTCCCCTGAACTCTGCAAGCTTGTCAGCTACCTTTGTAACTCTTTCAACTGAAAACTCGTGCTCATCGCACATGAACTTTATTATTCCGTTCTTGTCGGGCTTTGCGGCGGAGACCATGCTCTGGAATTCTTGGTCGGTAATCTTGATTATTTCAGGATGCTCAAATATCTCCAATACTTCCATAGGATCTGAATCGAACTCGGCATTGTACTTCTCTTTTATGTACTTTACTACATCCGGGAGCTTCTTGTGCTCCCTAACTATCTTGAGTGCGGTCTTTGGACCCACCTTGTCTATCCCTCTGTTGAAATCCGTGCCCATAAGCATACCTAATATTATGAGCTGCTCCCTGTTTATCTGGAAGTTTTCCAGGAGCTTGCTTAGCATTATCCTCTCGGGCTTAACCTCTATGTATACGTTCTTCATGGGCAGCTTTCTCCTTCCGCTTATTGTGACGTTCCTTATCACTATCTCAGCGCCGAACAAGAATGAATCGTAATCCTGACTTGCGCTTGCATACACCAGCCCGTCCTTTGCCATCTCTGCCGCTTGCGCCTCGCCTTCACTTGGAGCTTGCACAAAGGGTATGCCCATTAACCTGAGCAGCTCCTTAGAGCTGTCTATTATCTCTGCATTTATTCTGGTGCTTGCCATGGCATGCATCCTCGCCTCCTCAATCTGGCCGGCTGCCTTTGCTTTGTTCCATTCGTTAAGAGCTGCAGATCTCCTGTTTGCTCTTGCCTCAAGTGTCCTCCTCTTGAGCAGAGGAGGTATGCCGTCGAAGACATAGACAGGCGTTATGCCGTATTCAAGAAGATTTGACGTCCTGTAAAGTATCCCTGATAGATGACTAGTGACCCTGTTCCGTGAATCAGCAAGAGGGCTACCATCAGGCTGCCTTATTATGGACAGGAATTGATATATGGTGTTGTAGGCGTCAACAGCAATGGTTTTGTTCGATATGTCAGTGAAATCTATCTGCTCTTTTACTTCGGCTATAAGCTTACCAAGAGCTACTGCCAATCAATTACCTTTATTACGCTTGCCCTTTACCACTACTGAATCGCCTAAAGTGACCTGGGCCTGTTTTGAAGCGGAGTATGGGCTCTTTTCAATGCTACCCTTTACTATTAGTGTTATGCCAAGCTCCTTCTCAAGCTTCTTTGCAAGCCTGTCGTCAGGTAGCATCTCGCCTTTCTCAACACGTATCAGCGTGCTCTCCTTCTCATTTATCCTTTCGGCAAGAACCTTTGTAGGAAGCCCCAACAGATCCCTACCGTGCCTAATCACGCTACCGAAGTTATCAATAACAAGGAATTCTTCCTTTGGAGCTCTTTTGAAGCTCTTGGCTGCAGTCTTCTCCTTATTGGAGAATTCCTGGAGGATGTCTTTCCCCTTTGCGCATGCAGCACATACGATCATATGCGCACCCTCTATGTCAACCAGATATAAGTCTTCGGATTTGCTTCCGCAGACCTCGCACTCTTCCATGGAACCACTCCGGATTATTATTTAGGTTGCAAGTTTATTTATAGCTTAGCTGGTAATGATTTGTCATGACCGGAAGCTTACAGCCAAAGATTCAGCAGAAGTTCAACCTGCCACTATCTACCGCACTGTTTTTGATATTCGTAGGGATAATCGCTTACCTTTGGTACTCAGGCCTGCCGCTGGTTTACAGCGTTTCTCTTGCCTTGATTTCGCTTATAGTTGGGGGGGAGCTGCTAATAAGGTCAAACGGGTTTGCAAGGCTGACGTACGGAATTTATATGGCAAGGAGCAAGCTTGGGCTCAAGGCAATGGACAGGCTGGCCTCTAAAAATAGGTGGTTCTGGAATGGCCTTGCTGACTGGGGCATGGTACTTGGATTCGGCTTTCTCTCGGTACTGATTTTCAAGAGAGACATAAGCAAAAAGACAATAGCACTTGGAGTTTTCTCAGTATTATTTATACTAACATTTGTGCTGCCCTACGCTATACTTCCATTTGCTTTCATCAACATACCGCAGATAACAGCAAGGCTTCAGGGAGTCACGCCCTCTACGCAGTTTAGCTCTCTGAGTCTGCTTGCAATTTCACTCTATGCTGTCAGCGTCCTTGGAGGATTCGTACTCTACACCATAGCAAGCCTGGCTTACGGAGCATGGCTGGCACTTTACGGAATCTTTCTTGCTGCTATAACAACCCTAACTTCTGTGCCTAATTATACAGGACTTAGCAACAGCATACCTGGAGTAGCGCCCATAATACCTGGGATAACCATACCGCTAGTCCCAGGCCTGCTTGCATTCGCTCTCCTTCTCGTAGTCCACGAATTCTCGCATGGGATATTGGCAAGGATAGCGAAGGTGAAGATAAAGTCCTCTGGGTTTCTTGCGATAGGAGTTGTTCCTATCGGCGCTTTCGTAGAGCCTGATGAAAAGGCGATAAACAAACTTAGCAACAAACTTCAGAACAGGATATCCGCTGCTGGGATATCTGCGAACATGCTGCTCTGCCTGATTATGTTCGTGCCGACAGTCCTGATGTTTTATTATGTAATGCCGCACACGCCTATGAATTATACATACATAGCATATGTTGTTCCAAACAGCCCGGCCTACAACGCGCATGTTGTCCCTGGGTCGGCTCTACTTCGATGGAACGGATATGTGGTAAACAACATCCCTGCACTCGAGCAGGCTGCCAAAAAGGACACACCTTACTCAAACGTAACTATAGTCACAAATGTCAGCACATACTCAATGGTTGCGAACCGGACGGGGAAGGTAGGAGTAGGGATAGATGAGGCTACAAAATTGGCAGGGCCTAATCCCGGACCTGTGGCATCATTCGTCTACACTTTCGTTTCGCTTTCGTTCCTTCTTAATTTCCTTATAGCAATAGTCAACCTATTGCCCATACCTAGTTTTGACGGATGGAGATTTTTCAATACCAGCATAAAAAGCAAGAAGGTGGTCAGGTACATAGCTGTATTTGTTATTCTGCTTTTCATCCTAAATGCCCTACCTTGGCTCTGGAACTTCTGATCACCAAGGAACATCCTTCAGCCTTAGTGCGTGTGCCAGGAAGTTCGTAAGCGGGTGCATTATACCTGTGAATATAAACAGGAAGATTATGCCAAATATGCTTGGAAAAACTCCGAGTGGAATGGAGAAGGGCATAGAGAACAAAAGGGCGAATATCAAGAAAAGATATTGGTCCATCAGTAGAGATCGTCTGCCTTCCCTTAAGCCTCTCTGTCTCTTTATGAAGCTTCCGATCATATCGCCCACGTGGGTGCCTATTGACTGGAATATACCTATAGCAAACATGAAGCTATATGCAGAAAACAGGGACTCAACAAAGCCAACCAGTATTCCAGAGCATATTCCGGATATCAGACCCTTGATAGTCTTATGCTTACCGAATATCGGCTTCCCCCTGAACTTCTTGTTCAGGTCAATCGGAATCCCGCATCCGAATATGACAGGTGCTCCGTTTGCCGCATACGCAGGAAGTATGAATATTATAGGGTAAATTATGACGGTGTACAGCCAATTTATCATCATATCGCCGCTACACTATCTTTCCCTCAGCGAATTTTGCTGAGCCGCCACCGACGAACTTCTTCTTGGCTGTACGCTCCTTTATAAAATCCAATGCACTTAGCTCTGAGTTCTCGCCTGATATGCACACGACCTCGCCTTCATTGTTCCTAAGTAGGACCGTTGCTGAGCTGTTCGCTGCTATTACTTTTGTCGCAATCAGCCTAAGCACGTCCCTTGTCATGTCAAGCTCTTTGTCGATCTTTTTTGAAGAAGAAAGCGAGCCTGCTATCTGCTCTGCCATTACCTCCTTGTACTCTTGGAGCTGCTTTCTCATCCTTTTCTCTTCGTACATCAGATTCCTTACCTTCTCCTTTATTCCGAATATGGTGGTGTTCGCTTCTGTTGCAGTGGATGTTGCCTCGTTGTTCAACTTTCTGAAGTAATCAAGAGCGGCATACCCTGCTACAAATTCTATGCGGTCAATACCATCAGAGATCCTCTCAGTTCCTATTATCTTTACTGTGCCTATTGCCTGTTCCATACCGGATACATGCAGGCCGCCGCACGCCTCAGCATCTATGAACTTGCCATCCTTGTCCTCTATTATTACCATGCGCATCGTCTGCGTCGGGACTCCGTGGCCCTGATATATCTCGAAGCCATACTTCCCTTCCGCGTCCTTTCTATCCATGTATTTCACAGTGACCCTTATTCCATTGAACAGCTTGTCATTAACAAAATGCTCGAGCTTCTTTACCTCTTCTTCGCTGAGTTTGTCGTAATGAGCTATGTCAATGTGTGCCTTTTCAAAGGATTTCCTAGTCCCTTCCTGCCAGGCATGCTTGCCGAGGACGCTTCTTGCCGCTGCACTCATTAGGTGAGTGGCAGTGTGATGAACCATGAGTCTGCGCCTCCTCTCCTTGTTCACTTCGCATTTCACCTCTGAGCCTGGCTGTATGTCCTTCTTGCCGGAGAGGTCATCCTTCATAACATGAACTATAACATCGCCAACTTTTTGCACGTCTGCGACTTCGTGGCCGTTGATTGCACCGTGATCGGCTTCCTGTCCTCCGCCTTCGGGATAGAACGGTGTCCTGTCAAGCACTATGTAGTTCTTTTCCGACTTGATCACCTTTGATTCGGACTCCTCAGCAAGCTTGTAGTATAGCTGTTCGGTCTTCTCTATTCCGTTTACGTCTATGCCAAGGTCCTTTAACCTGTCCTTTGCAATGAAGTCCCCTTTTATTATGTCTTCGTATGAACTCTCTGGCAGTTCTATCCTTATGTTACTCTTTGCAGCTGCAGCTTCTATAAGTTCTGGAGTTATCCCGTTACTTTCATACAAAGTCCTTAGCTGCCTTGCATCGATCTTGCTACTCTTTGATATTGTAGATTCTATTATCTTGCCTGCGTTCTCCCTTGTCTTCGTGAACCTTCCTTTTTCTATATCTACAACCTTTGCAAACAGACCTAGATTCTCTGAGAGCTCTGGAAAGAGCGGCTTAAGCGCTGTGGCCTCAAGTTCCGCAATCTCAGATAGATCGAACTTGAAATTGTATTCCTCTATGAAGCTTAGCGCTCTGCGGAGTATTATCCTCAGGTTGTATCCGCCGCCTATGTTCGATGGAAGCGCTCCGTCAGTGATTCCGAACAGAAGCGTCCTCGTGTGATCAAGGACTGCATAAAGAGCCTGAGTAGGCTTTACCTTGTTCTCGTAATCATGCAGTGGTATTCCGGCTTTCTTTAGCAAGTCATTAAGCCTTGTCTTTCCTCTAGTCTCGCTTGCATCGAGTTCGCTGGACAAGGCGCTGAATTTCTTGAAGAGCCTGTTGTCAATCTCGAAGTTTATCTTATTCTCTAACTCCTTTATTACATCGTAGAATACGGTCTCGAATGCGCTGTCAGAACCTGAGTAGAACCACATGAGTCTTTCAAGCCCCCATCCAACGTCGACCACTTTTCCGTCAAGCTCCTTTATTTTGTTGTTTGCGTACTCAAACTGTGTAAACACGCTATTTACTATCTCAAGGCCGTTGGCGAAGCTCTCAAGGGAGGGACCAAACTCCGAGAAATCACCCATTGCCCATACGTCTTCATTGTACCTCAGCTCCTCTTTCTTCACCCCGAGCACATTTGTAAGATAATTGAAGTTCAGCTCTATGGTCTTGTCCCTCCAATATCCCTCCTTTGGATAGTTGAATGACTGCTGTCCTGCCATTGTAAACGCAGTGAAATGCCTTCCTGTCACACCCACATTTTCAATGTCGTTGAATCTTAGGCATATCTGAGGCACAATAAGAGGGTTTTCTGAGTATTCGAAGCCCATCTTTCCATTCTCTATGCGCTGGAAGTCCTGGATGCTAGCTATTGTGAAATATAAATCCTTCCTCCACCTGCTTACAACAGGATACCTTTCCACTTCTGCGTGCCTGTTTTTCTTGAAAAATCCAGCGAACTCCTTCCAGAAATCAGTATACTTTATCTGCCTCGGCTTTTCCTTGAAAAATGTGTATTCGGTGTGACTGCTGTCGCCGCAGCTTTCAGTCTCATTTATAGACCAGAAGTTCTTTCCGCATGTCTTGCATGTGTGCCTCTTGAAGCCTTCTTTGTCAAATAAGTCTACTTTGTAATATTCATTTGGATTCCTACCGAACTCTTTCCTTAGTGAATCCTTTGATAAATTATCAACGCTTATAGTCATCCGGTCCACCACACTATGCACTCATTTCCGAAGAATCTACATGCCTTGCATTTCCACTTCTCTTCTTCAGGGACTGGTCTTGCTTCCCTTTCTCCATTCCAATATTTCAAAGCATATATTAAATCCCTATTTATTGTGTCCATGTCGTAGTCTACGGTTATGTCTGCTACTGTCTCTTTCGTGTTGCTATTCACATAATGGAGCAGCAGGGAATTGGATAGACCCGGAAGGCCTGACATGGCATCGAACATCTTCGTATATATCGCCTTGAGCGAAAGCAGTTCATCCTTTATCCCCAGACTCTTCAGGCCTGCCACGAAGTCTTGAGATAGAGTCGACTGGGCAAGTCTATATGAGGCGTCAAGATTCTGGAAAGTATACCTCCTCTGCCTGAGCTCCTCGAGGAGTTTTCTGTAAAGGAGTATCTGCACAAAGTGCGGCTTTGTATACTGCGGAGACATCCTGCCGCTTCTGTCACCAGTAGTCTTGTTCTCTACTATTATTACTTTTCCGTCCTTCATCCTTAGCTCGTCTATCTGACCGACCACCAGATATCCATTCACAGCGCCGTATATCTTGAGCTCCCTTGCTATGCCCTTGTCCAGAAGAGTGCTTATTGTCAGTATGTTCTCATAGGCTGTCTTGTACATCTTGTCAGGCCATGTCCGAGCCTCCACAGTGAGCTCCTTGTACACAGCAACCTGCATCTGCTGGTGTATGGCAGATCCCTTGTCCATGGCCTTGTTGCTTTTGAAACCGTGGATGTACGAAAGCTCCATCTGCTTCTCGCACCAGAACTGTGTTGCTATGTCCTTGGCAGAGATACTTTTTTTGTGCAGTTTTTCTAGCACACTTTGCTTGGGTGAGTTTGTATTGGACATAGATAATCAGACTGCCTACCGATCGTCATCGCAAATGCTCGGCGATCACCCTTATCATCATACAGATTTTTATGTGTTGATAATAATTAATAACCTTATGTTAATCGACAGATACCGTCTATTTATCTTTGATTGGGACGGCACTCTTGCAACATCAACATCGTTGGTCAGAGCTGCGCGGCTGATGCAGACAAGGTATAATGTTGGAAAGATAGCCAAGAAACGCGCAAAGTTCAAGGCTGACAAGAACACGGAGCTTAACGAGTCTGTGAGGCTGAACAGGCTGTATGCATTCATATATGAGCTCTATTCCGCATTTTACAAGCCGAAGCTTAAGCCAGGTGCGCTTGAGCTCCTAAAGCTACTTAAGAAAAGAGGGAAGAAGATAGCCATATTCAGCGATGCCAACAAGCATAGGCTCTTCATAGAAGCCAGAAAGCTTGGCGTGACAGAGTACTCTGACTTCATGCTTAGTGCTGCAAGCATAAAGAGGTTCAAGCCAGATCCGACCGGGATAGCCAAGATAGTCGAAAACTTCAAGTGCAATAAAGAGGAGTGCATTTACATAGGTGACATGGCTGTTGATGCGTATGTGGCTAAGTTTGCTGGCATCTCATCCTGCGTGGTTACTGACGGAGTAGACCCCTACGACATATTAAGGAGGGCAAAGCCAGACCACATAGTGACTAACCTGGCTGCAATAAAGGGGTTAAAATAGCCGTTTAACGTCTAGTTTTCGACTAAGAGTATTTCTAATTGAGTCGTTTTGTTTATAAACATAACGAATTTTTAGGTAGGTGCCCCAAAAAACATTATGGTCTCGCAACCTGAATGAGGCGTAGGCGAGGGTGTAAAAGAAACGGAAGATAAAAGGCGACCAGAAATCTTAACCGTATCAATAGCTCCAGGAGTAACTCAAGATGTGGAAATACACGACCCCTTAGA
>DAHWIK010000033.1 GCA_027345185.1 Microcaldota archaeon
TAAAACAGATAGGTATAGTGATTGCAAACTTTATCCGGCGGATGGACCAGAAAATGATAAAGAGTATTGCGCCATTGGCACCTATTGAGGCATTACTTTCAGTCAAATGACTGTTGTGGGACTTTCAAGGAAAGCTATAAAAGTATTATTTTAGCATCGTATTTTTTCTCTATTGCATTAGCATTTATTTCAAGGTTTGCGAACAGTTTAGAATTCCCTTCTATTGCTATTACTGTCTTAGCTCCATGTAGGATATAGAAAAGTACAGTTTCACCTTCTGATGCGCCTATGTCTAATATGGCCCACTTTTATTGGAAAGTATTCTTCATGCCATTTGTCAAGTTCCTTTAATGTCTTTGCCACACTTTGCTTTTGTTTCAAAATCTTGTAGCCCTGTATTTTACAGGCCAACATGGCCCACATTAATCGGTGGAAACTTCCTTAGCGAGCGAGGATCTCTTCTTTGCAAGTACCCGGTATCCGCAGTATTGGCATCTGATGAACTTTTCTAGGGACTTCGCCTCTTTTCCACAATGAAGACATACATAAGACATTGGATCACTTGTTTTTAATATTAGATTTCAACCACTTGCCGAATTCCTGGTGTATTCCTGAGAAGCTCGTGTCTATTATCCGCACGTTAAGCTTCTGCTTGAATTCCTCCTCGTCCAGTGAAAGCACAGGCACATACTTGTCCATCCTTGCATAGTGAACCTCTAGCCAGTGTATCTTGCCCCTAAGGTAGTCCTTGGTGACATCGTCAGTCATTGGCAGTGATGAGAAACTGAAGAGTATGCCGTTTACCCAGTATAGCGGTATCGTGCCCTGCGGGGTAACTCTCTCCCTGAGCAAGTCGTCCTTGCTCATCTCTACAATTTCGTGTATCACCAGCTCCTCTGCTGGCGAATAGGTTATCCTTGCCATGTGTTTACCTGTTCAATAGCCTGCTTACTGTCTCTCCTGCAGTGGTTTTGAATGTGTACGCGCCTCCTGCAAAAGTTGCTTCGCAGTGCCTGCAGTGCCATATGCCGTTCATTACCCTCTTTACAGCTACCTTTCCGCAGAGGTCGCATTTGTACCTCTTTCTCTTGTCGGCACCTACCGCAAGATACCTTTTCCTTAGACTTACCCCGTATCTTACGCTAAAATTTGCCATTTCAATCACTCTTAGCTCTTTCAATATGCTTTCTGAGCTCCTTGGACTTATCAAATGTTATATCCATTAGGTTTTCTAACTCTTTCGGTGAGAACGACCCAGAAAGGCCCTTCTGCATCGCCCTAACGACATTCTCATCGTTAGCTATAGTGAGTCTGCCATCCATAAACTCCTCCTCGTTCCTGTCAGGGTCCAATATTATATTGTCAGCTATCTTTGCAAACGTGCATGATGTTATGGTGTTGCTAACCTTCAGCCTGCCAAGGTTCCCCTCCCTTATTACCTTATTATCCTCGATTTTTGGCATTCGCGCTGTTGATAATGCTGTTACAGCGGCAAGCGTGCCTGCATCGAACATGTTGCCGTCGTAGTTTAGTATATAAACATCTACGAAAAGATCCCAGACCTTGTCTTCCTCTATAAATAGCGCCTTTGTATCTATCATTCCTGATGACCTGATTCCCCTGTCTATTACTCTTGCAAGCTCTATAGCTTCTGGGCTTGGCGGTCCGGTCTCAAAAGAATCTGATGCAAGTGGCAGAAGCTCTGCGCCGGTTATAAGATTGCCTTCGTTAGGCTTGTCTGGCATTGGCGAGCCGACACCGAGTTTTACTCCGACAAGAACCCTTGTATGGCCTATTGTTACTTCGGCAGAGCCCTCTGCGTTTGGTATAATACTTGGCTTAACCGTTATGCTTCTGTAGTCCAGCATATCCCTTCCATCCTCTCGCGTCCCTGAGGCAAGCAGGTCTTTTATGTAGTCTCCTGTTACGGTTCTTATTTGCATTAAAATCACTTCTTATATTTCTCTAGAATCCTCTCATATGAAACCTTCAAGGCATTCCTCTGTATCTTTGAGATGGCCTCGCCGGCTTTCTTTATCATCTGCACGCCGCGGTTCACCTCTTCTATGGTGAGGTTGCCATCCATCTGGAGCAGCAGCATCTCCCCGGTCCTTGGGCTTATTGCCACAGGCATGTCCGCGTCTGAGTAGTTGTCTTCTATTTTGTTCATGTCGAGTATAAGCTCTGAGCCGACCTTGCCTACAGACACTGCGAATGGTATATCGGTCATCGGAATGCCTGAGGCTGCAAGAGCAACTGCTGCCGCCGTTATTCCTGCAGCCCTTGTCCCCCCATCTGCCTGTAGCACGTCTATATACAGGTCTATCTCACTCCCTGGGAACTGCTCAAGCAGAACTACGTTTTGGAATACCTCTTTTGTCACCTTTGATATCTCTGTTGACCTCCTGTTTGGTCCGGTCCTTCCATGGTCTTCCAGTGAAGAGAACGGAGACATCTGGTACCTGCATTTTATTATCGCCTTTTCTGGGTCCTGGACGTGTTTTGGAAGCGCCTCTTTAGGTCCGTATACTGCGGCAAGTATCTTGTTGTTACCCCATTCTATGTACGAGGATCCTACCGCATTCCTTACTGCGCCGACCTCTATCTTAATGTCCCTAAGCTGGTCTGAGGTTCTTCCGTCAAGCCTCTTTCCATTTATTATCAATTCCGGTTTTTCGCTTCCTCCCATTATTGCACCTTGTTTCCAGATAACAGTACCTTTATCCTTTCTGTAAGGCCGGTAGTGTGGGCCTCTTCCACTATCTTCAGTATGGCGTTTGTGGCAAGGTCTATCTTTCCTCCCTTGAGCCAGATCACTCCGTTCAGCCCTATCACTATGGTTGTGCCTGTTCCATCAGTTATCTGTTTAAGCATCGAATTTCCCTTTCCTATTATCCTTGGCACTCTTGACGGACTTACGGACATTAGCTTTCCGCCGTTCAGCCTGGTCGGTCTTAGAAGCATCACCGTTCCGCCCTTTTCAAGCTGCTTCACAGATGCCGCGACCATGTCTCCGGAAGAGAGCTCGGTGTCTATGAACTTTGAAAGCGCGAGACCCTTGTATGGGGCGTTTATGTTGATTATGTACATCGTGCCCTTGTCCTCTTCTACAACGCCTATTACCGTGTCACCTGGCCTTGGCTGCCATAATCCCTCTAGGGGAATAAGCGACTTCCTTTCATCGTCAAAATATCCGAGTATGCATGCATATGTACCGTTCTTGTCGGATATCGTGTTTTCTATTCTTACTGGAGTGTTTATTATCTTCTCTCCAGGGACTACTATTCTTTGCATTTTTACACCAAACTCTTTGTCTGCGCGCTGCCTTTTGTGAAGTTGTTAAGCTTCTCGAAGAATTCGCTCTGCAGTCCTGCTGGAAATTCCAAAATTGCCTTAAGCGAACCGTTCGGCTGCCACTCTTCAGATTTCATTCCGTACTGCTTCAGCAGGCCAAAACTTCTATTGGCATATTCCGAAGGTATTATGACCTCCATCTTAGCTGTAGCAAACTTAATTGGAAGAAGCATGTTTATCTTCTTTACTACTGCATCAACCTGCTCGTTTGCGCTCTTCATCGGATCTATTGTGACCTTTGCCGTCTGCATCGCATTCTCTATCCTCTGAAGCGGGTGTGGCGCACCGGTTTTCGGATCTATCGAATTTCTCGCTATTATCTGCTCTATCTGCTTCCTTTTCTCCTCGGTTAGCTTACGGTGCTGTTCCGTGGTTATTGGCACGTTCCCGTGCTTGAGTATGTACTCGACTATCTTTGGCAGGTCGATTGTGGCAAAGACCTTCTTAAGCTTCTCCTGGCTCGGCTTCTCGCCCTTGTTGGCGTCAGTAAACACCTCGTCGACTGTCAGGACGGACATTGCATCGGTGCGCTTTCCGGTTATGTAGTCGTATGCCAGGTCCGAATCGACGAAAATCTCGAAATGTTCCCCGCCTATAGAATATTTTGCTATGACTGTCTTTGACATTTGATCCACTGTGAAAGGTTAGATGTATGCCTTCAGCTTCTCTGGAGGAAGCACTAGGAAGTCTTTTCCATCTTGTATGTAGCCTATATCAACATTATCTTCCGTTATTGGCGTTTCGCTTATCTTCTTTATTATCTTCAGGCCAAGGCTTATTGCGTCCTGAAGATCCATGTCTTCTTTGTAATCCTTTAGGAGCATCTCTGTGGCAATCTTCTTTCCGCTTCCTATGGCGTCTGCCTTGTATCCAAGGAATGACGCACCGGGCTCTATCTCGTAGAGTCTTGGCGATTCGTCTATCCCTCCTACAAGCAATGAGACTGCATAAGGCCGCATTCCTCCGAACTGGGTAGCCTGCATCATGTATGCAGATATGTTCTTTGCGAGCGCTTCTATCGACTTTACATCATCGTAAACAAGCTTGTGGTTCTGGGTCTGGCTTCTTGCAGTGTCTATTATGTGCAGGCCGTCTGCAACCATCCCGCTGTAGGTTGCACCGATTCTTGCGTCGACCCTGAATACCTTCTGTATTGTGGATGAGACAGCAAGCGGCTCGGTTATGTTCTTGTGGGCAACGAATATCACTGCGTCTCCTGTGGTCAGGCCTATGGAGGTTGCACCCTTCCTTACCGCCTCCTTGGCGTACTCTACCTGAAATAGCCTTCCGTCTGGGTTGAACATTACTCCCCTGTCATAAGCTTGCACGTTTGGATACACGAATTACACCTTTATAATTAGAGAAAAATTACATTGATATATGGTTTGGCTATAATTATATACTTTTGCTTTCAGTACTCCCCTTTGTCGGGTTTCCTTGACAGACTGGCCCCATACACATCTCGTCCATTCTGGTGCCTAAATAGGGAAGTGCGGCGAGCGCATAATCCATGGATTTGAAGGTTATTTAGACTTGATCAGACAGTTTGCAGGCTCTGTTTTTATTGGTTTTTTACTGGATTATACAGATTTCCTGCGAAAACATATAATATACTGGATTGCTATATATACCAATAATCCTGTTTCCCGATTCAAGACTCGGTGAGTGATTTTATGTCCGATGACGAGACTGGCAGCCAGCAGATACCCAACGTTATGCATCCCTCGATACTGAAGGTAATAGAGCAGAGGAAGGCGATAAAGGAGAGGCTCTCAAACATAAAACACAAGATAGGGGTTTACAGCGCAAAGGGTGGAGTAGGTAAGACCACGGTCTCCGTAAATCTTGCCTATACGCTAAAGGCGATGGGATTCAGGGTGGGGCTACTTGACGCTGATGTTGACTGCCCCAATCTGACGATGTTCCTTGGGATAACGGGCAGTTTCTCTGATGAATATCCACTGAAGCCAATTGATAAGAGCGGCGTGAGGATCCTTTCCACGGCCATGTTCATAGATGACGAGAAGAAGCCGATAATATGGAGGGGGCCGATGATAGGCAAGATGATAAGGGAATTCTTTGAAAACACAGAATGGGGTGATCTGGACTATTTAATAATAGACTTGAGTCCGGGCACGAGCGATGCACCACTCTCGATAATACAGCTCCTGGATCTTGACGGATTCCTGCTGGTAACGACACCGCAGCACATAGCAGCAATAAACACAATAAGGTCTGGCATGATGGCCAGACGACTTGGAGTAGCTACGCTCGGAGTAGTAGAGACTATGTCCGATGGGATGCCAAAAGGAGCGAAGGAGGTCGCTGATACAATGAAGTGCGAACTCCTCGGAACCATCAAGTACGATAAAAAATTCAGCGAGATGAGCGATGGCGGAATCGTGCCTGTCGAGGATGATCCTGAAATAAGGGAAGAGTTTATAAGGATAGTAAAGAAAATAACTGCTTGAGGGCGGTGATTCTGTGGCTGAGCTTTTTGATGATATATTCAAGGAATCCAAAATCTTCTTGAAGCGGGAGGTGTTATCTCCGCATTACATACCACACAACCTCCTCTTCAGGGACAAGCAGATGCAGGAGATAGCCAAGTACATGACCCCGTCACTCAAGGGGGAACGCGGGCACAACCTTTTTGTCTATGGAAAGGCTGGAACTGGAAAGACATCCTGCATCAAGAGCGTTATAGACAAGATAAAGAGCCTGCCTATATCAAAAGCGAAGATATCCTACATAAATTGTAGGGTTTACAACTCCAGATACAGGATACTCCACAAGATAGTCAGCGACTATCTTCCACTATATGCAAAGCGAGGATATGGCATAGTGGACATTTACGAGAGGGTGATCAGCTGGATAGAGGAGGACGGAAAGATCCTTGTAGTTGTACTTGACGAAATTGACGCTGTGAAAGACCTTGACGATCTTGTATACACTTTGACAAGGGCCAACAGCGACATAAAGGCTGGAGGGATAGCAATAGTAGGGATATCAAACAAGGTAAGCTTCAAGGAGGTACTTGACCCGAGAAGCCTTTCCACACTTGACGAGAATGAGCTTGCCTTCTCGCCTTACAATTCGAACGAGCTTTCGCAGATAATAAAGGAGCGTGTTGCCGAGGGATTCCGGAAGGAGGTGGTAGATCCCGCCGCCATAAACCTTGCTGCAGCTCTTGCCGCAAAGGACAGCGGGGACGCAAGGCTCGCGCTGAAGATAATAACAAAGGCTGGAGAGCTTTCTGATGAGCGTGGACTGACTGCAGTGACTGTGAACGAAGTGACTGAGGCTGCTAAGTTCGCAGAAGAGGAGATTGCATATGAAGTAATAAACACCCTGCCAGAGCACCAGAGGCTGATAGTCTATGCAATTGCGTTGCTCTCCGTTCAGGGAAGCAGGTACAAGAGACTGAGCGAATCTGGAGAGATGTACCTGTTCAGCGGAGACATATATGAAAAGTATGTTTCAGTTTCCAATTCACTGCAGAAGGAAGCGAAGAGCTCAAGATGGTACAGGAAATTCATATCGGACCTGGACATGCAGGGAATAATAATATCCTACGAGTCTGGCAAGGGAATACGGGGTCACACCAAGCTTATCAAGCTGGCTTATCCTCCTGAAAAGATACGGGAGAGCATAGAGAAGACGCTTGCAAAGGAGGCGACTGCGTGAAGATTGCGATACTTTCTGATTTTCATCTAGGCTATGAAAGATTCCGCGAGGATGCATACAGGCAGGCCGAGGAGGCATTGAACAGGGCAGCGGAAATGTCAGACATGATAATCATACCTGGAGACATTTTCGATAGTAGGGTGCCGAAACCGGACGTAATCGCAGAGGCGATAAATCTCTTCAGGAATCTCTCCAACAGGAAATGGAACTCTCAAATAACTAATTTTGTAGGGGAGGGGAACTTCTACACGAGGGTTCCGATAATCGCAATACCGGGAACACATGAACGCAGGGCGCAGGAAGCTGCGGACCCCGTGGATATCCTTGGCTTGGCTGGTCTGGTCGTAGATATAAGCAATGCCACAGCGATAGTGGAGGGAAACGGGGAGAAGATAGCCGTAAGGGGGCTGGGAGGGATAGCCGATGATAGATTCAGGGAAATCGTCACTAGGGAGGACCCCAGGCCAACAGATGGCGCATTTAATATTTTCATGTTTCATGAATCACTTTACGAGCTTCTTCCCTTCAATCAGGAATTCATGCGCATTGTCGAGCTTCCGAAAGGTTTTGACCTGTATGTGAATGGGCACATACATAACAGGGTTGAAGCCAATGTACATGGAAAGATGCTTTTGATTCCAGGAAGCACGGTGCTTACGCAACTTAAGGCAGGAGAACAGGAACAGAAGGGTTTTTTCATCTTTGATACCAAAACGTCGAAATATGAATTTGTAAAGATAAGCTCTAGGAGATTCGTTCTGATCAAGATTGACCTGAACAAGGCTGGCAGCACAAATTCTGTCGATTTTATACAGGACAGGATAGACGCGGAGATAAAGTCCACTAAGGATGTGCCGGTGATAAGGGTTGTCCTTGACGGAAAGATTTCAAAAACATATAATTTTGATATCGAAATAAATGATATACCAAGGAGATACCGCGGCCGTGCAATTGTTGAGCTATCAAGGGCTGGGATATCTGGTGAAAGCGTAAGGGAAGCCATGGCTTCAGACACTATTGTGTTCGAAAGAATGTCTGTAAGAGATTACGGCATTGGAATTTTCCTTGAAAAGATAAAGGCTGCTGGAGTGAATACTTGGGGGATAAGTCCGGTGGAGCTTCTGGACATGCTTGGATCCGATGCACCAAAGGACAAGGTAGTTAGGATGGTCTTGGACGAACTTGTGGGCTAGCCTGGAGTGCCTTTTATTGTGTTGGCTGCAGGGAAACTAATTCTTTTATGCGTAGAAATAGTGGCAATACCATTCCAAAATTCTTTTTCCAAGCCATTCAATCTTTTCGGCCTTTTTTATCGTGACTTTGTGCCAGGACCTAAATATCTACTAGTTGTGACGGGGTTCTTTATTTTCTGTTCAGGTAGATTGAGTGTTTTAGCAGCTCCACCAAAGACCTTATGGCTGCATTTGGAGAATCGTAGACTGGAAGCCCGGCGCTTTCCATCATCACCTTGTGCATTCTTGTATAGTCGGTGCCTATGCTCAAGACAATCATTGGCTTGTCGAGCTTCTCCTTGAAGCTTATAAGCTTGGCTGCGACCCTTGAGTCCGCGCCTGGAGTCTGGAAAAGGACTATGACTAGGAACATGTCTATGGTTTCATCTGTGCTTAGTATGGACATTGCATCCCCATATCTTTTTTCGTCAGCATCCCCTGCAAGGTCAAGAGGGACGCGCAGGTTTACTAAGGGAGGCATGGTCTTCTGCAATGCGGCTCTGCTCTTGCCTGATAGCTCAGCCAGTTGGAGGTATCCTGAAAGGCCGGTTGCGTCTGCAGCAAGCACCCCGGTACCTCCGCCGTTTGTAACTATTGCAAGCCTTCCTCCTTTCGGCCTTGGCTCGCTGCTGAGTATCTTTGCGTAATTGAGCAGGTCGCTTAGGTCTTCTGCTATGGTGAATCCATACTGCCTGAAAATTGCTTCGTGGGATTCATAGTTCCCTGCCAGCGCGGCGGTGTGCGAGTGCGCAGCCGCTTGGCCTGCGGCAGTTCTTCCCGCCTTGAGCACTATTACTGGTTTTACCTTTGTAATCTTCCTTGCAATCTCTATGAACTCCTTTCCTCGTTTTATCCCTTCGATGTACATTATGATTACTTTGGTTTCCTTGTCGCCCATCAGATACCTGAGGATATCAACTTCGTCTATGTGGGCAGCGTTTCCGTACGATATGAATTTGGATAGCCCGAATCCCTCCCCGGAAATCATGTCGAGGACCGTGCTTCCGACTGCACCGCTCTGGCACACAAAACTTACCCCGCCTATAGATGGCCTGCTCAGCTTGTATGTAGGCAGGAAGAGCGTGTCAACCCTTGACCTTGGATCCATTACTCCCAAGCAATTTGGTCCGAGGGTAGGCATATTGTACTTCTCTGCTATCTTCACCAGTTGCTCCTGCAGGCCGTTGTTTCCCACCTCTGCAAAGCCACCGCTGACAACCACAACGGTCCTCACTTTGGCCTTTCCGCATTCCTCCAGTGCCTCTGGAACAAACTGCGCTGGTATTGATATCACAGCCAGGTCTATCTTGTCCTTGATATCCAGAACGCTTGAATATGACTTTATGCCCATAATCTCGTCTGCGCTCTTGTTTACTGCATATATCCTTCCTGAATATCCGCCGTTTATGTAATTTTGAAGTATTACGTGACCGACCTTGTCTGGGTCCCTTGACGCGCCGATTATGGCTACTGATTCAGGCTTGAGCATAGGTTTGAGATCCATATTCTTCATACAGTCACCCGGTCATCATGCGTATGTCAACGGCAACGTAAGACCCCTCCTTTATTATGACGGGGTTGAGGTCGAGCTCTGCAATACTATCGTTCTCTGTAAGCAGCTTTGATACGCTTAATAGGAGTTTTACAAGCATCTCGGTGTCCTTGCCATGAAAGGTGACCACGTCCTTTGACTTTAGCTGGCTTATCATGTCTATGGCGTCGTTTCTTGTTATTGGGCAGATTCTGAGCGCGAAATCCTTGAATATCTCTACATATATCCCGCCGAGACCAAGCAGGATCAGTTTTCCGAATTGTGGGTCTGTCCTACCTCCAATTATTATCTCTACACCTCCCTTCGACATCTTTTGTGCAATTATCCTGTATGGCTTCAGGTTTTTGCCTTTGCTTGAAAGCTCCTCGTATGCCTGGTCCGCCTCTTCCCCCCTCAGGTCAAGCTTGACAAGCCCTGACTTCGATTTGTGCAGAGCCTTGCCCGATATCAGCTTAAGGACTATGGGCCCATTTTCTGAGAATTTGGATGCCTCTCTTCCTGATGCAACATACCTGCTTTCTATGCTCTTGATTCCGTACCTGTCGAGAATCTTCTTGCCTTCAAAATAATCAAGCAATGCCATCTCATTACCGAATCTATAACTTCATTATATAATCAAGGTAATAGATTCCTCCGATTATTATTACTATCAATATTATGACCAGAGCATACAGAAGCTTGTTTCTTTTAGGTCCATGAGGCATCTCATTCTCCATTGCCGTTTGTTGATCTGGCTGTTTTGGTAGAGCTGTATGCGGTGCGACAGGCTGAGATTGCGCCGCTGACTGCACGGCCTGGGGCTTTGCTGCGCCTGCGGCTTTTGACTTTAGGAATCCTGAATCAGTAAGGAGTATGGCTACACCGCCGCTTTTCAGATCATATGTTACGTAGCCCTGTTTGTGAAGTTTGTATATCCTCAGGGCAAGATCTTTGGGGCGCAGGTTCAGGGTATTCTGCAGTTCTGCCGGGATCCTCTTCCCTCCAGACACCTGCACCAGTATGGCATCGTCAAGATCGTCATGCGGCGAGGCTGCTTTTGCATCTGCTTCTGCGATAAGAGCCTTCCCCGCATCTGTGATTGTTACTGTGTTTGGACCTGGATAAGATGCAGTGAAGTCTATTAATCCTTTCTGCTTAAGACTTCCGGCCATGTTTGAGGCGTCGAATATGCTTGCGTTTATTGCGCTTCCTAGTTTCTCGAGCGTTGTGTCAGGCCCTATGCTCAGCAGCGAAGCCAGATCCATGAAGGTTATTTCATCAGGCATTGTATCAATCAGATATTGCATAACTATAATATAAAAAGATTGGTTGCCCAATCTATAGCAGATCTAGAAAGTAATACAACACATTGTCAAGTAAGAAGTCCGACATGCTTAATTCCTCCTCCTGGCACCTGACGCCGCAACAAGCCAGATAATGTTGCGGCGTGATGTATAAGCAGGTGCAAACATGGAAATAGCAATAGATTTGGGAAAGTGGAAGAGCTACGTTGTTATGGAAGA
>DAHWIK010000001.1 GCA_027345185.1 Microcaldota archaeon
GGGTGACGTTTTTTTACACTTGCCACGGTGATGGCGTCAAAAAGTCTAACGCACCCCTCCCACAACACGTAAGTCAGCATACCACAATTGATGGTGAATAGTAGTTTGTAGGTAATATGAAAATCAGGTTTAAATATGTACATGGTGGTAAATGATTAACCGAGAACATTATTCTGGCCTTGCGGCCCTTGCTGCTAGGTCGGAGGAATTAACATAGTAGAGCTAATTTTGGCACTTTTTGGTGATTTCTGGCAGAAATACCAGACAAAAGACATAGAATCCCGCTGGTAAAATCAGTTTGGCGGATTGATTCAGAGAAGAAGGTTAGAGTGAAATGTCATTTTGGCGGAGTTAAGTTAATCAATGGAAAATTGCCATGGGCACTTAAAAATAGATTACGTTACGTAGTGGTTGGCGGAGTTAAGTCATAACAGAGGAATCAAAGAGTTATGCAACACAGCAATCTTAATGCGAATCCGTTATGCGGAATTCACATACTGAAAAGACTTATCCCTAAAGTCTACATACAGAAATACGGGATAAACAACCTCTGGAAATACAACCTTCAAGGAGCATGGCGTTTGATGTACTCTATTGCTGGGAGCGAGGTGGACATAATTACGATACTGCTTGAATGGCTGCCTCACAAGGAATATGATTGTCGCTTCAAGTACTGAACATGCTATTTGATGTTCATAATGCTCCGCTTTAGCCGCTCTACGCTGTCCATGTCTATGTTGTCCAACTTCTTATACAGCTCCTCTTTCTTTGTGCTTATGTAGATCATGGTGGTCTCAGGGCTTGCGTGCCTTGCGAACCTGCTTGTAAGCAACACATTGCCGTTTGTCTGCTTGGAGAAGCTGGTTATGGCGTAGTGCCTTAGACTGTGCATTGTCAGTCTGTGGAGCTTTCTTGGCGTTCTGCTGCAGTCAAATCAACATAGTAGTAGAATGCCACATTACTGCCTGGTTATCGCTTCTGGTGAGAATATCTTGAATCCGTCAGCCGTTATCTCGTAAGGCGCGGTTACAAAGCTGTGCTTATATCCCCTCATCTTTATTATTTCAAGCGCTTGTATCCTCCTTGCAGCCTCGCCGCTCTGGTACATCAATATCATCCCGTCGAATATGAAGTGCTCAGGCCTGAAAACCAGCTTGTTCCTGTCAGGATTGTGTATCTCCGAAGTGAGCACAGTGGTAACTCCAAGCCTCCTGAAGTTAGCCGCAAGAGACCACATGGATCTTCTGTACACTACCGGGTCCTTTATCACCAACTCAAACGCAGACGAGGAATCAACGACAGCGCGAGCAGCTCTCGTCTTTACTATTGTCTCCTCCATCTCAGAGACTATCTTCCCAAACTCCAATCCCGTCTGTTCATACTTATTGAATACCTCCTGAAGAAGGTCCTTTCCCTCTATCATTATCTTGCCAGTTCCAATTAATTCATCTATGTCGGTGAATTTCGGGAATGCTGCCTTTGCGTTCTGTATTATCTTTTTCGGATCCTCTTCCAGGGAAAAGAACACGCCGGACTCGCCGGCCTTTGCTCCCCTGTATATGAATTCAAAAGAGAGCAGCGTCTTTCCTGCGCCAGGCCCTCCTCCTATCATCACCTGGTTCTCCTTGGGCAGGCCTCCGAAAAGCATTGCATCCAGTCCCTCTATGCCGCTCTTTACAAGATTGACCATATACACCACGTGATATTAAAGTTATGTTTTTCTCGTATATAAATTTATGTATTTAGCTGAAGTCTATATTGCAGTGACTGCATGAAGAAGCTTACGAAGATAGGCATACTGGTTTTCGTCATGTCCCTATTTGTGATATATGCGAGCACAGCAAGTTTCCAGAGCAGCGTAACGGGGTCAAATATCCAGGAGATGAGCATATTGCCGCACAATACGCTGTACACCTCATTCACACTAACAAACTTTACCATAGTCGGCTTCTTTTATTACTCAAATTCAACCCCTGTGAACTTCCTTCTGATTAACCAATCGGCATTCTCAAGCATGTCAAGCCAGATAAACTCTGGCAAGCCTATAAATGGAAGCCTGGCGGCACGCAGCGGAGCCCTCGAGCTGATATATAACAGCACATACGGGATCTTTCCATACTCAGAGTTGAATTCCACAAAGCAGGACGTATATACCAGCAACTCATCGCCCATACTTCCGGCAGGGAATTACTATGCTGTATTCGAAAATCCGGGCCAGTCAAGCGTCAGGATATCTTACTCTGCAATACTCAAGACGCAGTCAGGCATAAACAGCACCATCCTTTCAACCGCAGCTTATGGCCTGACAGGCGCGGCCCTCTTCTTCGGCGGCATAGTGATAATGCTCTATTCAGTGCTTGCAAAGCCCAAAAAGGAGGAGCTGAAAGTCGACGAAGAAGCTGCGAGCCTGTACGCAAAGCAAGCATCGCGCCGCAGGCGCACGTCGCGCGTGAAGAAAGGGAAAGCAAAGAAGTAGTCAGCATTTAAAAGAGTTCTTGATTAAGTAATACACATGGACACGCTGCAGGAGAGAATAGCCGGAGAGATAGCTCTGTCAGAGAGCCCTGGAAGCACCATGAAGAAATGGCGCGAGCTGTTCGGTATATCGCAGGTGGAGCTCTCCAAGTTCCTCAAGATATCCACTTCCACCATAAGCGACTACGAGGGAAACAGGAGGGCCAGCCCTGGCGTAGGCATAATAAAGAGGTTCGTGATAGCCCTATTCACAATGGATAGCTCTAAGGGAGGTGAGGTGATAAGGAACCTTGAGAAGTACAACCTTCCTCAGGAGAAGGATCCATTCTACCTGATACATGACTTTGCAGCCCCGATAACAGGCACGGATTTCGCAAGGATAATAGACGCAAAGATAATATCCAATCCAAATTTATTGGACACTGTAAAGATATTCGGATACACGCTCATAGACAGCATACGAGTGATACTGGAGATATCGCCAAGCGAGTACCCGAAACTTTTCGGAAATACAAACGAGAGGGCGTTCATATTTGACCAGGTGAGCACTGGCAGGTCGCCAATGGTGGTGATAAGGGTGGCGCCTATAAAGCCAAGGATAGTGGTTATACAGAACGTCGCTGACATGGACAAGCTAGCCATAAAGATAGCCCAGATAGAGAAGATACCGCTGCTGAGCACAAAGCTCACCACGGAAGAGATCAAGACCAGGCTGAATAACGTATAATCAAAGAACGCCACATGCGGCCAGTTAGCTTTAAATATCAGATAAAAGCGAGTATTAATCCGAAGGCGTTATCTCCTGTTCCAGGTTCTAAAAAATAGATGGTGTATTTGAAAATAAGAAGGCAAATAGCTGCCCGTCAAGAGGAATTATCAGCCCAACATAGGGATCAGAGCATAGGCGCAGCCCAGAGCGGCGAACTCTCAACTCTCAAAAGAGGCGACAAGAGAAACTTTGTGCAAGCCGCGCTGTTTTCTCTTGAGGAAGGCGCGGAGCAGAACATAACCCCAAACAAGTTTACAAAAGTTGCTGTTGCTACCGGGCTGATCGGTCCAACTGCTGGCATAGGCTCGATACTTGCAGCCGCTGAGCTCTCTCCGTGGTTCTCATGGTCAAAGAACGCACTCAGCGACATACTAAAGCATCCAATGGCCCCTCTTTTTGCATCGGGAGTGATTGAGGCTGGGATATCAACCATGGTGTATTCAATATGCCTAGCAAAATCCCTGACAGACCGCGCGGCAAACAAGATAGGTGCTGGGCTGCTGGCATTCAGCGGCGCAGCTCTTTCCGCAGTCGGCTTAACATCCGGAATAGAGCATGCAGTTGCAGCATCAATCTATTTCTTTTCAGCGCCTGCAGGCCTAATGGTCTTCGGAGTCAGCATGTATGAGGACAAACCTAAACTGGGCGGTGTAGTTACAATGGGACTTTCCGCTGCGGCAGCGGCTATAATGCTGTCAGGATATGAGATAGTGCACAGGTTCACCGCACCCTTTGAGATCTCAGAAGCCGCAATACTTGGCGGATGGGTTGCGGTGTCCGGAGCAGTGCTCGCAATAATATCAAAGGTAAAGTCAAGAAGGGAGAAGAAGGCCAAACAGGAGTCTCCAGTCCAAGTGCAGGAGCAGCTTCAAATGCCTTTCTAGGCGCTACCTGTTCTGCAATTTAAGCTGCAGGACATAATGGCCAAGGTTCTTTGCGTTAGTATAATCAAGTACTGCAGACAGTGCATGGCCCTTGCTCACAACCTGGTCTATGTCGAGCGTGTTGACTCCAGGCATCAGTTTTGCAGTGCCGACCTCAAGGAACTTTGATCCGTCCAGCATTATCGAAAGCACGCCCTCTATCTCAACGAATTCTGGCGGCACTGTGAGCTCCATGTTGTAGACATCAAATGTGATGGCTGACGGCCCGCTGATCTCGAATCCTTTACCATAGCTGAACCTGTTGAGGTTCTCCTCCTTGTCCTTGAAGGTTCCGTTTACCCTGCCGCTCGGCTTCTTCCTTATGTCAAATTCAATCTCCTTGGATGATGACTGCTTTACCTCCATGCTATCGCCCATACTCTGACAATTACGCACCTTACAGATATTTAAATTTGGGGGTAAGGAGGTTCGAAGTCTTTTCAGAACAAAACACGTATGCACCAATTAAGAATAAGGGTAACCAGGCTTTATAAAGCCTAAGAGTGTAGTTTTTTGAGTTCGGAAATTAAAAGGCAAAACGAAAGAAATAAAAAGGAGAAAATTTATATACCTTCGATTGTGCTTGCAAAATAGGGGAATTGCAAAAAGAGTATTTAAAGCTTTACGTCTTAGATATAGTTAAGGGTGAACGAATGGTTAAGGATATCCGATTTGAGCAACTAGATAAAAATGGGAAAGTTTTGCTCTTGGAGACTTATGATTATACGGTAGATTCCGAAGGTTATGTATTAAATCCAAGTGGAAGTAAAATACAATCTAAGGAAATACCTTCAAAATTTCTTAAACTAGATGACGTAGTATTGACTCCTGGCTCATTAGAAGTAATAGAGGCTAGCCCTACATCTGTTTCTAAATTCATTAGAGAAAAAATGGAGGATTATAGCTTTCCTTGAAAGTCCCACAACAGTCATTTGACTGAAAGTAATGCCTCAATAGGTGCCAATGGCGCAATACTCTTTATCATTTTCTGGTCCATCCGCCGGATAAAGTTTGCAATCACTATACCTATCTGTTTT
>DAHWIK010000019.1 GCA_027345185.1 Microcaldota archaeon
AAAACAGATAGGTATAGTGATTGCAAACTTTATCCGGCGGATGGACCAGAAAATGATAAAGAGTATTGCGCCATTGGCACCTATTGAGGCATTACTTTCAGTCAAATGACTGTTGTGGGACTTTCAAGGAAAGCTATAATCTCCTTTTTATAACGTTATCAATAAGCTGGTTTCCGTTAATGACGCCCATGCTTCCCTTCGAGTCTATTTCCTCATCAAAATTGATCGGATCGCCAGACTTTGAATCAACGTATCTTACCATCACCGGAACCGGATCCGAAGAATGCGACTTGAGCGTGCATGGGGTTGCATGGTCGCACGTAACACAGATGTCTGCATTAAGCATCTTTATTCCAGAGAAGAAATTTTCGTCCACTTCTTCCAGTATCTTCTTCTTCAGCTTCGCATCTCCGTCATGTCCTGGCTCATCAGGCCCCTTTATGTGTACGTATATGAAATCGTAATTGCCGATATTCTGGTTTACAAGCTCAGCCATCTTCTTGTACCTTCTCTTCTTGTTCTTAAGCACCTTGAGCTTTATTGGGGCCATTCCGAGCAGCTTTGCTATCCCCATCTCCACAGGCATCTCTGCTATGAATGCGCATTTCATCTTGCGCCTTGACTCGAAGGACTCGACTTTTGGAAGACCAACTCCTGCATCTCTTAGCAGCAGTGCATTGGCCTTGAGCAGCTCTTCCTCCTCTCTCCTGGAATTCAACTCGGATTTTGATAGTCTGTCAATTACCTTGTCTATAAAAGCGTTCACTATTCGTGCCGTATTGGCAGCAGCATCTGAATCATCAAGTGGAACTACCTTTGGAAGCGCATTGTTTGCGATCTCTTCGGCTACAGATATGTTACCTTTCTTCACATATCCTATGTCTGCGTTGGACACATTTGCAGAAAGGTTCTTCTTCCTGCTGTAGAAGACGCAGACTCCCCTGTGCCCAACGGTAGCCCTAAACCTGAATCTTATGCCATCTATGCCAAGATTGATCCTGTTGATCTCCTTCTGTAGGGCTTTAGCGTCCTTTGTCTCTATCCTTCCAGCCCTTCTGTCAACTATGTTCCTGTCCGCATCTATGGTAGCGAAGTTGCATCTGAATGCCACGGACCTATCTGTTATCTTCAATCCAGCTCCGTAAGCCTCAAGCGGTCCCCTGCCAGTGTAAGAGGACATATCATATCCTAGTATTGAAAATACTGCGGCATCAGACTCTGGAGCAATACCTGCGCCTATGGGATACATCATGCCCTTTATTGACTCGGATGCAAGCTGCCTGAGGTTCGGCGTACTGGCGCTCTGGAAAGGAGTCATATCATTAAGTACGCTGCTCTTCCTGTCTGCTGCGCCATCTAGTATGACAAATAATAAAGGCATGAACCATACCTTGCTACACATTAATCTCATATCAAAACTATTTATAACTGCAGCACACGCATCGGCTATTGCCGCAATGATTTTTGTAATAAGCTATAAATAATTTTCATTTGAGTATTATCGGTATGCCCAGCAAAAAATCAGACACTGAGAGTGCCGAGGATTTGATAAAGAGCAGGATAAGGGCAATACAGGACTATCCAAAGCCTGGGATAATATTCAGGGACATAACCCCCCTGCTGAAGGACAGCGTGTTGTTCAGCAAGTGCATAGACCTTATGGCTGAAAAAGTATCAAAATATAATTTCGATTACATAGCAGGAATAGAGGCGAGAGGATTCATAGTGGGGTCAGCGCTCTCTTACAAGACCGGAAAGGGCTTCATACCAATAAGGAAGAAGGGCAAACTGCCTTACGCTAAAATAAGCAAGGACTACCAGCTGGAGTACGGCATGGAGACCATAGAGATACACAAGGATTCTGTGGAGAGGGGCAGCAAAGTGCTGATAGTGGACGATCTTCTTGCCACAGGCGGAACGGCAAGCGCATCAGCCGACCTAATAAAAAGCCTGGGCGCCAAGGTAAGCGGATATGCATTCATAGTGGAGCTCCAATTCCTCGAAGGGCGCAAGAGGCTCAGCGGGGACAACGTAACTGTTTTGATAAAATATTAATATGCTCAAACCTAAGTTATTGCGCAGTTGCACCAAATGTCCAACTGCCACAGCCTATTTTTAAATATTCATATTCAATATCTGTGTGTGCAGTCTCATGAAGACAAAGATAATAGCTACCTATGGCCCAGGAATAGAGCAGAAGTCGGTCCTATCCAAACTCATGAAGCACGTAGATATATTCAGGATAAACTTCTCCCATGGCAACGAAGGGAAGTGGCTTGATGCCGTAGAGAACATTACTCGCGTCTCGAAGTCATTGGGAAAGGAGGTATCACTTCTTGCCGATCTCCCTGGGCCTAAGATAAGGCTCGGTGTACTCAAGAGCGATATCAACGTTAAAAAAGGTGATATTGTCACCTTCAGGTACGGAAAAAGCCAGAAAGGCGTCGTGCCACTTGACCACGATATATCCCCATATCTGCTGGATGGATCAATAATCTCAATAGGTGACGGATACCTTAATTTCAGCGTGTCAAAACTGAAAAATGGGAACATAATGTGTACGGCGCTCAATGCCGGACAGCTTTCAAGCAGGAAAGGTATAAACATAAAGAAGGGTAATGTGACTGCCGCTCCGCCCACACCAGAAGACATAAGGCTCGCCAAATTCGCAAAGGAGAACTGCTTTGATTTCATAGGGCTATCATTCGTAAGGTCCGCAAAGAACATAGCTGATGCTAGAAGAAGGATGGGCGACGCATTCATGGTAGCAAAGATAGAGCGCGCGGAGGCAGTGAGGAGGATAGACGAGATAGCGAATGAGGCTGACGCCATAATGGTTGCAAGGGGCGACCTGGCATTCGAGATTCCGGTTGAGATGCTGCCAATAATACAGGCAAAGATAATACGTTCATCAATGAAGTTCTACAAGCCGGTTATAGTCGCAACCCAGATGCTTGCAAGCATGGTAAGCAGCCCAATGCCTACTAGGGCGGAGGTGAACGACATAGCCACTGCGGTTCTCGGCGGAGCGGACTGCGTAATGCTGAGCGAGGAGACTGCAATAGGCAAGTATCCCGTTGAAGCGGTAAGGACTCTGGCTACGACAGCAAGAAACGCAGAGGAGATAGCGATACACCACCAGAGCTTCAAGATAGGCATGATAAGCGACAGCATAGCATTTGCAGCAGCGGAGATAGCCGACAACTACAAGACCGACTGCATATTCGCACCAACTCAGACTGGAAGCACAGCCAGGAAGCTCTCAGCCCTCAGGTCAAAATCAAACATAATCGCGCTGAGCAGGTTCCCTAAGGTAAGGAGGAGGCTGAACATCTACTACGGTGTGCACAGCGAGGCCATAACCAGGTATGATACGGTTGACGGAATGCTTAATCAGGTAAAGGCAATAGCGAACAAGAAGGGCATAAAGAGGTACATAGTCGTGTCAGGCTCGCCAAACCATGCGGGAAGCACAAACACTCTGGAGTACATCGAATAACTGGTTATTTATACTTAATATAAAGATTTGCTGAGCATATTAGCTGATTCTAATGTTTATCTTTTCAGTGCCCAATGCAATAGTGCACATACTCACTGGCTCATATGCAATGATTAATGCATTCATATCCCTGTACGGATACATTGCAGTGGTGGTGCTTATGGCCCTTGAGTCAGCTTCGCTACCTATTCCAAGCGAGGTGGTACTTCCCCTAGCAGGCCATGCTGTCCAGCTTTACAACTTAAATTTTTACATCATGGTTCTTGCGTCACTCATAGGGACTGCAATAGGAATAACTATAGACTACTGGATTGCATATGTGCTTGAGAAGAGTGTGGTCTACAAGCACCTCGGCGCATTCCACATAAAGAAGTCCACGCTGGACTCGTTTGATGAATGGTTCAGCAAGAATGGCTCATTTGCAGTGTTTGTATCAAGAATACTCCCTGTGGTAAGGGGACTAATAAGCTTCCCTGCCGGATTCGCAAAGATGCCACTTAAAGACTTCTTCCTGTACTCCCTTGCAGGTTCACTGATATGGAACGTGGCGCTGATAATGTTCGGATACTGGGCACTTTCAATAGCGAACCTGCAGCTGCTCTTTGCAGTGATAGGCGTATTCGCAATGGCGCTCTATATGGTGTATAGGACAGGGATGAAGAGAATAAGGAAGGGATGAATTACTTCTTGCCCTTTACCTCCTTTGTAGGCTCCTTTACCTTGGCTTCTAGGATGTAGTTCCTCACTATCTTTATTACCTGGTCTATTGCCCTCTTTATGTCTGCCTCGGTCTTTGCCCCAGTGCAGATTATCTTCCCGTTCTTGAATAGGAGAAGCGCAGTCTTCGGGTCATGGATCTTGCATATGGCACCTGGAAACTGCTCAGGCTCATAGTCAACGTCAGGCGACGCCTTGGCTATTCCGTAAAGGTCCAGCTCCACACCAAGATCCGCGCTTGCGACTATGTTTTCTATCTTGAACTTAGTATTAAGCTCGACTCTCTTACCTGACTTGGTTCTTGCAAAATTCGAATTGACCATTCATACCACTATTTAAGGATATCTACTGAAAGGTATTTATATATTCATATCAAGAAGTATCTTATCTAATTAGAGCTAATTAGCATTGCTGATTTACATGACACAGAGATCCCACGGGCTGTTCGTAGGAAGGACAAGGCAGCTTGCAAGGCACCACAAGCCCTCTAAGCTAGGCATAACCAAGCTCCTGAAGAGCTTCGAACTCAGCGACAAGGTCATAATAATACCCAAGGGCAATGTGAAGAATATACCTCACCCGAGATACAAGGGAAAGGTAGGCAATGTCATAGAGAAGAGGGGGGATGCATATGTTGTGCAGGTAGCAACCTCTAAGTCCAAGTCAGTTAAGATAATAGTACCGCAGATGCACCTTGAGAAGGCCTGATTCTATTGCTGAGGATGCGATGAAATCTTATCAGCACATCTTTTTTGACTGGGACGGCTGCCTCGCAAAGACTCTTGAGATGTGGTTCGGTGCTATAGAATCCTCGCTGATAGACTACAACATTCCACATTCCGGCAGGGATGTCAGCAGGCTGATGAATGACCTTTACCATGGCGCTCTGGACTTGGGCGTGAAACCGGAAAACTATGTCAAATTCAAGGATGACGTCTATGTGCGCGCCGAATCCAACATAGACGAAGTCTATCTGTACGAAGGTGCATCCACTCTGCTAAGGAACTTAAAATCCAAAGGTAAGACACTGGCCCTGATCTCCAGCGGTTCAAAACCTTCACTTGAAAGAATGCTTGATCACACTGGAACTAAGGCATACTTCGATCTGATCATAAGCGGCTCCGACGTCCAAAAGAGGAAACCTAATCCAGAGGGGATAGATACGGCTCTTGCAAAGCTCGGCGCAGAAAAGGCAGACTCTATAATGGTTGGCGACTCCGAACACGACCTCGATGCGGCCAGAAACGCAGGAATAGACTCCGTGCTCTTTTATCCCGACACCCACACATCATTCTATGACCTCGACCGCCTAAGGAAGTCGAACCCGACCTATACAATACGCAGATTTGATGAGCTCAGCCAGATTCTGGAATAGCCTGTAAAGAAACGCACCGTTGTCTTTCTTTACCCTATTATATTAAATCCTGTTTTTATTATTCGAAAGATACCTGCGAATTACCCATGACTAAAGCCCGAGGTAATTCGCCACTTTATGCCTATCATCTTAAACAAAACCACACTTAGAAGAGATGCTCCCTTGCAGGGAACTTGGTGAGGATGTAGAATCTGCTCTCCCCCTTCAGCTCGAGTATGGCCCTCTCAGTAAGAAGCTTAACAGGATCCTGGAGAAGCGGCACTCTCTTTGCTATGTCATCAAAACTCTCAAATGCCTTGTCATCCCTTGCGTCGAGTATTGCGCCAAGGTGCTTCTTCCCTATTCCCGGAAGCAGCTCAAGCGAGTGCATCCTTATGTTGAGCGGACCTGCGCTGTTGAATATGCCTACGAACTTCTTCTCGTTCCCCTTTATCACGTTTGTTATCGCCGTCTTGAGCTCGTTCTTTGAGACCTCTGTAAGGTCGTTGTAGGTCAGCCTCCCCTTGATTATCGCTATCTTGTTCCTGTCACCCTTGCCTATGTATACGCGCTCCCCTATCTTTATGTCAGGGCTCTTAGGCACCGCCTCAAGAAGCGTGAACTTCTCCTCGCCTATCATCTGCACTACGGGCTCTGATCTTACCGATGATGAACGGCCTGTCGGAAGGAAGTCCAGCACTATTGCGTACTCTTCAAGATTCTCCCTTCTTTGCTCTAACTCCTGCACATCAAACACCCAAATCAAAACTATTTAGAGTAGCTCTTGACTACGGCAAGTATCTTGCTCACAGTCTCGTCTTCTGCAGGCTGCCTACTCTTGTCCATTGCAAGGATTAGCTTGACAAGGCTGGCATCGTCGGGCATTATCTCTATAAACTTTAACGCGAGCTTCTTGTCCACTCCAAGCTCAATCAGCTCCTTTGCCATCTTCTTGGCTTCAGACTCCTTCATCCTGGAGAACTTGGTTGCGTATTCGTAAGCAAGGGTCTGCTCATATCCAAGCTCGCCGTCCTTCTTCCTCTCCTCAAGTATATCCAGCACTTCCGGTATAGAGGCTAGCCTGGTATCATAACTCTTCTTTCCTGCCATAAAAAGCACCTTATTTGACTGACTATATTATACTCGGCACTTAATTAAAAAGCTTTTGTATGAGAAGTCCATGCGTATTGGAATCAGGGAACCCTGCCTCCAGCCTGGCCGCGCTCATCTGCCATTCTATCGAACTCCCAGGCAGAAGGTCGGATGCCTTCACCTAATCTCGACAAGGAAGCCTACGGGCTTAGCCGTGAGTAGTTTACAAGCTCTTAACAAGCCCGTTTTCCTGATTGAGCATGAACACGGTCCGTTTACATACACATCCTATCTCCATCTCCTTTTTGGAGCAATGCAGTTCTCTTGGAGTGAACACAAAGTTCTGCGACTTTGCTACTGGAGAGCCGATCTAAAAAGTTATATAAAACCTAGAGCAAATCTAAATATATGCGCATAAGCGAAAAGTTAATGGCCAGGGCCGCAGAGTCAAAGACCGGCAGATTCATAGATACTATCAGGACGGGCTGGAACAGCTACAGCTTCATATTCTATATAGGAGGAATCTCAGCAATACTCGGAAGCCTGTTCGGGATAGCCGGATGGCTATCAATAGTCGTCACGATAGCCTTCTTCTATTCTGCAGGACGCTTCAGACAGAGGCTTGACAGAGAAAAGGAGAGAAGGAGAAGGATCAAGGAAAGGACCGGCAGAAAATTGTAGTAAATGTTTATATACAATAAATCATCCTCTTAGAGCAGTGCAGTCCATGGGCGAAGAGGAAATTTCCATAGTGTCTATTGCAAATAGCATGCTTATCGATGCAATACTCAGATCAAACAGCGTAGAGGAGACAGATCTTGCAATAAGATTAGGCGCGGATGTAAATTCGCTGAATCCTGTGAATGTCATTCACAATGGCACTGAAAAAACAGTAGGGATAACTCCTCTGATCGGAAGCCTGATAAAGTCAGGCATAGATCCCAAGATAGTCAAGCTCCTGCTCGAGAACGGAGCAGATCCGACATACTACAAGTCAAAGGATAGGACAGGCACGATACACATAGCATCATACAACTCCACTCCACAGATACTGGATCTCCTTACGAAGTGCAGTCCGGTAGATGTGAATATTCCTGACAACGATAATATTACCCCCCTTGTTGCAGCAATTACGGCAGGCAAGACCGAAAATATGAGGGTCCTTCTTGATGCAGGTGCCGATGTTAATTGTGGCGGACCAGAAAAAATATTCCCTGTAATTGAAGCTACAAAGAGGAACGACGAACATGCGCTCTCGGTGCTTTTCGAGTACAATGTGGAGGTAAACGTAAATGATGCAGAATCAGCCTCTCCGCTCCACTATGCCGCAATGCTGAACAACGTCACAATAACCAAGATGCTTATCAGGAAGCATGCCGATCTTGAGGCGAGGGATATCAACCAGCAGACTCCTCTGCTCAGGGCGTGCGCTGACGGTAAGGCCGATGTCGCGATTGCACTGGCAGATGCAGGAGCTGACGTAAATGTACAGGATACTGCAGGAATGAGCCCGCTGATGTTTGCAGCGAAGCACGGCGACAATGAGCTTGCATACCATCTGGTGTCAAAGGGTGCAAAGACAATGGCAGTCAATGCACGTGGTTTTGATGCGCTGACCTATGCATACGCACAGCACGGCAATGAGCATCTGATAAGTCTGCTCAGGGATGGCAATTCAAGCGTGTCTCTGCAAAAGAGGAGCGAAACCAATCCAGGCAATAAAAGAAAGGTAACTTAGTTTCGGAGTAAATCTTTATGTACAGCCAAAAACCAGGTTCTAATTGGTTTTTACCATGAGCGATGAAGCTGATCGTGAAATAATCCAGGATCTGTCGCATGCACTTCTTCAGGATGCAATAGTCAAGGACAACGATCCGGTACAGGTGGATCTTGCAATACGACTCGGAGCCAATGTCCTGCAGCCGATAGCGTTCGGGACAATAAAAACATCGCGTGGCGAAGTCCGAGGTAGCGCACAACCCCTTGTAGCCGCCGTCGGAAGGAAGGACATAAACGAGGAGATTGTCAGGCTCCTTATTGATGCCGGTGCAGATGTAAACGCCTATGAATACGGGATAAGTCCGCCACTTTACCATGTTGTATATTATAATTATGTAGACCTAGCAAGGCTGCTCATACAGCACGGTGCAGATGTCAACTTCCAGGACAGGGCAGGTAAGACGCCCCTGGCATATGCATCTGCAATAGGAAATAGGGATATGGTTGCACTTCTGCTGAGCAGCAGGGCCGACCCGAACTTAAGCTCAAACAAGGGCGAAACACCCCTGCTTCTCTCATTAAGATCAGACAAACTTGAGCTCTCAGAGCTCCTGGTGCTAAACGGAGCAGAAGTCAATGTATCAGACGTGAATGGCAGTTCAGCTCTGCACCTGGCAATAGGCAAGAACAGCTTCAGGCTAGCATCCCTTATGATCATAAAGGGTTCTGACGTAAATGCAAGGGACAATTCCGGAAACACGCCCCTCATTCTCGCAGCAATAGCAGGCAATGCGCACATATGCAAGCAGCTCCTTAATTCGAGCGCAGATCCTCTGCTCTCTGACAAAACCGGAAAGAACGCAGAGCAGTATGCAGACATGTCTGGCAATCCTTCGCTTGTTGCGCTGTTCAGGGCGCACCGTTCAGCAGCAGAATTAAAGCTGGCCACAAGGTCTGAGAGCACGTCATTGACGGAGCGCAGAAAGATCACGACTTGAATTTCTAATAATTGGTTATTTAAAACTTGATACATCTAATCTAATTGTTGATATTTTGCTGGACGCAAAGGATGCCTATCAGAGGATTGAAGAGGAGTTGAAGAAGCACATAGCAGGAAAGTCAGAGGTGATAGAGCTTCTCTTCATAGGCCTCGTTGCAAACGGCCACATATTACTTGAGGGAGTCCCTGGAGTCGCAAAGACAACAATGAGCAAGGCTCTTGCAGACACCATACAGGCGGATTTCAAGAGGATACAATGCATGCCTGACCTTGTAGCTGAGGACATAATAGGCCAGGCGTACTACGATGAGAACAGGGACATAAAGGTTAACAAGGGACCTATATTCACCAACATACTCCTCATGGACGAATTGAACAGGGCGCCACCCAGGACGATGAGCGCATTCCTCGAAGCGCTTGAGGAGCGTCAGGTGACCATAGGTGGAGCCGACATGCCGCTGCCTAAGCCGTTCATGGCGATAGCAACCCAGAACCCATTGAAGATAGAGGGCACTGAGCCACTGCCCAAGGTTCTTGCTGACAGGTTCATAATGCGTGTCGAAGTCACATATCCATCAATGCCTGAGGAGGAGAGCATGCTCCGACTTAAGGAGAGCGAGGAGAAGGTCGTGACAAAGAAGATACTTACAACAAGCGATGTGATGGAGCTCCAGCAGCAGGCTAAGGCGATAGTACTTCCAAAGGATGCCGGCGAGTACATAACAAAGCTGGTGGACGCTTCGAGAAAGGAGATGCACGTTGTAATGGGTGCCAGTCCAAGGGCAGACCTCGCATTCATGCAGTGCGGAAAGGCAAAAGCCCTGATAGAGGGAAGGAAGGAGGTAACAAAGGACGACATACGGTTCCTGGCAAAGCCGGTGCTGAGCCATAGGATAGTGGTAAGGTCCACAGGAGGAATAGGTGTAAACGGAATAATAGACGGCATGCTCGCGAGCAACAGGTAGCTACTTCTGTATTATACCCATCAGCATCTCATAGCTCTTAAGCGAATCGCTCCTGCTCACCACAAGCAGTGTCTCTGTGTAGCATGAGACGAACTCCACTATATTTATGTTCTGCTCAGCGAGCAGTGAAGCTATGAATGCGACGAACCCGGGAAGAGCCTCGAGCTTCTCCTCCGAATGTATTATTATAGCAGAAGCGTCCTCCTGCACCTTTATCGTACCCTTGCTCTTCTTGAGCTGCTTAAGCTCGGAGTCATTAGACACTAGATATATATAGTAATCGCTCAGCTTTATCTTTCCGCTCTCCTCAACATCCACATCTGCATTCGAGATTACAACCGATATGCCGCTCTGTATGGTTATCTTGCTGCGCTTTAGTATGGATGTTGCATGCCTCTCTATGTTTATGTCCTTCTTTCTGAGCTCCTCGGCATATCTCCTGAGTGTGGCTTTTATGGCGTGGTAGTTCTTTATCTGTAGATCCCTCTGTATTATCCTTGCAAGTGCGCTATAGTTCACTATGTTCCTGTCAAGTGCCTCCATGGTGTAGGGCTTGTTCTTCAAATAGACCCTTACTATGTCAGATATCGTTATTGTCCCACCTGATGCAACCTATATAAATATTATGCCTGTTGGCAAATAATTAATTCACGAAAAAGTTTATATATCACCAATAAGACTGTATTAATGGGGAAACCAAATGGCAAAAAACGTCATGATCCAGAATAGCACAGAAGCCGACATTCCTAAGATAACCGCTTTCCTTGCGTCAACTCTCGGCACAGCGGCATACACTGCACATCTTTCAGGCCTAGTGCGTGATGGCAAATCTGTGGTGGCAAAGACAGAGTCAGGCGAGGTAGTGGGGCACAGCTCCGTATTCGTTGGCAGGGAGGGCGAGGACTTTTACACATTGGTAGCAGTAAAGCCTGGCTACCAAGGGCTTCAAGCAGAGATGGAGGGCGCCCTAAAGAAGATACTAAGACCCAACGAGCATGAGTTCCAGGACTACCTTCCGCTTTCAGGAACCTGCGACAAGTAACTCCAATTGGCGTATCTGAAAGTAACTTATTATATAGTGTAGCTGGCGCTCTAAATTGTTTCATTTGATACATTTTAATTAAAATTTGTACTAAATGGTTCATAATATTTATATATTCAAAAATGGACAATGCCATCAGATGTGATGGGTAACATGGAACGGACTAGCACAGCAGCTGCCACGACCAAATTGGGCATACTCACTCCAGAGAAGCGAGGCGGCACATTCGTCATAGAATCTGCAAAACTAAGTGACGTGCCCCAGATAGTAAAGATGGTAAACAACGAAGCCAAGCTATCAGGAGCAGTGATAAAGGTGACTCCCTCAGAGGTTACTGGATGGGTGGAAAGCAATCTTTCATTTGTGGCAAAGATGGGAACCGAGATAGTAGGTCATACTGCTGGATATGTCTGGCCAGGGTCCGGCCTTGCTGAGCACCGAGCAGTTGTAGTGCTGCCAGAATACCGTGGAAACGGAATAAACGCAAGCCTTACTGCAGTATTCATGCAGACGCTTATAGAAAGCAATCCATCAATAACAATAATATCACTTAAAAACGCCAATGCGCACGAATCCGCAAAGAGTGGAATAATAAAATCGGGCTTCAGGCCCATAAGCGTGGATGAACTGCCTGATGAGATCTTCAATAGTACTGGGAAACGAGAGGACTACACGGCTTATGCGTACAACTACGAAGAGGTAAAGGAACTAGAGCGCAGCTAATTTTCTGTATCACTACTTAAATGTATCATTTGATACATTTTATCCTAGATTTGTACTAAATGTGCCATAATATTTATATGTGCTTTTTGGCACAATAATAACAGATAATAAAATGTCAATCCTTGTGAAAGAGCAAGTCAGTAATGCCACTGCCCAGAAGGTGTGCATATCTCCATCCACAGAAAAAGACATACCAAAGATAATGGAGATCATAAACGACGAGGCAAAGCGCTCAGGAGCAGTCCTTCATGTTTTTGAGGATGAAGTAAAGGGCTGGATAAAGGAGGGACTATCTTTTGTGGCTAAGACCCACTCCGGCGAGATAATAGGTCATCACGCAGCTTTTGCATGGCCTGAATCAGGATGGGTTGAGCTTCGGGCTGCAGTAGTCCTGCCAGAATACCGCGGAAACGGGGTAAATGGCAAGCTTAAAGATGCAATAATAGATGCAATACTGGAAAAGAATCCGGAAGCAACAATTGTGTCTGTAAAAAACAAGTCAAGCAGTGGACGCCATATCCTCGGCGAGATCGGATTCAAGCAGATAGGGCAATCTGATGCTCCGCAGGAGCTTTTCGGCATAGGCCCGATAGGAGAAGCGTACGACATATATGTCTTAACTCCTTCAAAAGAGAGCGTGAAAATACTCTTGCGGCTTTAAGTTAATCTGGCAGGTGTGACCGGCCAACCCATACCTTAACAACTCATAGCGGGAAATCCCACACCATTTATGGGTGGGATGATAGCGAGGGCAAAAGTATTATATAAGAGTAGGTTCATATATTATGTATGACAAAAGGATATGATAGTTCAGAAACTAGCGTGCACTTCATGGGATACCATTTCGTATGGTGTCCAAAGTACGGGCGCAAGGTTCTAACTGATAAAATACAAAAAAGGTTGAAGGAATTGATAAACGATAAGGCAAAGGATTTAGACTGCAATGTAATTGCTTTGGAGACTATGCCAGACCATGTTCATTTATTTATTCAGGGCAAACCCATTCTAACACCAAACTACATAATAGGGCAGATAAAGGGATATACTTCTCATTGCCTTAGAGAAGAATTCCCCGAATTGAAGGCAAGACTTCCCACGCTATGGTCAAGAAGTTACTTCGTTTCGACTCACGGCCATGTTTCAGATTCGTTGATAAAGAAATATATAGCAAAACAACAGGGAATGTAATATGGAATCAAGAAGAGCCTACAAATTCAGAATCTATCCCGATGCTACAAGGCAGGCGGAGATAGACGAAAGGCTGATTCTCGCACAGCAGTTCTACAACAAGATTCTTGAGAAGTCAATTGCGTCATATAAAAATGGAAAGGCCAAGGTTTCAATGGCGCAGTTCAACAGGTTTGTAAAAGAGATAATCCAAGAAGACAATAAATACATGAAGTTATATTCCCAGACAAGATGCGAAATTGAGTACAGGCTTCTAAAGGCATATTCAAACTTCTTTAGGAGATGCAAGTCAGGCAAAGGCAAGAGGGGATTTCCACGTTTTAGGTCAAGGGATAGATATGACTCACTGACATACCCACAGGATAATGGTTCTTTCTCCATAGAGAAGAATAGACTGAGGGTTTCACGGATTGGAACAATTGGTATAGAATTGCATAGAGCCATCGAAGGTCAGATAAAAACTCTGACAATAAAAAGAGAGGCAAGAGAATACTATGCAATATTCACCACAATAATAGAAAAGACAATGCCTGAAGTGAAGGACACAAATCCAGTCGGTATAGACATGGGCTTGAAGACCTTTGCAGTTCTATCAGATGTAACTGCAATAACAAAACCGAACTTCAGGAAGGATTCAAGAAAGCGCATTGCAAGATGGCAGAGAATAGTTGCAAGAAGGGAAAAAGGAAGCAATCGCAGGCAGAAGGCAAAGGACAGGCTCAACAAAGAATATCAGATTGCCAATAACCAACAGAATGACTATCTTCACAAGATAATCAACCAACTAATCAATTCAGGATACACCTCATTTGCAATGGAAAAACTACAGGTTCAGAATATGGTAAAGAACTATCATCTTGCAAAGTCAATCCAAGACGCTTCATGGAGCAGATTCAGGCAACTCCTTTCATACAAGGCTGAAAGTGCTGGTATGGAAGTAATAGAAGTAAATCCACATGATACCTCAAGGACATGCAGTAATTGTGGCAACATTCAGGATATGCCACTATCCGAAAGGACATTCTTCTG
>DAHWIK010000029.1 GCA_027345185.1 Microcaldota archaeon
CTCTTTGTACTTCGTACGGAGAGTGTCAACATCCTCTTCCAACATGCCTGGTCGCATGTTTTTGTTGGAAGAGAAGGATTATCAGGATTTGTGGCACTTTTATAATACTGGAAGTTGTATTACTTTATGGGATTGCTATAAAAGTCTTGGTAAAGTAAGAGCCTTCATAAATAATGCCCACTTCCAATCTTATTCTTTGATGTTTATATTCGTTTCTTCCAAGCCCTATTTTCTCGGTAAATTTCTGTTATTCGTGTGTTACGTATGAGTTAATGCTGATAAGTAGTTCCCTCCTACTATGACTGGCACAGTAGTATTAACAGACGTTCGGACAATTATGCTACCATTTATCGAGCATGGAACAGAGAAAGAATTAGAACAGGCGGGTATTGTTGTAGTGACTGGTACTATTATTTGTTTAATTTCATAATTTGCTGTCTCAGTGATGTTATTATTTATGGTGATGTTAATGGAATGTTGAGTTCCAGAATAGCAGCCATTACCGCTACAGGTCCATCCTGTAAAGGATACAGAAGTCGAATTGCCCATCAGAGTTAGATTCAATCCGTTTGATAAAGTAACTACGGCGCCCCGGGGGTATTGAGATGTGCTGGAAAAACCACTGGACGACAATGCTTGAGTTCCACATATACCATAAGCCTGGCTATAATTGACTTGGCTATTCCATGGGGTTGCCTGGCTCGGCAAGGATGTGATATAGCCCCCACGAATATTTGTTAGTGTTACATACATCCCTGTGTGTGGATTGTAAGTTGGCATATTTACTGGCAATAAAGAGGAAAAGGCATAATTTGACAAAGCAACGCCCATACTAGATACCTGGCTTGTATTTAGATTGCATGCTCTGGCTAGACCCCATTCCACTATTGGAGTTACACTTAGTGTTAAGGAATAATTTTTTATTTTATAGGTATTATTTGTAAAATTCTGTGATTGGTTTATTATGACTGATATAGTTTGGGGTATTGTGGTTGTTGTGGCTATAGTTGTTGTAATGGCTGTCGTTTGTTGAATGGTTGTAATGGTTGTTGGTATTGCGGTAGATATCGTACTAGTTGTAGAAGCAGGATTGTTAACAAAAGTGCTAAAGAAATTGACTATCCCTTGCCAGATATTGCCAAATATGGAAAATCCATAGAATTGAGGGGCTACGGCGTGCATGGCCAACAGAAGCAGGAATACTGGCGCGACTAGCAGCGCTCTGTTTTCATGTCCAGCTGTGCGCGTGTTGGTTGCCGTTAAACCACCTGTTTACTTGGGTGTTTTATGTTTATATCCGTTTCTTCCAAGCCCCCTTTTTCTCTGTAAAGCTCCATTCCTAAGGCTGCACATACCCGTTCGTCCACGTGCTCGTATAGGTAACCTCTGTCGTGGTTCCCTGATTTCCGTTGCCCGAATAGTCCTGCGCGTTGCCATTGAGGGACAACGGCACAATGTTAACTCGTCTATCAAAATGCCATTTTGGCATCATGGTAGCTTCACTATTTCGATAAAAACCTACTAAGTGTCGCTGTTGAACTTTATGGCCAGTACATCCTTTCAGATTGCTGGCACTATAGACGGATGTGTGGTTCCAGACCGCATCAGTGGATTTTATCCACGATGTAACCAATCTCTCGGTTAAGTCTAGGCAAGAATAGATGTGAGAGCAGTCTTTTATAGTTACTCTCCAAAAACCGCCCTAATTGCATCCGCAAGATCGTCGCGATCCGCTGCCCTTAGAAGGGCCTCTGCTTTTATTGAAGCGACTTTTCCTGCATCAAATTTTTCCGTTGCGACTAGAACGCCATGAACTTCAGTCCTTTGCGACGCTTTGGCTCGGCTTGGGCTCGGCCCATCTTGATTGTCGACAACCACCACCGGAGCAACACCGTCAAGCCCATCGAAGCCGTCGACGAGCAGACGCCCGTAGTCGACGTCCGACCTCCTGACACCCACGGACAGATAATTAGAACCCTTGTAGAAGTATGCCAATTCGTTGTGTGGAACCTTCTTAACAGCTGCATCGTAATTATTTGATATGAACTCGAAACCCTGCGAGGTTATTCGGTGATATCTTGCTTTTTCAGTGCCCTTGATCCCGGTCCAGAACCATGCATATCCGTTTCTCTTATAAAACTCCGTATTTTCTATGTTCTTAACAAATTCGGGATCATGAATCAGCTGGTGCAGCCTTTCCAAAGACTTGACTCCGCCCTCCTGCGCCCCTGATTGCCCAAAATCAGCTTTCTTTTCCAGCACTTTTGCAGTAGCGTTTCCATGCACTTCGCTTGCTCTTGTTCTAAGTGACATATTATCCACAATATCATTGTGCCAAGCCTGGTATATAAAACTACGTTTTTGGCCGGCTTTTCGAATCCCTTTGCCTATTTGTCGTCTAATTTTCTGCGCGGCCGCTCCGCAGCCGATTTTACCTCAAAGCAGCATCACTTAGGCAAATTCCTTCGCAACCTTTCAAGAACTACCTTGCCCTCTGCCATAATCGCATCTGCGCTGCGTACCCCTACAACCACCGGAGCGACAAAGTCCAGCGAGCTGTCACCAAAGAGGCCGAACCGCCCGCCAAGGTACCGCGCGCCGTCGTACCAGTTCACGCCGAGGGACAACGGCTGGTTTCCTGGATAAACACGAACCTTTTGGTCAACTGATTCTTTTCCGTTTGACTTTACGAATTCTCCCTTGCCGTCAAATGCGTAGATTTCATCTTCTTCATGGATTCCCTGTCCTGACAGCCAGAACCACTTCCCCTTGAATTTTTCAATAAGTTCGGAAGAACGTGAAAGGGCTTCCTGGTACGTAAGCGGCCGCAGGCCATTTTCAGTGAGAAGTTTCATTGACTGGGAATGATTGCCTCCCTGTTCCAGCAACTGCAAGGGCTGCAGATTCTGAGGCACAACAGCAGGCACAGCCGATACGCCAGCATCAGAATTCTTGCCCTTTGAGCGTCCTTTGAGCAGGCTTAGCATTAGGAATCACGGTATATGTTGGTCTGTCGAGATATATAAAACTGGACTTTCCAGGCAAAATTTTGTACATTTATGTGGATTCTGGAATGGTTTATAAAGCATCCTTCCTTTGATCGCCCCTGTCCGAAGCGGTTCAGATGGAGCAGTGCGCAGTCATGAATGAGGTCAATGAATTAAAAGCTTATTCACCTTATCTTTATTATGGCACTTGAAAAAGTTAACTCTCTCTGGACTTTGAGCGACGATGTGCGATTCGTCCTTGGACTAATTCCGTTCTGTTGCATCGAAGAAGATATATCTGGTTAAATTTATAATCCTTGCCCCCCTGTTTTCGGAGGAAAATGGGATTGATATTATTTCGTCATAATAATTGTTGCGGATGCTTCGCTTTCTGTAGGCCTAGCCCAAGCCTTCCAGCCCCCTTTTTCTGGATAAAACCTCTTTTTGCCACTGAGCAGGGCGAAGATGGTGTAAAAAGAGGGTTTTGCGGAGGCGAGCCGACCCGTAGGGGTGTCAGACACCCCGTTGACACGGGTCGTGCGAGCAAGAGGGCACCCCCACGAACCTAGGGGTTCGTGATGGCCTGAGCGTAGCGAAGGTGAGGAGTGGAAGCGAAGCGGAACGAACGAAGGGGTCCTCTTGCTCGCTGTGCGAGCCGACGCATTCTTGGCTGACCTTCTTTCTAAGAAGGTCGAAGCGGAGGCCAAAGAGGGGGCGAACGAAGTGAGGGGTGAATTGGGCCGGAGCTTCCTAAAACAAGCGTATTATGCGCTCTCGTGCCTAAAGCAGTAGCTAAAGTGTGTCATTGAATATATGTTAATATACAAAGTGAGTTTCATCGAGGGTGGACACCCCACCTGCGGCAATTATTCCCAAGTTGCCTGAATCCGCAAAAGTTTCAACGGCATTATTGTAATTTGGATGGCGCCTACTGTCAGGGATATTATGCGATTGACACCCCTTTCAATGCAAACAACTGAAAGATCTAATACCGATTAATTTATTATTATGAATTCTCTAATATAGTTGATTAAATATGGGCATGGCCAAGAAAACAGTAGCTTATGCAACCGCTCTTGCAGCTGTGCTGCTGTATGGCATGATAGGAACATACGTGCTTGGCCAGAGCGGCAACTTCAATGTACATATAAGTTCTTGGCTCCAAGCACTTTATTTTACGGTAGTGACCATGTCTACTGTGGGATACGGTGACATAGTTCCGGTCACAAAATTAGGGATGTCATTCGTAATAATATTAATAATAGCTGGGTTAAGCATATTTATAAGTGCTATAACTATATTATCAGGTGAGTTATTGAGTTCCAGATTTGAAAGCGTTTATTCGGGATTTTCAAACTTTGACAGAAAGAAGCTTAACAAACACATAGTGCTGATAGGATACGATGCGATAAATTCTATGCTTGCGGAAAGGCTTAGGAAAATCGGGAGAAATTTTGTTATTATAACTTCAGACAAAACGGTTTCTGATTTGCTTAGGGAAAAGGGATACCGATCTTTTGTGGCAGACTACACGCTTAAATCAGATATGGATAAATTCGCACTTGACAAGGCAGACCACGTAGTAATTGACCTTAGAGACAGCTCAAAGAGCGTCTACGTTGTCCTTGTGGTAAGGAAGCTTGCAAAGAATGCTGAATTATCGGTTGTTGCGCCTACTTCAGATGCGGAAGTGCATCTGCAGGATCTTGGCATTGACCACATAATAAATCCGGTTACTATAGGAACCGATATGCTTTCTGACATACTTGAAGGCAAGGTTAAGAAGGATTAGGGATTACTGATGTTTTGCCGCAGAACGCGTCAAGCACAGGAAGCTTCTTTCCTGCGATGAACGCAAGTGCAGATCCTCCTGCTGTGATCCTCTTTCCGCCAAGCAGGTCGTATGCCCGATCCAAGCCTATGTCATCCATCGAGTCTGCAGAGTTGCCTCCGAAGGTGTAGTTGAGCGCCTTTACACCCATGAACCTTGTTATCAGCCTGATGGTCTGGTTGTACCCTTTTTCGTACCTGCCCACAGGACCGGCATAGATTATCATCTCTGCACTGTCTATCGCTTCGAAGAACTTGCAGAGTGTGTCATCGCCTATGTCGGCTATTCCTCCGCGCTTGCCTTTCAGATCGGCTAGCGATGTGCTTTCCCTGTCATCAAGTATGAAGTCTGTAGGCGGAATTATCCTGTCCCCGAATTCGCTTACCATTTTTTTGGCGGTGTCAAGACTTCCAGTCTCAAGTATGAATTCCTCGCTCTCCCTATTGAAACTGTCTTTGTCCGTGGCGTAGCATATTGACTGGCCGGGAACACCTCCGCACAGTATCTTAATGTTCTTGTTCTTGGCTATCTCATATACGTACTCGAATTTCTCCCATTTCTTGCCCCCGAATATTATGGCTGTCTTCTTACCGGATTTCATGTTTGCGCTTATTTCCTCTAGCACTTTGAGCTCGCTCTCCATCTGCAGTCCGAGATAGGATGTCATTACGGGTATGAACCCGACAAGCGACGTGTCGGACCTGTGCATCGTTGCGGGAGCGTCGTTGATGTAGAAATCCGCAAGCTTGGACAGGAAACCTACCATCTCCGAATTTGATGCGTCTTCAATGGACTTGAAGCTGGCCTTCTCGTCTTCGTGCTCCCTTACATTCTTCAGGAGGAGCGCATCGCCGGGCTTCAGCTCAGACACTGCCTTTTTTGTAGCACCATCAGTGAGTGAGTTTGAATACTTTACATTTACTCCGCTTGCAAGAGAGGCTATGGCCTGTGCGTGCTGCTCCATGCTTTCAAGATAATCATCGTCTCCTTTCCTCCCCTGATGGCTCAGGATTATCGGTATTATGCCATTCTTTACGTAGGCCTCTATGCTCTTAGCGCATGATTTCAGTCTCAGGTTGTTCCTGTTTATACTTCCGCCCCTTGCGGGAACATTTATGTCTACTCGCACAAGAGCTTTGCCTCTTACGCTGCCTAGTTTGCCACTTATGAAGAAGCGTGAAAGGTCCTCCGTAGACATCACTTGAACTTCTTCTTCGCGGCTTCCATCATTGACTGGTAACCCTTGCTGTATTCAAGCTCTTCTGGTATAAGCGTAGCCGGATGGACGAATCCCTGCTCCCTCATGAACTCGGCCTTCTTGACTGCCTTTGTCCTGTAGTAGTCCCAGTCAGGGGTGTCGAATGCATCTGTATGTGCAGTGAATTTTCCTTCGTGCATGCTGAAAAGAACCGCGCTGACTATTGGTATGCAGAAATTTGAGCTTGCAGCTGTCTTTACCTTAACCGGCATCAGCGGCATATGGTGGCTTCCTCTGGTATCTCCTGCAACGTAATGTGCCACCTTGAACACCGAGCATGCCTCCTCAGTCGCAGGGAAATCCTTTTGCAGCCTCATTATCGCGGCAGGGTCGTCCTTGCCTACATAAGTGCCTGCTATGTTGTGCAGCCTGTCCGTTGTTGCTGCAAGTATCGGCTCTGTCTCATTCCGTATAGTGTCCACTACGTACCTTCCAGGATACATCAATAAACCTGCGATGAGGAAGATGTCTTCTGGTATGCTGAGCTCGGCCTTCTTGCCCTCCATCACATCCATCACTGTAAGCCTGACTCCTTTTGAGAGCTTTGGATTCAGTATCAGTCCAGTATTTGCGGAAGGCTCGCAGAAGAGCCTGTAAATTGGGTAGTTGAATGCCCCAGGCTCTGTCTTGTCCATTGTGAACAGCACAAGTGCCTCATTCTGCCTCTCCTCAAACTCCATTTCAGCTACACCGGGTCCCATTCCCTTCACGTTTCCTGAGAATGAGTCCTTAAGCAGATCCTGCCCTGCTCCGTATAGCCCCTGCCTCTTCGCCACTTCTGCACCGGCCTTGAATGCATCCCATGCAAGCTTGTGTATCTTGCTGCTCTCAGTGCCATTTTTGTGTGACATGAGCAGGTGTATGTCGTCCCCGGTATAAGCAACATACAGGTCGATTATCCCTGCACTCTTCATTCCCTTCTCCACGAAGCTAGTAACGGCTTCGAGAACCTCCTCGCTTGGTCGTGTGTGTCCACCTATTGAACCAATATCTGCTTTTATAGCAGAGACAGTGATTTTCATTTATACACCAATATCAAGGCTTTTGTCAGTTTTGTCTATTGACTTTTGTGAATCCTTCTCAACATTGCACATTGCGCGTATCGCGTCAACGTTTTCAGGAACAACGTCTGATTCCTGATGCACGGCCTGGAAGTACTGCAACTTGTTCCCTTCCGCCTTCATCTCTTTCCACACGGCTATCTCATACATGTCCCCGTCGCCTCTGCCTAGTTCTCTTGCAATGTCCATTACCTGCGCCGTTGAATTTACACCATCTTTCAGCGATACCAGCGCTATTCTCCGGTATCTGCCGTACAGTTCGATGATCTCGTCCTTTGTAGCGCTTTTCTTTAGCTCCACTGTAACTGCATGGAGGTGCATTAACGTGGTTGGTGCCTTTATTGCCACTGTGTTTATGCTAAGCCCTGGAATTACGGTGTTGACATCTGATCCGTGATGCGATGGTATGTGCTTGTCCACCTCTAGTGCGTTTATCGGCCCCTTCTTTGTTTCTGATGGGTCTGCGCCTCGCCTTACCAGGACCGCGTTTACGCTGCTTATCCCAAACTCTTTTTGGAGCGGAAACAGGGTCCTCAACAGGCCAGTAGTGTTGCATGACACAACCCTTGCATACCTTGCCCCTATTGCAGAATCATAGTTTGCATACGCATTGAAGGATAGGTTTGATATGGAATGCCCCTCGCCACCCTGCCAGATCGCCTTTATCCCTGCCTTCTCGTACAATGCCTTGTTCTCCTTGCCTATCCCTTCTGGAGTTGCATCGACGATTATGTCCACCTTTCCCAGAAGCTCCTGGAGCGTGCCGCTCAGCCCGACTCCGCTATTTTCGAACTCTTTTGGATCTCCTGATGAGTATACGTTAAAGCCCTTCTTTATCGCCAGCTTGGCCTTGTAATCCGGGTTCCGCTTCGCTATTCCCACAAGCTGCATGTCATCCTGTTTTGATATAGCGTAGGCTACCCTTTTCCCAATAACCCCATAACCGTTTACTCCCACCCTTATCATCTAAGGACCTCCAGATTAATCTGCTTATGAAGGGTTAAAAGGCTTTCTGGTCATTACTGATAATATGAGCATTATACTGTTCAACCTGAAGACATATCTCGATGTGGAAGGCTCTTTGGCTGCAGCGGAGAGGATAAATGGGCTTGGTACCAATCATGAAGTAATCATCGCGCCTCCGTTGCTTTCACTTCACGATCTCTCGAAAAGGAAAATGAATGGCAACGTATTGCTGTGCGCGCAGAATTTCGACTACTCAGAAACTTATGGCGCGCACACCGGTGATGTGCTTGTTGACGACCTGAAGAAACTTGGCTGCAGATACGCATTGATAGGACATTCGGAAGTGAGGCACAGAAAAGCGCCAAGGACCGGGGAGAGCGACGAACTGATATCAAAAAAGATGAAATTATGCCTTGACAGGGGCCTGATTCCTGTATTATGCTTTGGTGAAACGCATGAAGAGAAGGACAGCGGGGAAACGGACAGGGCAATAATCAGGCAGTTGAAATCCGCATTTGCAGCGGTTTCCGAAATGAAAAACATGGATGTTGTATTGGCATATGAACCGGTATGGGCGATAAGCTCTGCCAAGAGCGCTGAGAGCTGCAGTATCGAATACGTGGCTAGGGTATCTGAATTGGTTAAGAAAACCCTAGAAAACAGGGTCAGGTACAGACTCCTTTACGGCGGCAGCGTTAATGCGGATAACATAAGCAGCTACATCTCAAGCGGATTTGTGGAAGGAGTCTTGATTGGCAAGGCTGGAACCGAAAAGGAGTCGCTGGAAAGGATAAAGGGCATGCTCTAATACTAGAGTAGTCTCGCAGCTTCCCTGTCCAGCACAAATGTGGTATTCTCATGCTCCTGCAAGAACGACGCAGGTACATCTCCAGTGACTCTTCCCTTTACCGCTCGCTTTATTGATTCGCTCTTCTCCGTCCCTGAGGCAAGCAGAATTATTCTCGTTGATTCCATTATCTCTTTTATTCCCATTGTCACTGCCATGGACATTCTCGTTTTGTTTCTGCTTATCGTGTCTTCTGACAGCCTCACTATCCTTATTTCGGAGTCCCTTGCGGAGCCGGGCTCGTTGAACCCTATGTGGCCATTGTGACCTATCCCAAGTATCTGCGTGCCTACTGGACCGGATCTCCTGTATGCATCCAGATAGCGCCTCACGGTTTCATCCTCGTCCATCATGGAATCGGGAAAGTTTATCATGTCCCTGTTGATGTCTATGTTCCTAAAGAGATTTTCCTCCATGTATCTGCGGTAGCTTTCCGGGCTGCCACGGCTTATCGGATAATACTCGTCAAGATTGAAGGATGACTTGCCCTTAAACGAGATGTTTCCAGCCCGGCATTCATTTGAGATCATGCTGTAAAGGAGATTCGGGGTGCTCCCTGTGGCGAATCCAATCACGCTTGAGTCTCTTAGCGACTCTCTGAATAACCTGAATGCCTCCTGCGACATCTCTTTATAATTATCTCTTACAATTATCTTCATCCGGCCCACCACATCTCTTTATAATTATCTCTTACAATTATCTTCATCCGGCCCACCGAGTCAATTATTATATTATGTGCTACGATATTATCCTTAATGAATATTGACATGCGGAGTTGGAAAGCAATATAAATAAGACTGAACGATTCCATGAAAATAGTCGACACGTTCTTATCCCACAGGAAGTTCGCCAGGGAGAGCCTCAACCAGATGAAGAGGCATTCAGAAGAACTGTCAATGGAGATACTGAAGAGATACGGGAAGCCCGGGCAGATAGTCTACATAGAGAGGGGGGGCATGGTGGTCGGACGGCTGCTCAGCGATATGCTTATGGTGAAGGACGTCGCAGGCATAAATGCAAGCTATTACCTTGGCGTGAATAAACGTGCAAGCAAGGTATCGATAGGCCAAGTCCCGCAGCTTAAGAAAGGCAGCAAGTATATACTGCTGGTGGACGATGTTGCCGATACGGGCAAGACTATGAGCAAGGTTGCTGAAGCTATAAGGAGAAGGCACAACGTCAGAGTGGCAACATGCACAATATTTTACAAGCCCAGGTCAGTTATAAAGCCCGATTTCTACGCAAGGGAAGTTGGCAATGAGAAATGGATAATATTCGAATACGAGCAGAATGAATTCAGAAACAATGGGAAGACACAATGAAGGCTACTTACATAGTGCATGGCTTTGTTCAGGGCGTAGGTTATAGGGCTTATGTGAAAGGCATTGCAGAGAAGCTCAACATTGGCGGAATGGTGATGAACCAGGAAGACGGATCAGTGCTGATAATAGTTGATGGAGAGGAGACGATCCTCAAGCAGTTCGAGGAAGGCATAAACATCTCGATCAAGTACGGCACCCAAGTTCATGACATAGAGAAGCAGTACGAGGCAGATGAAAATAACGACGCCGACATAGACTTCAGCACATTTCAGATAGTAAAATAGCTTAGGTAAAATTCTCTAAGTGGTCACATCCTTTAGGAGTGGGAGGATGTTACCTAATTCCTTTGATAATAGCCTGTTTTATAATACTTCTAAATTTCTTTAGAAGTGCGATCTGCTCTTTGTCATCCATCTCTATAGACTCGATTAAAAGTCCGGCTTCCGGACCAAGGCGCTCCTTAATGTCGTTTATTGATATCTCCTTATGCTCTTTTGCCTTATCCAAAAGTTTGTCAACTACCTCTATGGTAACTTTTCCGAGATCTCCTCTTAGTGGCTTATCGACACGTTCAAAAAGCGCCTGCACAATATCGGCGTGCCTTAGGCTGTCTGTAGCTATCTGCCTAAACAGAATACGTGCAAAATAGCTGCCGCTACTCTGGGCAAAGCCTAGGAAATACATTGCGCTATCGTGTTCTCTCCTTATCCTTTCAGCAAGTATCGACTTTATCTCCACATTTGAATATTTCTCTTTTGGAATGTTGTCAGTTTTGCTGCCTTCGAGTGAAATGCCGGCAAGTTCTTGTGCTATTTTTAGTACTGTTCCCTGGCATCTTTCATATTCGTTTATCTCAATTAATTTTCCAATTGTGTCGGATGCCTCCTTGATTGCATTATCAAATCCTTTCAGCCCATTTGCGTCTTTCTTGAGCGAAACGCCTCTTTTACCTTTAATATACTGCGACACTGCCGAAGGTGTAATTCCAAGTGCAGCAGATACCTCCTTGTTGGATTTTCCCAATTCATTAACTAGCTCCATTGCAATTGAGATGCGGGTGGCGTTCAGAATGTTTCCAAAAGATTGCATTTTCAAGATAAATCACCAAAAATCTCATATTTGCCGTTAATTAACATTGTTAATACTATTATTAACATCGTTAGTTATATAAATATTGCTGCTTAAAATTTATTAAACGAACCAAGCTTGTGCCTGTGGTAATGATGAGCATATTGCCAAATCCTGCAAAAGCTAAAGGAATTGGTAGCGCTTCTAAGCCAGGGGCTAAGGGGGGCATAATGTATGAGGACGTGCTCCGCGTAAAGGAGCGGAGAAAGATCGAGCACCTCAAATCTGATAAATCCCCCCTAAACAAGATACTCCTGGTGCTTCTCCTTGTGGGCCCTGGCATGCTTGTGATGCTGGCAGACAACGATGCCGGCGGGGTTATTACATATGCTATAACTGGCGCCACTTACGGAATAAGCATATTCATACCATTTTTGCTTTTGATGATTTTTGTAGCCTATGTTGTACAAGAAATGACAGTTAGATTGGGCGCAGTGACACATCGTGGACATGCGGAGATGATCTTCAGTAAATTTGGGAAAGGCTGGGGGCTCTTTTCCATGGGCGACCTAATCATAGTCAACTTTTTGACCATGATTACAGAGTTTATAGGTATGGGCGCCGGGCTGCTGTTCATTGGCGTGCCCTTGGTATATGGCGTTTTAATAAGTGCATGTGTTCTTCTCCTCATACTGTCTATTAGAAGATATCTGACTATAGAGAAGATAATCCTGCTATTCGCGATATTTAATCTCATATATATCCCGTTAGTATTTCTAGCGCATCCTACCCTATCAGACATAGCCAGGGCATTTTCGTTCTCTGGGATACCTCTCGGCAGTTCCCTGGCCACATTCATATTTCTTCTCATAGCCAATGTAGGAACCACAATAGCTCCATGGATGCTCTTCTATCAGCAATCAGCAGTAGTGGACAAGGGAAGCACAAAGGAAGACCTGTTCTATGGAAAATTGGATACCTTTACTGGTGCCGTCATGATGGGCGTAGTATCCGTAGCTATTGTGATGTTCACTGCGCTCACATTGCATTCCAATGGCACCAACACGCTCTCTTACACTGACCTTGACTTTGCCAACACCATTTCAAAGGTATTTGGGCAATATGCAGGGGTGCTGTTCTCAATAGGGCTTTTTGAAGCTGGTTTCGTAGCGGCCTTTGCATTGTCATCCTCATCCGCATGGGCATATGGAGAGGTAATGAACGTGCCCCATAGCTTAAATAGGAAATTCGGCGAAGCAAAGGCGTTCTATTTCATCTTCTTCATAAGCATATTAGGATCAGCACTCGTAGTGCTAATACCAGGCGCGCCTCTCGGATTCTTCACGCTGTTGGTACAGATATTGGCTACGATACTCATGCCTCCGGCTCTGATATTTCTTTATCTGCTGGTGAATGACAAAAGTCTGATGGGAGACAAAGTTAACGGTAGGTTCACTAACATTGCCGTCATATCAATAATAATTGCAATAATCGCGATGAATACCATTCTAGCAATATTGCTAGTAAAGGGTGGACAAATATGAACACATACCAAAACTTGGAAATGGCCAATATTACTAAGAGGCAGATAGTCAAAGAAATAGGAGATCAGGCTACCTTTGTTAAAAAGAAGAAACTTGAACGCATGGTGCTAACAAAAAGGAGAAAATACCTCATGATCGGAATGAGAATTTACATAGTAGCCCTTCTAATAGTTATATTGCTGAGCCTGCTGGGGATTATATGAAAGAACTTTGAACCAACGGAAATGGCGAAGCTATTTATCCTTGATGGAACGTTATTTTGGCGTTTATAATAAGAGACAGGTCATTTCAGGTTTAGGCCATCTCATTCAGATGGCAAGCTCAACTTTTCTTACGCTTACGTCAAGAAATGGGGAATAACTGGACAGAGATTTGGTGCATGGATTTATATCGCATGGACTGACGCAAGTTCTGGATGCACGGCGTTGTACTTTTCCTTTAGCGCTTCCTTAAGCTCTGCTGAACGCGTCGGCTCACCGTGCACCACGAAGACGTTCTTGAGCCCCTTCACCCTCCCTGCAAAGGAGAGCAGCTGCTGCCTGTCAGCGTGCGCAGAGAGGTGGTACTTCTCGATCTTCATGTTCACATGCACCTTCCTGCCGTCTACATTGACCTCCTTTGCCCCTTCCTCTATCGCCCTTCCGAGGGTACCTTCCGCCTGATATCCTACCAGGATAAGCTTGTTCTGCGGGTGCTTTGCCATATTCTCTATGTACTTCAGCACAGGACCGCCGGTAAGCATTCCGCTCGTGGTCACCACTATCGCAGGCTCCTCACCGAACATTATCTTCCCCCTTTGCTGCCTTGTGGTCACATTGTGGAAGTTGACGCTCTTGAATGGGTCGTCATCGTTCATCAGTATCCTCTTCTGCAGCTCGTCCCTGCAGTATACGACGTTGTGTCTGTGAATCCTCATAGCCTTACCGATCATGCCGTCCATGTATATCTTTGTCTTCGGGATGAGTCCTGACTTCATGTAATCATCAAGGATCAGGAGCACCTCCTGCGCCCTGCCCACACCGAAGCTTGGTATGATTACCTTGCCGTTCTGCGTGATGGTATCCTTTATGCTTGCAAGCATCGTGTCTATTACCTTCTTCTCTGGCTGGAAGGTGTCGTTTACCCCTCCGTACGTAGACTCTGTTATCAGCGTGCCAGCACTGAGATTCTCGGTCTGCGCAGGGTCGAGGAGCTTCGTAGCCCTCAGGTTGAGGTCCCCAGTGTAGATCATGCTGTTCTTGGAGTCACTTACGTGAGTGAGAGCGCTTCCCAGTATGTGCCCTGCGGGGAAGAGCTTTATTGTCAGGTTCTTTATCTTGAACTCCTGGTTGTACTCTATGAGCTTGTTGCTCTTTTGCATCCTGCTTAGTCCGTCCTTAGTGACGTTGCCGGGATTGGATATGCGCATATAGTCGCTCAGAAGGACGTTGGTCAGCTCAAATGTAGGCTTCGTAGTGTATACGAAACCGTCATATCCTGAAGAGAATATGTGCGGGAGGTAGCCTGAGTGATCAAGATGCGCATGGCTTGTGATTATCCCGTCTATGGTCTTGAGCTCGTTGTCAGTTATGAGCGGAAACTCGGTCTCCCTGCCAAGCTTTACGCCCGCATCAAGGAGTATCTTGGTATCCTCGCTCTCTATCATTATGCAGCTGCGCCCTACTTCGTGGGCAGCGCCAAAAAAAGTAATGTTCAATTCAACACCGATTCGTCAATCTCACTGTGGCTATCCTTGTCCTCCTTCTTCTCCTTGATTATTGCTATGTCTGCAAGGCTAACCTCCTGGGCCCTAGGCTGCTCGCGCTGGTGCTGCCTCTCTGGCCTCTGCCTTCTCCTTGCCTCCCCGCTGATGGCCCTTAGGCTTGAATATAGGTCGTCAAGCTTCTTGTCTGACTCCTTTATCCTGACCTCAGACTCTGATATCCTCTTTGTAAGCTCCTCTATGTCCTTGTTTATGAACTCAAGCTTCTTCCTCAGCCTGAAGCTCTTGAGCGCGTAGCCAAGCTCCTCCTCTATCTCAGCCTTCTTCCTTATCAGGTCCTTCTCCGCCTCTAGCGTGAATGCCTCAGTCGCTATCCTGAACTCAAGCTGCTCCTTCTTCCTCCTCAGGAAGCCGATGTTCTTTGTGTTTGACTTGCTTATCTCAGAAAGCTGAGAGATTGCGGCCTTGTCCGCTATCTTGTATGAAAGCCTGTTCCTCGCGGACTTGATATCATGGATTATTCCGAACCTTAGCTTTCTCTCCTCCTCGATGAGCTTCTTAAGCTGGTCCTCCTTGCTGAGCGGCGCGGCAGGGGCTGCAGGCTTTGCTTGTGATGCGGTTGCAGCTGGAGCTGCAGGCTTCACATTTGTCTGCTCTGTTGGAGGGGATGGAACCTGAGCTGGCTTTGGACTAGGATCAGGGTTCGCAGCATCCTTGACTGCAGCTTCCGTTCCGTTATTCTCGCTCAGTAAATCGCCTTATCTGACAGGACCGAATTATATACATCTAATAATTTGCCAGTCACTTTCTCTTTTGAAAATTCTGCCGCAGTGTTGACAGCGTCGTGTTTATAATGCGCAGTATTATTTAAAACCTTTTCTATTTTTTTGGCACACCCGGTATAATCCCCGGGCCTGAACTTTTCGCCGTTCTTTCCGTTCTTTATCAGCTCCTTTATTGCAAGGTAATCTGCGCCTACAACCGGCTTGCCGATAGCCATGGCCTCAAGCAGCACTACTCCCTGTGTCTCGAACGTTGAGGGCAGGCAGAAGACGTCCGAAGATGCATATACCTTTGGGAGGTTCTTTGGGCTCACGAAGCCTATGAATTTGGTGTTGCTCATTATGCCAAGGCCCTTTGCAAGCTCCCTGTAATGCTGCTCCGCTGGACCTGTGCCGCCCACTATCAGCTTTATGTTTTTATCCTTCTTTAGCAGGACCTTCGTTGCATTGAGCAGAACCTCGAGCTTCTTCTCCCTGCTGAGCCTTCCAATATAGAGTATTGACTTCTCCCTTGGCTTTATTCCGAGGAACTCCCTGACCCCGCTTCCGTCAACTTTCGGATTTAGGCGCGATGTGTCTATGCAATTGGGCACTGTGTCCACCCTTTGTATGCCGTACCTTCTTAGCATCCTGTTTATAGTGTGCGAAGGTGCTATCACCCTGTCGCACTGCTTGTAGAAGAACTTGGTGTATCTGAGTACGGAAGTTGCCGCTAGCTTCTTGAGATGCCTGTTCTTCGGGTAGTATGTGTCTATTATAGGCTTGTTTGTGACAAGTGTGTGGAACGAGCTTACGAGCGGATACCTCAGCAGCTTCGCGCCCATCAGGCCGGCGAAGCCCATTACCATTGGTGTCTGCGCATGCACTATGTCAGCCTTCAGCTCATTGAGCTTGATCACGGAATTGTATGGGAAAAGCGCTACGCTGTACTGCGGATACGGCTTGAACTTCATGCCTGGATATAGGAATACCCTCTTGCTTTCGTATCTCTTCTTGTTCCTGGAATTGGCGCTTGAGAACACGTATACGCTGTGACCGCGCCTCTCGAGCTCTTCCCTGAATGTCAGTATAGATGAAACTACACCGTCCACACTCGGAAGATATGCGTCGCTATAGAACGCTATGTTTAGGCTTTCCATGTATACACTACAGCTTGGTGGCCTGGCCTCCAGCTTGCTTTATCTTCTCCATCGCCTTCTTGGAGAATCCGCTTGCCTTTACATTTATGGAACCTGTAAGCAAACCGCCACCCAATATCTTGTATCCGCCGAGCTCTACTTCGCTCCTGCCATGCGCAGCCTTTGAAACGTCATCGAGATTCATCACGCCAATCTTCACCTTCATCCACGGCGCGAATCCCTTCTTCCTGAGCCTGTCCTTCTCATATTTTACTATTCTCGTGAACTTGTGCTTCTTTCCTGCCCTACCGACTCCTCCCCTGCTCCCTGAGCCCCTCCTGTTCTTTATGTTTCCTGCTCCCCATCTCCTTGCCCCTAAGAATTTCCTGCTGTGCTTCTTCTGTCTTAATACCATAGTTGTCATGCCATTCTCTTCAGTAGATCGTTTATTGCCTCGCCTCTGTACCCTACCGCTCCGCCGCTCGTGTAGCTCAGCTTTGTCGATTCGAAACCGTGCCTTGGCGGCTTCAGCCTTATCGGGAGCTTGAGGACCTCCTTTGCCTTCTTCTCTCCTGAAATAAGCCCGTCTATCTCCTCCTTAGTTGCCTTTGCTCCCTTCCTCTTGAGCAACCTGCCAAGTACTTCGGAGTTTATCTCTCCGAAAGTGACGGAGTCTGTGCACTTCTTTATCATTCCAAGGTTAGATGGGGTGCCGAAGACAAGCGCCAGGCAGTTGACCCTGTCAAGGTTGAGCCTGCTTAGAGTCTCGTTTATCGTACGCCTTACCCCTATCCTGCCCCGCACTCTTACTACGGCTACTAGTTTATTGTCCAGATCAGACTTCATAAATTAGACCTTCTAAATCATATCTATTTGACTCCAAACATTTTTTAATATTGCTGAAGGCACCGAAGCCCGGCCAACAAGATGGAATCGGATATTTGTAAGCCTAGAAAGGTTTAAATTATCATAATGGTAGAAATTATATTCAGCTAAAAGAAGATTTTTATGAGGAAATTACTGCTTTATCTTATACCGCTATGCCTCCTCTCAACAAATGCCTTCGCCTACCTTAATGTCACATCGCTCAACACGACAGTCATACTCAGCAAAAACACTAGCGCAGATGTGGTGGAGACGCTGCTTGTGAATATGAGCAACAGCTCGATAGGGCAGTATCTTCAGGACAGGCAGGCAATAAATCTTACCCTGAGCGACTGGAGCACCGTTCTCCACACAAACCTGCTTATACAGCACATATTCAACCCTAACTCCAGCATATCGGGATTCACGTTCCTGCCTGGCCCAATAATAAACCACCACAGCAAAGGCGCGCAGGCCATACTCACAATGAGATATGTAGCGTATAACATAACCACTGTGCAGAACATAGGCCCAAGAAAGTTCGTATACACGTTTGACAGTGCTGCCCTGAACTTTGAGCACACAAGCAGCGGGGAGGCACTTCCGGCTAATGCAAGATTCAACATAATTATACCTTCAGACACCAGCCTAGTCTCGGTATATCCTGAACCAGATTATCCTTACCCTAACTTCGTAGGGGACTACAACAATGCCACAACCTTTTCGTGGTATGAAGGGGAGCCGCTCTCCGAATTCTCATTCTCATATCTTTCAACCGAGTCGCTACAGCAGGAAGTAACGACATATTTCGCAAACCTTTACGCAAATTTCACGCAGCAGATATACCTGCTCGTAATAATATTGGCAAGCATATTCTCGGTTTATGTATATGTTAAAGTATTTGCGTAATGGTGCTGCCCGTGCATAAGTATGAATTGTCTGTATTGGATCTCCTGAAAGAGCACCGGAGAATGAACCTTGACGAACTGGTGTCAAAATTGCACCTGGGAAAGGACAAGGTTATGTGGGCGCTTGAAAACCTGAAGGAGAAGGGGTTTATCACAATCCTGCACGAAGAGAGGGGGAAGATAAGGATAAATCGGGAAGGGATTGAGTACGTCCGTGACGGGCTTCCTGAGGAGCAGCTCCTTAGGGCGCTTGAGAACAAGAAAATATATGTATCGTCTCTTGATGAGAAAGGAAAGATAGGATTCCTATGGGGGAAGAGGCTGGGATTGATAGAAATAGCTGGAGGAACGCTCAAACCGACAGCCAGGGGAAGGGAAGCGGCGAAAAACGGGGTTCCTATGGGAGAACTTCTTAGGGAGATCTCCAAAAACCCTGATGACCATGAACTTATTGAGCAGAACTTGGAGGCGCTGTCTGAACTATCGAAGAGGAAGCTTGTTGATCTGGACAGGCACACAGAGATAAAAGAGATAGAGATAACAAAAACCGGCGCAGAGGCAGTTCATGAAGGCACTGCAGACCCAATAGACCAGATAGACAGGGGCGTGATTGCTTCTGGGTCGTGGGATGCTCGCGGATTCAAGAGGTATGACATCAACGTCAAGGTGGGCAGGCAGATTCCTGCTATGAAGCATCCGCTCAAGAGGCTTATAGACCAACTTAAGGATGCGTACGTAAGCATGGGCTACCAGGAGATATCAGGACCTGCAGTGGAATCCTCTTTCTGGGTCTTCGACTCGCTCTTCGTGCCACAGGACCATCCTGCAAGGGATGCACAGGATACATTCTACATATCAAACCTTGAGAATGCAGATTTCAAGAACGTGCCACACGTCAAGACCGTGAAGAAGGCCCACCAGAAGGGCTGGCACGCAAAATGGAGGGAGGATGTTGCCGGTCAGATGCTGCTCAGGACACACACCACAAGCGTCTCCTCAAGGTACCTATACAGCATAGTAAATGATCTAAAGAAGAACCCTGACAGCTACATGCTGCCGATAAAGCTGTTCTCCATAGGCAGGGTATTCAGAAACGAGTCTGTAGACTACAGGCACCTTGGGGACTTCTACCAGCATGACGGAATAATAATAGGGAAGAACCTAACGCTGTCAAACCTATTCGACGAACTGACTAAGATATACAAATTCCTGGGAGTTAAGATAAAGTTCAAGCCTTCCTACTTCCCATTCGTGGAGCCCGGAGTGGAGTTCATGGCATATTATGAAAAGAACAAGGAGTGGATAGAGCTGGGTGGAGCGGGAATGCTGAGGGAGGAGATAACCGGGGTGAAGAGGAGCAAGCTTTCTGTGCTTGCATGGGGACCAGGAATAGACAGGACGCTTCTCATAAAGGACCAGAGCATATCAAACATATCTGAGCTGTACAACAACGACATTGGGTGGCTAAGGAGCAGGCAGGAGGTATAGCGATGCCGGTAATATCTATAAACAAAAGGTATCTTTACAGCCTTGTGGGACAGGGCATAGACGACCACAAACTTGCCGACTACATGTCCAAGCTCGGATTCGAGGTGGAGAACATCTCAGGGGACGATGCCACTATAGAAATTACGGCAAATAGACTTGACCTTCTTGATGCCATCGGACTTGCCAGGACGCTGAAGAACTTCATGCACAAGTCAAAGAGATTCCATTACGAAATAGAGAACAACCAGCCTGCGCTTGACATAACGGTAGACAGGAGCGTTGGGAAGATAAGACCTTATATATCAGCACTTGTGGCATTCAATGTTGAAGTAGATGACAACGTACTCCTCAACCTGATAAATTTCTCTGAGAAGTTCTGCGAGACCTTTGGTAGGAATCGAAGGAAGATAGCTATGGGCTTCCACGACTTCGACGCAATAAAGGGACCCTTAATATACAAATCCGGAGAGGACCTTGAGTTCGTGCCTCTAGGCCACAAGGAAAAGATGAGCTTCAGCAACATACTTGAGAACGAGGAGAAGGGAAAACAGTACGCAAGCATAATAAAAAGCCCAAGGAGGTGCTTCTACCCTGCCCTGTCAGATTCGGAAGGACCTGTAGCTTTCATACCCATACTCAACTCGCAGAGGACAAGGATAACAACTGCGACTAAGAACATATTCATTGACATAACCGGAATTTCGGAATACGCAGTCAACAAGGTTGCTGAAGTGTTAGCCGCAAGTTTCATGGATATCGGAGCCGACGTGAGGAAGGTCAAGATAAAGCGCGGTGAGGAACAGCGTCTGACACCGGAGATGGAGAAGAGGTACATAACGATACCGATCAAAAAAGCCGAGAGGGAGATTGGAGTTGCGATAGGCTACAATAACGTGATATCTCTTGCGAACAAAATGGGATACGAAGCCGGAATGCTAGGCAACAAGATAAAGTTCCGCATACCTGAATACAGGCTTGACATAATAGATGAACAGGACGTGATAGAGGATATGGCAATAGGATATGGATATGAGTACATAAACCCGCTTCCCATCTATTACTCGCAGCCGGGAGGGTTGGAGGAGAGAACCAAATTCAACAGGAAACTTGCGGACATAATGGTGGGGCTCGGTTTCTCCGAGTGCACTGATTCCTATCTCACAAATAAGCAGAACAATTTTGACAAGGCAGGGATAAGCGATGACAAGAGCGCAATAATGCTAAAGAACTCGAACACAGATACCATAACCATGATGAGGACATGGCTACTGCCGTCCCTGCTCAATAACGTTGGGAAGTCCGGCCATGAAAAGATGCCGCAGGATATATTCGAGATAGACATGGCATTCCGGGCCAAGGACAGGAAGCCTTTTGAGTCGTACCACCTGGCAGGAGTGTCCATAAATCCGAAGGCGAACTTCAACACAGCAAAGGAGGTTGTAGAAGGCCTGCTTTATGCGGCAGGAGTAAAATACAGAATCTCGGAACTAAAGCACGGAACATTCATAGAGGGCAGGTCTGCTGAGATAGTGCTCGAAGGAAAGGGCATAGGGTTCTTCGGAGAGCTTCACCCGCTGGTGCTCAAGAATTTCGGCATAGAGGAACCCGGGATAGCACTAGAGTTGCATCTTGAAAGCCTATATCCTAAGAGCTGAACTTTGAATACGAAGCTATGATCGCCACCTCTTCCTTCTCCAGCTTGTAGACCTTTTCCATGTATTCCTGAACCGCCTCTCCTCCGTATGCCTCTATAGCCTTGTTTATCATGATGTTGAATATCGGCAGGTGGTCGTTTATTATGGTCTTCCTGTTTGCATGAAGCTCGGCGGACAGCTTGAGCGCTATCTTGTTTATGGACTCCCTGCTCTTCTTCGTCTTGCTAAGCCTGCTTATCCTTGACGGGAAGACATAAGGAGTAAGCCTGCTGACGTTGCCGTTGCTGGCAAGGGAGACGCCAGAAGACATCAGTATGCTCGCATAGCGCAGATAGCCGTAATAGCTCTTCCTTGAGGCTTTCTCGCTGAACATGCTCGCCTTGGAGAGATTATCGTATGCGTCATATATGCAGACCTTTGACAGGTACTTGTTAGGTATGTTCTGGCATATCCAGTTGAGTAGCATGTCCATGTCTACTTCGGTCGATATCATCGCATTCCTTGCAATATCGAAGTTGCTTGAGTAGAATATTTTGTCAAGCACTTTGAAGATCTCAGACTTCCTATCCCGGATTCCGAGGAATTCAAGAAGCTCGGGCTTGGCTCCAATCATGAGTTCAAGGTCATTTATCGCCCCGCGCACGTCTCCGTTGCTCCTCTTTGATATCTCGACCAGTATCTCCTGTTTTACCTCCTTCTTCTCGCTGGCAACTATCTTCTGGAGGAGATACAGAACTTCAGTTGTATCAGGCCTCTTGAATTCCACTTTGTCAACTACATCGCGCAGGAACGCGACCTTCTTGTTCCAATAATCATTCGCTACAAGCACTACCGGATGTCTTGATTCCCTTATCAGCTGGAGTATAACACGCTCAGAGCCTGAGTCGAGGCGAGAAAGCTCGTCAACCTCGTCGAAGAGTATCAGACTCTTCTTGCTGAACAGACCCCTTGTAGTAGCGAGGGGCAGGATCTTCTTGCTCAGTGTGTCTGAATCCCTGTAGTCGCTGGCATTAAGCTCTATTATGTCAAATCCGTTGGAATACGCTATTGCGTGTGCAGCTGATGTCTTGCCTGTACCTGAAGGGCCGCAGATCATGACCGCGCGGGTCTTCTTCCCGCCTACCGCATCTATGCCGAATTGGACCAGCTTTTCTTTTGCAAGCCCGTTGCCTATTATTCCATTCAGTGTATACGGTGTATATTTCTCGCAGAGGAGCATAGAGCATCGCCAAGGTAGATA
>DAHWIK010000043.1 GCA_027345185.1 Microcaldota archaeon
CTCAAGAAGTTTGTTGTAGAGCCTTTGGGACATGGAAATGGCATCGTCTATCGCTTCCTGCCTCTTTGCGTCAGGGTATATCCTGAACTTGTAGGCACGCATTGTTTCCATGTTCTTCTTTTTGTTTTCCATTCTTATATACCTTCTCACGCCCCTAACCCACCATTGAAATGATGGGTTTGCGGGGCGAATCATTTATCACAATTACCATACAAAAACCGCTGCGAGTACAGACAGGAGCATTGAGAGCGCGGCAAGCGTATTGAACTTTGCCACCCTGCTCATTATGTCCCCTATATCCCTCGGATTCATGTTTACGTGCTGGACAAGAAGGAAGATTGAAGCTATCACCGAACCTGCGATCACTACGTATGACCTTGATATTATCGCAAAGATTATTAGCAGAATGGATGCAGTTATGTGCGAATAGAGTGAGTAGTTCAGAGCCGCAGTGACTCCTTTTGTAGACGCAACTGTCTTGAGCCCGTTGGTCCTGTCGAACCTTGCCTTCCTCATGGCTATCATCATGTCAAAGCCACCTCCTATGAATATCACCGCAAGCATCATGAGGTAGACCAGATCGGTTGACGGCAATGCGGCTGCAGCTCCTATGTATCCGCCCATCACATCGAAAGACTCTATTAGGCCTAGGAAGTAGTGCCTCCCGCTGGTATGCCTCTTTACCATCGGATCTGCCACAAAGAAGATCAGAGGTATTGGCGTGAGCAGGAGTGCAAGCCAGTTCAGGAGATATGCGCTCAGGATGAATATGGCCGCGCAGAGCGAGAAGAGCAGAAGAACTATCCTCTTTGGAACCTTGAGGCTTAGCATTGTCTTGACCTTTTTCTCGTCGCTTAGATCCTCATCCCTGCCTATGTACCTGTTCATCAGTACACCCGAAGAGCGCGCAGCAACAAATGCTATTGTCAGCAGTAGGGCTGTGCGGATTGAGTATGCGTATGCCGGTGCAAGCAGCATGCCAATATACACAAAGCATAGGTTGAATACTAAGAGTTGCGGGGCGAAGAGCTCGTTTAATATTCTCATCAGCTTATCTGTCTCCATTTCTTATCTATCTCTTTTAGAATATCCTTGTCAGGAACTATGGCGTCCGGCCATGTTCTGGTGTATCCGTCCTCCTTGGACTTTTTGGTTGCGTCTATCAGCATCTTTGATCCGTATCCGAAGACATTTGAGGTGTGGTCGAGCGTGTCTGTTGCTACGCCCCTTATTATCTTGATGTCCCTATCCGGATCCACTCTGGTTGATATTCCCCAAATTACTCTGCCAATATCGTGTATGTCCACATCCTCGTCGAATGCCACTATTATCTTTGTCAGCGAGAGCTGGCCCATGCCCAGAATCGAGAACATTGCCTTGCTCGCATCTCCTGGAAACCTCTTCCTGACGTTTATGAAGCACATGTTCGTGAATGCGCCTTCCGGAGGGAGCTCTATGTCTATTATGTTAGGGTTTATCAGCCTGAGCATAGGCTTTAGGTACTCCATCAGGAACTTTCCTGCAGTGCCGTCCTCGCTCCATGGGAACCCGACGACGCTCGCAGCGTATATGGCATTCTCCTTCGCGTATATGTCCTTTATGTGGAAGACGAATGCTGGCTGCTGTATGCTGTAATATCCGGTGTGGTCCCCATATGGGCCTTCATCGCGCATCTCGTTCGGATCTACATATCCGTTTATTATTATCTCAGAGTTTGCGGGAACCGCCGGACACTCGCCGCAGTCGAGGAGCTCTGTCCTGGCCTTTCGCGCAATTCCAGCAAAGGCGAACTCGCTGATTCCGTGCGGTATGGGTGCGACAGCCGACAATATGTTGAAAGGATCAGTGCCTATTGATATGGAGACGTCAAGCGGCTTTCCTGCTTCCTTTGCCTCAAGTATGTGTATTGCTCCGCCCTTCTGGGACTGGCAGTGCATACCTGTAGTCTCGCCGTCGAACACCTGCATCCGGTATACGCCCACGTTTGTCGACTCATCCTTAGGGCTCTTTGTTATTACAAGGGGTAGAGTAATGAATTTACCTGCATCGTTTGGCCAGGTCTTTATTATAGGCAGCTCATCTAGGCTTCCGACCTTCCTGTACCCCTTGAACCCTCTCCTTGATACGTTTGGCTTCGAATTGATCAGGGTCTTTGCGCCCTTGATAAGCGAGATATCTTTTGCGTAGTATAGATTGCTCAGGAAATCGGCTACACCGAACCCTGAGAAGAGATCCTTCAACACAGAATATGATCCCATAAGATTTGTTGCAACGGGCAGCTCGTAGCCGTCTACCTTGTTGAACAGTAGCGTCCTGCTTTCGTAGCGGTGCTCCTTGTTCTCCCTGTCGGTAATAGCAGATATCTCAAGATCAGGGCTGACCATACCATTTACATTGCCGAGTTTTCCGCGCTTTGAGAGATATTCAAGATAGCTCCTGAGGTCCTTTATCATCTACTCACTTAGTAAGTTGCCCCTGACGGCTCGAATTCCTTTAGCGCCAACTTGTCTGCGCCCCATTCATGCGTAAGCCTGCTGTCTATGTCAAAGATTGAGAGCATCTTGCCCACCATCATGTCCACCATCTCACCTACATCCTTGGGCTTGAAGTAGAACTGAGGCATAGGCGGCAGCACTGTTGCACCGGCCTTTGAAACTTCGAGCATATTCTTTATCTGTATGGTGCTTAGCGGCGTCTCGCGCGGCATCAGCACGAGCCTCCATTTCTCCTTGAGGGCTATGGATGCGCACCTTATGATCAGGTTATCTTCGTAATCGTGGGCTATGCCTGAAAGAGTTTTCATAGAGCATGGAGCCACCATTGCGCCATCAAGCCTGAATGAGCCGCTAGCTATGGGGGCCATGAAGTTCTTCTCGTCGTAACTGAAGCTTGCAAGCCTCTGCACCTCTGAGGCATTTATGCCAAGCTCCTGCTTTATGACAATCGCCCCGGCATTGCTTATCACAAGATGCGTCTCAACATCATTTGACCTTGATGTCTCCTGCAGGAACCTGTAAGCATACACTGCACCAGAAGCGCCGGTTATGCATAACGCTATTCTTTTTGGCATATTTTTAGTTAGATTATAAAAGTATATAATTCTGCATTTTGTCGCGGTTGCTGGACGGCAAGACGGCATTCTCCAAAAGTATAATTTTATATAGGCTGTAGCATGAATAGTTAATCGTGCCAAGGTGGCAGAATCCGGTAACGCGTACGCCTGGAAATCTTTCCTGCAAGCGTATGGTCCTCACGGGCCATTTGGGTTCAAATAGGCCTTTGTTAAGTCATTGGTTTTGAAAATCCCAACCTTGGCGTATCTTTCTTAAGGATAAAAATAGTAGTGTGATGATCATGCATGCCTAAAGGCTTTCCTGATTTCGGCCCTTAACTCCCTGGCATAAGCGACATGTTTCCCGAATTCATTCCTCTCTGGCTTGACGCTGTGACCCTTTTTTGTCATGACATCCTTGCCAAACGGATAGCAGAACGCCTCGGCAATGTGAGGCAGTGCAACAAAGTCATGATTTGCTACGGCAGTACTGGAGTTATACTCAATCTCTGGAGGCTGCGCCAGGCCAGTCCTAATATCCTTGAATCCTGCCTCTTGAAACATCCTAGAAGCGGAAAACAGAGACCCGTCCTCGGTATGCGAACATAAGTCAAATACCATTACAGGAGAGTCGCGCATCTTCATTAACCTTGGATATGTCTCCTTAAGCTCCTTTGCTGCTTCTGCCGGCCCTAACCTATCCCTGGCTATGTCAGGGTTGACGAACCATATGCCTGGCCTTCTCTCGTCTGGATAAAGCATGCGCCAAGCTTCTGTCAGTCCCACGTATGTGGGTCTTGCAGCCCTATCAAGAAGAACTATGTTTTGTATATTATTTTCGTGAAGGTACTTGGCCAAGGAGGTTGATATTGATACCATTTCGTCCTTCCTCCGGCCGGCCAGCAGTTCTCCGCTGCGCAGGCACTGAATGAAAAATTCAGTCTGCATATCATCCCTAATACTTGAGAAGATGTCAATTTCCATGGAACTGATTTGGCTTCTTTTGGATCCGCCGAGTAATTCGATTATTAATTCACGCTGATTTCGCTTTGAGCTATTGAGCATTTCATCATGTATCTTCAATAATCTTCTTATATTTAAATCTGGACTTGGACGCGGCTCTCAAATTAAACTGCAGAAAACCGTTTAATAAGTATAAAGACGACCTAGCTTTATTCTGCTGGTTTGCATGGATTACGTATATTTCATAGGCGCAGTCAGAAAGGACGATTCAGGAAAGGTAACCTATGATGTCTTCAAGCATGACAGGGAGACTGCAGAAAAGCTGAAACAGCTTCACAAAAATATCGTGGACGCCCAGATAAATTTCGGCAGGAAGGTCCCTATAAATGACATCATGTGTAATGGGCCCATATCCAGGGCGCATGGCACAGCCATAGTGCCTTACTTAATAGATTATTTCAGGGTCTTGCAGTCGTCCAGCCGGTTTCCTGATGGATTCTTCGCATGCGCTTCGGAAAAGTACAAGGTTGGCACTGCAATAGAGACCTGGCAGGAGAAGGCAAAGCCATACAATAATAAGGGCCGGATAAGGGCCGGGTAACAGGGTAACGCCTGGCTAAGGCCGTTTCAAGATACTAGAAAGCCTTAAAAACCTTATATCTATAATACTATAGAGTTGCCGTATTCTATACGGAGGCTTATTTCCTTAAATCATTAAGGAAATTGTAATAATTATACCGTTATTGTGTGTTTTAGTGGCTAAAGAGAATGAAGAACCAAAGGCAAAGCCCCAGGAGCAGAAGAAGGCAGCTAGCACCAGCATAGTCAGGATAGCCGGAAGGGACATTGACGGAGACCTGAGCATACCTGCAGCTCTTATGCAGATAAAGGGCATAGGGTATAACATGTCAAACGCTATTTCTCTAGGAATAAGGGACATCTACAAAATACCTAGGGAGACAACGATAGGCTCGCTTGACGAGGCAGGAATAGAGAAGATAGAGGAACTGCTCAAGGATCCTAAGAAAGTCAAGATGCCATTATACCTGCTCAACAGGAGAAGCGATAGGGAAACTGGTGAAAATCTGCACCTGGTCGGAACAGATCTCATAGTAAAGACAAGGCAGGACATAGAGAATGATATCAAGATACAGACATACAGGGGCTTCAGGCATAGGTATGGCCAGAAGGTACGCGGCCAGAAGACCAGGTCCACTGGCAGGACTGGAGCAACTGTAGGAGTTACCAAGAAAGCAGCCGAGGCAGCCCAGAAAGCAGCACAGGCACCTGCAAAGCCTGCAGGCGGAGCTGCGGCCGCTGCGCCTGCGGCAGAGGCAAAGAAGTGAGCTGAATGGGAGATCCGAAGAAGATAAGAAAGAAGTATGTTCGCTCAAAGCTGATGTGGAATGCGGCAAGAATTGACAGGGATCACGAGCTCAAGGAAAAGTACGGATTGAAGAACCTCAGGGAACTCTGGAAGACGACAACAGAGGTCAGCAGGATAAGAAGGAATGCGCGGGAGGTTCTATCAAACAGGTCTACAGAAAAGGTAGGAAAGGAGATAATAGCAAGATTATCAAGGTACAACATAGTCGCAAAGGAGGCCAAGATCGACGACCTTTTGGGAATAACCCCAGAGGCCATACTCAACAGGAGGCTTCAATCAGTGGTCTTCAGGAACGGACTCGCTAGGACGCCTAAGCAGGCCAGGCAGCTCATAGCGCACGGATTCATAGCGATAAACGGGAGAAAGGTAAAGTCAGCAGGATACATGGTATTGGCTGATGAAGAGGCCAGGATAGGATACTATAAGCCGATCGACCTCAATCCTGCAGAGCCAAAGGCTGCGCCAGAATTGACGGCCGCACAGGCTACACCTGCGGCAGAGGCACAGAAGCCAGAGGCTAAAGAGGGACAATAATGCCGGGAAAGAAGAAAGCTGAATCGAAGGCAACAAAGCAGCAGCAAGAGAAGCAGCAGGAGGCTAAGAAGGAGAATATCTCATATGAAAATATTGCAATAGAAGCTAAGGAGAAGTACATACCAAAAGCCATAAGGTGGGGTGTAGCGCACATATACTCATCAAAAAATAATACAATAATAACTCTGACAGACCTTTCTGGATCTGAAACTATTGCTACGGGAAGCGGAG